>NZ_JAGPYT010000009.1:0-89679 GCF_024453995.1 Corynebacterium sp. CCUG 51687 | reverse complement strand
AAACACCTCGCCCGAGCCCACCGCGGCACATTTGACGAACACCAGCGAATCATCATGGACTGGTGGCTCTACCTGCATACCCAACACCACGATGACCCGCTGGCGCTAGCAATCGAGCAAGACTTCGGCCACGCAGGCTACGCACACGCCCGCCAGGCACACATGCGTGAACGCGACCAAGCCAACTCACCCGACGGTCGACCGAAAGTCTACGACACCGGCATCGACACCGACTTCAACCCCTCCTGGGCCATCCGACACGGCTGGGCAGGACGCTCATAACCCCAGCACAACACCCCACAACCCACCCATCCCAACCCCCAAAAAGCACACAATTTGTCACTTAAGTCGACACGCCGAGAAAAGCACACATTTTGTCGCTTAACCCTAAAAAAATTCTAAGAAGGCAAAGAAAAACCCGGCACCTCGTGTTCTAGGTGCCGGGTCTCTGCTTCGAATTTCTCTACTTGGGACTATACGGAACCAGCTGCGAAAAGGGGAATACCCGTGAGAAAATCGGCCTAAACTTTAAAGACAGGGGACAACGAAGGTTTCTTAACTTTCTCTTAATTTCGCGCTGACCTTGGGGTATTCCAAATAGAAAAAAGTTTGAAAAACGGGGACACGTCACGCAGTTCAGCCCCGTACGGGGGGAGGATGTAACGGGGGTAGCGGGAGTGTGACTCGCGACATAGCGAGTATGGGCTTGTGATTCCAGATGGTAGGTTAAGGGAGTACCTTATCCCCACTACGGAACGTTCGGCACGTACCTGCCGATGGAGGACCACATGGCATCAGTAACTTACGACAACGCAACGCGCATCTACCCGGGTGCGACCACACCGAGTGTCGACAAACTCAACCTTGAAATCGCGGACGGGGAGTTCCTCGTCCTCGTCGGCCCGTCCGGCTCCGGTAAGTCGACCGCGCTGCGCATGCTCGCCGGTCTCGAGGACACCAATGAAGGCCACATCCGCATCGGCGACCGCGACGTCACCCACGTCAGCCCGAAGGACCGCGACATCGCGATGGTCTTCCAGAACTACGCCCTGTACCCGCACATGACCGTGCGCGAGAACATGGGCTTCGCGCTGAAGATCGCCGGCATGGACAAGGCCGAGATCGACAAGCGAGTGGAAGAGGCTGCAAAGACCCTCGACCTGACCCAGTACCTCGACCGCAAGCCGAAGGCACTGTCCGGTGGTCAGCGCCAGCGCGTGGCTATGGGCCGCGCCATCGTGCGCAAGCCACAGGTCTTCCTTATGGACGAGCCACTGTCCAACCTGGACGCGAAGCTGCGTGTGCAGACCCGTACCCAGATCGCGAACCTGCAGCGCCGCATGGGCGTAACCACGCTGTACGTCACCCACGACCAGACGGAAGCCCTCACCATGGGCGACCGCATCGCCGTCCTGAACTTCGGCGTCCTGCAGCAGGTAGGCACCCCGCGTGAGCTCTACGATCACCCGAATAACGTCTTCGTCGCAGGCTTCATCGGCTCCCCGGCCATGAACCTGTCTACCTTCGACGTCGACCTGAACGAGAAGGTGGCCAAGCTCGGCCGCGCCTCCATCCCGCTTTCCGACGAGCACATCTCCCACCTCACCGTGGAAGACGACGGCCAGGTCATCCTCGGCTTCCGCCCAGAGTCCCTGCAGGTCGTCGACGAGACCGCGAAGCACTCCATCCCGGTCGAGATCGACTTCGTGGAGGAGCTCGGCTCCGACTCCTACCTGTACGGCCACCTCGCAGGCGGCGGGTGGAAGGAAGAGGGCCTCGAGGAGGAAACCTCCGGCCAGATCGTGGTGCGCACCGCGCCACTGTCCGGCGTGATGAAGGGCGACGTCGTCCACGTCCAGATCGTTGACGGTGGGCTCCACGTCTTCAGCAAGGCAACCGGCCAGCGGATCTAAGGACACACATTGCGCGAGAAACTCAGCGTTGTCTCGCCCGTCTACGCACCGACGTTGCTGAAAATGCCGTGGGCGCAGCCACTCGAGGACTGGTCCTCCGACCTCCTCGCGGCGCTGCCCCGCGGCATTTCGCGACACACGGTGCGCCTCATCGAAGCTGACGGGCTAGTTTTCGCAGTCAAGGAAATCGGCGGGGAAGTCGCCTACCACGAGTACAACATGCTCCGGAGGCTCCAAGAGCTCGACGCCCCCTGCGTCGTCCCCGTGGCCGTCATCACGCACCGCGTCGACGAGAACGGCGAGGAACTCACCCCCTGCCTGGTCACGGAGCACCTGCGGTTCTCACTCCCGTACCGCGATGTGTTCTCCCGCGACATCACCGTCGACACCATCAACAAGCTAGTGCGCGCCCTGGCGGTGCTGCTGGTGCGCCTGCACCTGCTCCACTTCTACTGGGGCGACGTCTCCCTGTCCAACACCCTGTTCCGGCGCGACGCCGACCAGTTCTCCGCCTACCTCGTCGACGCCGAAACCGGCGAATTCCACGACCCCATCTCCGACGGACGACGCCTCTACGACGTCGACGTCGCCCGCGTCAACATCATTGGCGAGATGATGGACCTGCAGGCAGGCGGCTACCTTCGCGAGGACGTCGACGTGATCACCCTCGGCAACGACATCGCCTCCACCTACAACGAACTGTGGGACCTGATGACAGGGGAGCTCATCGTCGAAGGTGATGCGTTCGGGGCGATCGCTGGGCGCGTCGCAAAGATTAATGAGCTGGGCTTCGACGTCGGCGAAGTCGAGATCGAACACGACGGGGAAGACACCTACCGGGTGATCATCGAACCCGCCGTGTTCTCCACAGGCTTCTACCAGAAAAAGCTGCTGCGGCTCACCGGACTTGAGGTGCAGGACCGGCAGGCGCAGCGCCTCCTCGGCGAGATGGAGGTCTACCGCGCCGTGCGCTACGGCGGCAAGCTCCCCCTCGAAGCCGTCGCGCACCGCTGGATGGTAAAGAACTACGAACCCATCGTGGAACTCATCCCGCCGCAGCTGCGCGAGAAGCTCGAACCCGCGCAGATTTTCCACGAAATCCTGGATCACCGCTGGTTCATGAGCCAAAACGACCAACGCTACGTCACCTTGGCCGAGGCGGCGCAGTCCTATTTCGATCATGTGCTGCCGGGGCATCCGGACGAAGCAATCGTCTATAAATTACCCCCGGAGATGTGACGCGGGCCATAATGTTTGCCGTGCTCCATAAATGGTCACTATGCTGAGGTAGTACCTTATAACGCGCCGTGAACCGCATCGGGTAACGCTGGCAAGGAGCACGGCTACACATGAAGGATGGCCCATGAAGAAATTCACGCGAGCTTTTGCCTCAACCGCTGTCGCAGCACTGGCAGCATCCGCCCTCGTCGCCTGTGGCGGCGGTGGCGACACCGAAGGTCCGAACGTCTACTTCCTCAACTTCAAGCCTGAGCAGGACGCGACCTACCAAGCAATCGCCGAAGAGTACACCGCAGAGACCGGCGTCCCAGTCAAGGTCGTCACCGCGGCATCCGGCAACTACGAGCAGACCCTGCGCACCGAGGTCGGCAAGTCCGACGCTCCGACGCTCTTCCAGATGAACGGCCCAACCGGCTTCAAGACCTGGAAGGACTACACCGCAGACCTGTCCGACTTCTCCCTCGCACAGGACCTCAACGAGGACGTCACCCCGCTCACCGCGGAAGACGGCACCGTGCGCGGCATCCCGTTCGCAGTTGAAGGCTTCGGCATCATCTACAACGAGGACATCACCGATAAGTACTTCGCACTGCCAAACCCGGCAGTCGCCTCCATGGACGAAGTCAAGAACTTCGAATCCCTGAAGAAGCTCGCCGAAGACATGCAGTCGAAGAAGGACGAGCTTGGCATCGACGGCACCTTCGCCTCCACCTCCCTCACCAGCGGTGAGGACTGGCGCTGGCAGACGCACCTGGCCAACGGCCCGATGCACTTCGAGTTCGAGGACCTCGGCACCACCGACGCAGAGGACGTCACCTTCAAGTACAACAAGGAGTTCAAGAACCTCTTTGACCTGTACCTGAACAACTCCACCGTCGCGCCGACCCTGGCACCGTCCAAGGCAGTCTCCGACTCCATGGCAGAGTTCGCACTCGGCCAGGCAGCCTTCGTCCAGAACGGTAACTGGGCATGGTCGCAGATCGCCGACGTGAACGGCAACGTCGTGAAGGAAGACAAGATCAAGTTCCTCCCGATGTACATGGGCCTCCCAGATGAGGAGAAGACCGGCATCAACGTCGGCACCGAGAACTACCTCGCCATCAACGCCAAGGCCCCAGAAGAGGACCAGCAGGCCACCAAGGACTTCCTGAACTGGCTGTTCACCTCCGAGGCAGGCAAGAAGCACGTCATCGAGGACCTCGGCTTCATCGCGCCGTTCAAGAACTACACGGAGACCGACGTCCCGGCAGACCCACTGGCACGCCAGGTGCAGGAGGCAATCTCCAACACCGAGCTGACCACCCTGCCATGGGACTTCCAGTTCTTCCCATCCCAGCAATTCAAGGATGACTTCGGCGGCAACCTCGCCCAGTACGCATCCGGCAACATGGAATGGGCAGACGTCGTCGCTAAGTTCAGCGAGGACTGGAAGGCCGAAAAGGGCTCCAACTAAGCACTGAACATGTTGTAAACCAGAGCGCGGGGTGTGCGAACAGCGCACTCCGCGCTTTTTATTCCCCAGATAGGCACCACAAATGCAGCAATCACTGAAGAAATATTTCCCAATCTTCGTACTGCCGACGCTGCTTGCGTTCTTGATCGCCTTCCTTGCCCCATTCGTCATTGGTTTCCTGCTGTCATTCACCAGCTTCCACACCATCACCGACGCAACCTGGGTAGGAGTCGACAACTACGTCCAAGCGTTCCAAGCACGAGAAGGCTTCGTCCGAGCGTTCGGATTCACCGCCCTCGTCTCCATCGTTTCCATCATCACCGTCAACGTCTTCGCGTTCGCAATCGCCTGGACACTGACACGGAAACTCAAAGGCACCAACTTCTTCCGTACCGTATTCTTCATGCCGAACCTCATCGGCGGCATCGTCCTCGGCTACACATGGCAGTCCATGATCAACGCCGTGCTCGCCCAATACGGCACCACGATCGTCTCCGACTGGAAGTACGGCTACCTCGGCCTGGTCATCCTCATTAACTGGCAGCTCGTCGGCTACATGATGATCATCTACATCGCCGGCCTGCAGAACGTGCCACCAGAGCTCATCGAAGCAGCAGAACTCGACGGCGTCTCCAAGTGGGAAATGCTCCGCCACGTGACCATCCCAATGATCATGCCGTCCATCACCATCTGCCTCTTCCTGACCCTGTCCAACACCTTCAAACTCTTCGACCAGAACCTCGCGCTCACCAACGGTGCACCAGGAGGATCCACCGAAATGGTCGCCCTGAACATCGTCAACACGATGTTCCTGCGCAACAACGTCGAGGGCGTCGGCCAAGCCAAGGCCGTCATCTTCGTCGTAGTGGTCGTCGTCATCGCAATGTTCCAGCTGCGCGCAACACGCAGCAAGGAAGTGGAGGCATAACCCATGGCAACCAAAACAAAGGCACCCGTCACCGCCTCCGAGGCGAGCGTCAGCGGCCCAGCCAAAGTACTCATCTACGCGGTGCTGGTCTTCCTCACCGTGGTCTTCCTCGGACCCATCGTGTTCATCTTCCTGAACTCCTTCAAGCAGAAGTTCGCAATCTCCAACAACCCATTCGCCATCCCACTCGGCGACATGTGGGCCGGATTCGAAAACTACATCACCGGCATCCAAGGCGAAGGCTTCGCGTGGGCCATCGTGTGGTCCTTCACCATCACGATCCTCTCCGTCGCCTCCATCGTCTTCTTCTCCTCGATGACCGCCTACTACATCACCCGCGTGAAAACGTGGTGGACGTCCACGCTGTACTACCTGTTCGTGTTCTCCATGGTCATCCCGTTCCAGATGGTGATGTTCCCAACCGTCACCATCGCCGACCGCCTCGGCCTGGCCAACCCGCTCGGCATGGTGGTGCTCTACACCGGCTTCGGTGCAGGCCTATCCGTCTTCATGTTCGCCGGCTTCGTCAAGTCAATCCCACTCGAGATTGAAGAAGCAGCAACCATCGACGGCTGCAGCCCACTGCAAACGTTCTTCCGCGTCGTCCTCCCGATGCTCAAGCCAACCGCAGTGACCGTCGCCATCCTCAACGCAATGTGGGTCTGGAACGACTACCTGCTGCCATACCTCGTCATCGGCCTGTCCACCCCATACCGCACCATCCCAGTGGTCATCCAGCAGTTCGTTGGATCCCAGGGCAACCGCGACATGGGCGCAATGATGGCAATGCTCGTGCTCGCCATCGTCCCGATCATCATCTTCTACATGTCTTCCCAGAAGCACATCGTAGAAGGTGTCGCAGCTGGCGCCGTGAAGGGATAACATGCTGGCGTGAGCCTTTTCAATCCCGATTCCCGATTTATGTCCGCCTTCACCTTGATGGCGGACATTGTCATTGTCAACATGCTTTTCGTCCTGTCCAGCCTGCCAATCGTGACGGGCGGCATGGCGATCCGCGCGGCGAACGTCGTCACCGGTTACATGGTCGAAGGCCGCGGCTCCCGCTACGGTCTGCACTACCTCCGCGAGTTCCGCTACGGCGGCGGCAAATTCGGCGGCGCCTCCACGCAGTGGTGGGGGATCCTCGTCGCCATCGCCCTCGGAGTCATCTACCAACAGTGGGTCATCTTCCAAGCAAGTATCGACGGCCACCTCCTCAACCTCACGCAAGGGCTCACCCTGTCCGGCATCCTCATCATCGCCGGCATCAGCGTGTGGTTCTTCGCCCTCCAGGCGCAGCTGGACCTCCAGACAACCCCAGAAGGGCAGCAAAAAGCGCCCCTGGGCGAAACCCTGGGGCGCTCCGTGATCCTCACGTTCCAGCAACTGCCACGCACCCTCGGCGCACTCCTGTGCATCGGGGCGGCGGCATCCCTGCCGCTGTGGACCTCAGTTGCCGTGTGGATCCCCGCCTACTTCTTTTTGGTGCCGGCGCTCACGCTGTTTCTTGTGCAGCTGCTCGTCGCGGCACCGCTCGGGCGGGGGCTCGCTAACGACTAGGCGTCCTGCGCCTGAATCTCCTTAGCGCGTTCCATATCCTGCGTGACGATCTTGCCCTTCGCGAAACGGTTCACAATCATCGCGATCGCGCCGTCACCGGTCACGTTCGCCGCGGTACCGAAGGAGTCAACCACAATGTAAGCGGCGATCATCAGGGAGATCATCGACTCGTCGAAGCCCAGGTTCGCCTGCAGCAGGCCAACCGCGGCCATGATCGCGCCACCAGGCACGCCCGGCGCAGCAATCATCATGATGCCGAGCAGCAGCACGAAGCCGACGACCGCGCCACCGGTGATCGGCAGCTGCGCCATGAACACAATCGCCAGGGCGTAGAGCGTAATCTTCATCATCGAACCAGACAGGTGAATCGTCGCGCACAGCGGCACGATGAAGCCCGCCACGTTCTCGTCCACCTTGTTCTTCAGGGTGGACTGGTAGGTGACCGGAATCGTCGCCGCGGAGGACGACGTACCCAGCGCCGTGAAGTACGCCGGCAGCATGTTCTTCAGCGCCGTGAACGGGTTCTGACCCGCCACAGCACCAGCGATCAGGTACTGGCCCAGCACGATCACGATCGTCATGCCGACCGAGAGCAGCAACACCACGCCGAACGCGGCCATCGTCGAACCGAAGTTCTCGTTCATAGCCAGGTTCAGGAACGTACCGAAAATGAACAACGGCAGCAGCGGAATGACGAAGCTCTGAACCACCTTCATGATCACGTCACGCAGCTCGTTGAGCACCTCGTGCATCGTGCGGGACTTCACCGTGGTCATCGCGATACCAATCACGAACGCGAGCAGCAACGCCGACATCACCTCAAACGGTGCAGGCATTTCCACCTCGAAGAACGGCGACAGGCCGCCCTCGGAGGGGTCGTCGATATCTGTACGCAGCTGCGTACCAGCCAGCAACGTTGGGTAGAGTGCTGAAGCCACACCCCAGGCAATCAGGCCGGAAATGATCGTGGATCCGTAGGCGACCCCGGCCGTGATACCCAACCACTTACCCGCGCCCTTGCCCAGGCCCGCAATCGCGGGGGCGATCAGGGAGAAGATCAGGATTGGGACGAAGAATCCCAGGAAGTTCGAGAACAGGCCGTTGAACGTCACGAAGACGCGCGCGAGCCAGTCAGGAAAGAAAAAACTGCACAGAAAGCCGGCGACGATCGCCACGACAATCCAGAAGAGCAGCGAGCTCAACACTTTCGATTTCATTGTTGCACCTTTAATACGAGGCGATGGACAGATCCACAGGCGAAAAACCTGTGATGGTTATGCTATACGGTATGTTGCTTGCACAGAGCCCTAATGGGCCATTTTCTGACACAAGTTCCATAAATACTATCATTGGGATACTCCTTATAGTATTCACTGTGGCACTTCTCATACCCGGCGTCCTCGCGACCGCCGGGAAGCTGCCCGGCAACGGTGTGATCGGGCTGCGTGTCCCGGAAGTTCGCAAGCACGAGTCCACTTGGCGCCAAGCACACCGCGTCACCGGCCCCTTCTGGGTGCTCGCCGCAGTCGCCTTCGCCATCGGCGCCGCCTTTGCATTTATTGCATACGGCTGGATGTGGATTCTCGTCGCCGTGGCGGTCATCGCCGCACTCGTGAGCATCTCCGTCGGCGGCAACTTCGGAGCCCGCGCCGCCGCGCTTGTCGACGCCGCCCTGGACGCCTCAGACTCAGACTCCTCAGACGAGCCCGCCGTGGACCTCGGCGCGCTACGCAAGGCCGCCGGGAAGGCGGACGAACAGCAGTAGCCGTTTTATATTCACGCTGTACGCAGGGAGTTTGATGGTTCCGCGTACAGCGTTCGCTCTCTCCGCTACCTTTACACCTATGACTTTCACGACTCAGAAGAACTGGTGGTGGCTCCCCAACACGGCGAGCCACCTCTTCTAGTACGTTCTAGAGTCTCAACAACGGCCCGCCGGCTTGTAACCACAAGCACCGCGGGCCGTTTGCTTTGGCTCACACGCCCTCGGTGTACCAACACCCGAAGGACGACCATGAGCACACACACCACCCGCCGCGTGAAGTACCACGCGGACGCCGCCAGCCTCTTCGCGCACCTCGGCGGCACCACAACCCGGGACACCGTCCTGCTGGAGTCCGCCGACATCACCACCCGCTCCGGTATCCAATCGGTCGCGGTGCTGCGGGCCGCGGTGCGCGTCACCTGCTCGGGCAGCCATGTACACGTCGAGCCGCTGACCGCCTTCGGGCGCACGGTGGCTGCTCAACTGCGGGAGCAGCTGGGGGAGTACCACGTCGGCGAGAACGTCTACGCGTTTCCGCCTGTTGCCGCTGCTGTTGTTGCGGACGAGCGCGAGCGCCTCACCGCCACCTCCACCGTCGAGGTACTGCGCGCGCTCAGCAACTTCGGCTTCCTCGCCGGCGGGTTCGCCTACGACTACCTCGACACCTTCGAGGAGCTCCCGGCCGTCGCCGACGGCGCCAACACCTACCCCGACTACCAGTTCGTCCTCGCCGAAGTGCTCCTGCGCATCGATCACCAAGCACAGTCCGCGACGCTCAGCGGAGTTGGGATTGACGCGCTCGCCGAGCGTATCGACGCTGCTTCGCCCACACCATTACGTTCCTCGGAGGAGGCCGGCGGCACCCTGGTTGCTCGCGCCGACATCCCCGACGCGCAGTTCTGCGCCGACGTCGAACGCCTCAAGGAGCACATCTACAACGGGGACATCTACCAAGTCGTGCCCGCCCGCAGCTTTGTCGTCGACTGCCCGGACGCGTTCGCCGCGTACCTCCAACTGCGCGCAACTAATCCTTCGCCGTACATGTTTTACCAAAGGGGCGTCGATAAGCATGGTGAGTCTTTCGAGCTCTTCGGCGCCTCCCCCGAGTCCAACCTGAAGTACAGCAACGCCGACCGCGAGGTGCAGCTGTACCCGATCGCGGGGACGCGGCCGCGTGGGCTCGCCGAGGACGGGACGGTCGACCACGAGCTGGACACGCGGATGGAGCTGCAGCTGCGCACCGACGCCAAAGAAGTCGCCGAGCACACCATGCTCGTGGACCTCGCGCGCAACGACGTCGCCCGCGTTACGGAGCCCGGCACGCGGAGGGTCGCGGAGTTGCTGCAGGTAGACCGCTACTCGCGTGTCATGCACCTCGTGTCCCGGGTCACCGCGCGGCTGGCTGAGGACCTCGACGCACTCGATGCGTACCGGGCGTGCATGAACATGAGCACGCTCACCGGGGCTCCGAAACTGCGCGCCACTTCGCTGATCCGCTCGCTCGAGGGCACCCGTCGAGGGTCCTACGGCGGGGCCGTCGGTTACCTGGACAGCAACGGCGACTTTGACACCTGCATCGTGATCCGCTCCGCGTACGTCACCGGCGGGAAAGCGATCGTGCAGGCAGGCGCCGGGGTCGTGCGCGACTCCAACCCGCAGTCCGAAGCCGACGAGACGCTGCACAAGGCGTACGCGGTACTCAACGCGATCGCGCTGGCCGCCGGCGCAGAACTGGAGGTAATCAAATGATTGTGCTGCTGGATAACCAGGACTCGTTCGTTTACAACTTGGTGGACGCGCTTGCTGAGTATGAATCAGTAGTCTTCCGCAACACCGTTGATGAGGACTCAATACTGGCGCTGGATCCTTCACTGATCGTGCTTTCACCAGGCCCTGGGTACCCGGCCGATGCCGGCTGCATGCCCGAGCTGATCCGCCGAGCGCAGGGCAGCGTGCCGATGCTCGGCATCTGCCTCGGCTACCAAGCCCTCGTGGAACACTTCGGCGGCACCGTCCAGCCCTGTGGGCCCGTCCACGGCGTCTCGGACACCATGAGACTAACGTCGGAGGGCCTTGCGTCCGGGCTCTTCCGCGGCATGACCAGCCAGCTCGGACACCCCGGGCGCGACGTGCCCGTGGCACGTTACCACTCGCTCGGGGCGGTGTCCCTCCCTACGGGAATGCACGCTTTGGCACGCACCGGGGACATCGTCATGGCCGCCGCAACCGACGACGGCATGTCCATCGGGCTGCAATTCCACCCCGAATCGATCCTCACACCCGCAGGCCCAACGATGCTGCGCCGGTGCGTCGACAAGCTGAAGAAAGGAAACTAACCATGGCAACCGAACGATCCCTCACCATCCTCAAGCGCTTCCTGGACAACCGGGAGCCGACCCTCGAGGAAGCGATCGAGGCATTCACCCCGCTCACCGTCGGCGACTACGACGACGTCCACATCGCAGCACTCCTTGCCACGATCCGCACCCGCGGCGAAACCTTCGCCGACATCGCCGGCGCGGCACGCGCGTTCCTCGCCGCAGGCCGACCGTTCCCGGTGACGGGGGAGGGGCTGATGGGCACCGCCGGCACCGGCGGCGACGGCGCAAACACCATCAACATCACCACCGCGGCATCGTTGGTGGCGGCCGCGGGCGGGGTGCCGATGGTGAAATGCGGCAACCGGTCCGTGTCCTCCAAGTCCGGTTCCGCCGACGTCCTCGAGGCCCTGAACATCCCACTCGACCTCGACCCCTCGCGCGCGGTGCGACAGTTCGAGTCCTCCAACTTCACCTTCCTCTTCGCGCCGGCGTACAACCCGGCCATCGCGCACGTGCAGCCGGTGCGCAAGGCGCTCGGCGTGTCCACGCTGTTTAACACGATGGGACCGCTGCTCTCGCCGGCGCGGCCGGAATACCAGATCATGGGCATCGCCAACCCGGCGCAGGGACGCGTCATCGCTGAGACGATGCGCGAGCTCGGGCGCGGGCGCGCGCTCGTCGTCCACGGCGCGGGCACCGACGAGCTGGCGGTGCACGGCGAGTCGCAGGTCTGGGAGCTGGGCCGCGACGGTTCCATCACTGAGTACGTGCTTACGCCGGAGGAGCTCGGCCTTCAGCGCTGCTCGCTCGAGGACCTGCGCGGCGGCGACGGCGTGGAGAATGCCGCCGCCATCCGCGCAACCTTCGCGGGGGAGGGCCCGGCGGCGCACCGCTCGGCCGTCGCCGCCGGTGCGGGTGCCATGTTCTACCTCAACGGCACAGCGCCGACCATCGCCGACGGCGTCACCCACGCCCTCAACCTGCTTGCCGACGGCACCGTGCAAGCATGGTTGCAGCAACACGAAGAGGCTGATTACAGTGCCTAAGCAATTACCCACCGTGCTCGAGGAGATCGTGGCAAGCCGACGCGGCGATTTGGCAGCGATCCGCGAGCGTCTTGCCCACGTGGATGTCGCTGCGCTGCCGCGCTCGGAGCGCTCGCTCTACGGCAACCTGAAGCGCGAGGGCACCAGCTTCATCATGGAGTGCAAGTCCTCCTCGCCGTCCCTCGGCCTGATCCGCGCCGACTACAAGCCCGGCCAAATCGCCTCGGTGTACTCGCGCTACGCCGCCGGCATCTCCGTGCTGTGCGAGCCCTCCCGCTTCGGCGGCGACTACGACCACCTGGCCACGGTCGCCTCGAGCACGCACCTGCCCGTACTCTGCAAGGACTTCATCATCGACGAGGTCCAGGTCTACGCCGCGCGCTACTTCGGCGCCGACGCTATCCTGCTCATGCTCTCGATTCTTGACGACGCCAGCTACGCCCACCTCTCCGGCCTCGCCGAGTCGCTGGGGATGGATGTGCTCACCGAAGTGATTAGCGAGGAGGAGGCCGTGCGGGCTCGCCGGCTCGGCGCGCGGATCTTCGGCGTGAACCACCGGAACCTCCACGACCTGTCGATTGACCTGACGCGCTCCAAGCGCTTGGCCCGGCTTGCTCCCGCAGACGCGGCGGTGGTGTCGGAGTCCGGCATCCGGTCCGTGGAGACTGTGCGGCAACTCGGCGGGCACTCGGACGGGTTCCTGGTCGGATCGCAGCTGACCAGTCAGCCGGACATTGACCTGGCCGCCCGGAAACTGGTGTACGGGCCAAACAAGGTGTGCGGGCTGACGTCGTGGAGCGCCGCCCAGGCCGCCAAGGCGGCGGGCGCGGTCTACGGCGGGCTCATCTTCGAGGAGACGAGTCCACGCAATGTTTCACGTGAAACATCGGCGGACATCATCGCGCATGAGCCGGGCCTGCGGTACGTTGCGGTCTCGCGCCGGACGTCCGGGTACGGCGAACTGATCCAGCCGGGCATTCACGCGGTGCAGGTGCACGCTCCGTACCAGGGATCGCTCGAGGCCGAGCGCTCGCTGGTGGACCGGGTGCGCGCGGAGATAGGGGAGGGCGTCGAGCTCTGGCGGGCGGTCTCCATGACTGCCCGGGCTGGCGTCGAGGTTGCGCTGGAGATCCGAGGGGGCGTCGACAAGCTGGTGCTCGACGCGCGCGACGGCGGCTCCGGCGAGACCTTCCGCTGGGCCGACATCCCCGATGAGGTGCGCGGCGACTCGCTCCTCGCCGGCGGGCTGCACCTGGGCAACCTTGCGGACGCGCTCGCCGTCGGCTGCTCCGGCGTAGACCTCAACTCGGGCGTCGAATACCCTGCTCAGGCCGGGCGTAAGGACGCGGGCGCGCTGCGGCGGGCCTTCGAGATCATCGGCAACTACCACTACCCAAGGACAGAGAATGACTGATTACACCCACGGCGGCAGCACCATCCTGCCCGCATACTACGGCGAATTCGGCGGGCAATTCGTCCCCGAGTCGCTCCTGCCGGCGCTTGACCAGCTCGAGCGAGCGTTTGTCGACGCCCTCGCCGACGAGAGCTTCATGGCCGAATACCGCGCGCTGCTTCGCGACTACCTCGGCCGACCGACCCCGCTTACCGAATGTCGCAATCTGCCCCTCAACGGCGCGAACGCGCGCATCTTCCTCAAGCGCGAGGACCTGGTGCACGGCGGCGCACACAAGACGAACCAGGTCATCGGTCAAGCACTACTGGCGAAGAAGATGGGCAAAACTCGCATCATTGCCGAGACCGGCGCCGGCCAGCACGGCACCGCGACCGCGCTCGCCTGCGCTTTGCTGGGTTTGGACTGCGTCATTTACATGGGCAAGACCGACATGGCGCGGCAGGAGCCAAACGTGTACCGCATGCGGCTGATGGGTGCTGAGGTAGTGGGCGTCGACTCCGGCGCCGGCACCCTGAAAGACGCCGTCAACGAGGCACTACGCGACTGGACCGCCACCGTCCACGAGTCACACTACCTGCTCGGCACCGCTGCCGGACCGCACCCGTTCCCCAAGATCGTCAAAGAGTTCCACCGCGTGATCTCCGCCGAGGCGAAAGCACAGATGCTTGAGCGTACCGGTGAACTGCCGGACGTCGTCTGCGCCTGCGTCGGTGGCGGCTCCAACGCTATCGGGATGTTCGCCGAGTTTATCGACGAGGAGGGCGTCGAACTCGTCGGCGTCGAACCCGGGGGAGAGGGCGTGGGCGTCGGCAAGCATGGCGCCGCGATTGCTGCCGGGACCGTCGGCATTCTGCACGGCACGCGCTCCTACCTGATACGTAACACCGACGGCCAAGTGGCTGAGTCCTACTCAATATCCGCCGGCCTGGACTACCCCGCGGTCGGACCCGAGCACGCACACCTTGCCAAGACGGGCCGAGCGAAGTACGTTCCCGTCACCGACGAATCCGCCCTGCGTGCGTTCCAGTTGCTGTCACGGCACGAGGGCATCATCCCGGCGCTCGAGTCCTCGCATGCGTTGGCGTACGCGCTGCAACGCGCGGCTTCCCACCCGGCTGACGCGGAGCTCCTCACAATCCTCGTTTCCCTTTCGGGCCGCGGCGACAAAGATGTCGCTCACGTCCGTAGAACACTCGCCGAACACCCGGAATGGGTCGAAAATTCACCGAAGGAGACCAACTAACATGTCCACCCCTACTACGTCACGTTACGAAAGACTCTTCACCTCCCTACAGGAGAGGGGAGAGGGGGCCTTCGTCCCATTCATCATGCTTTCCGACCCAACCCCCGACGACGCCCTCCAAATCATCGACGCCGCCGTCACCGCCGGAGCCGACGCCCTCGAACTCGGCGTCCCGTTCTCCGACCCCGTCGCCGACGGCCCCGCCATCCAGGCGGCACACGTGCGGGCACTCGATGGCGGAGCGACCGTCGATAAGGCACTGTCACAAGTTCGGACGATCCGCGAGCGATACCCCGACCTGCCGATCGGCATGCTGATCTACGCCAACGTCGCCTACGTGCGTGGTCTTTCCTCGTTCTACGAGGCGTTCCGAGAGGCCGGCGCGGACAGCGTGCTACTCCCGGACGTTCCTGTGCGCGAATCGGCGCCGTTCAGCGAAGCTGCTCTTGCCGCGGGTGTCGACCCGATCTACATCGCCCCTGCCAAAGCCAGCCCGCAGACTTTGGAGGGCGTCGCCGCGCAATCCCGCGGCTACATTTACGCCATCTCCCGCGACGGCGTGACCGGCGCCGACAAGGAAGCCTCCGTCGACGGACTTCGCGAGGTGGTGGATAACGTGCGGGCGTACGGCGGCGCACCGGTGCTGCTCGGGTTCGGGATCTCCACACCGCAGCACGTCGCGGACGCAATCGCAGCCGGGGCAGCAGGCGCCATCACCGGCTCCGCGATCGCGAACATCGTGGCCAAATACACCGAACACTCGCACCCGAACCCCGCGCGCATTACGGACATCGACGCGCTGACCGCCGAGCTGTCCTCCTACGTCACGGCAATGAAACAGGCTACTATCAGGGCATGACTTGTTCACGACGCATGTTCCTCCTCGGCACCGCCACCACCTTCGCCGGCGCGTTCCTCGCCGCCTGCGGATCTGAACCAACCGCCGAGGTAGCCAAAACCCAACTACCGGTCGGCAGCGCCGTCATCCTCGACGGCTTCATTATCGCCCAACCGACCGCCGGTGAGTATGTCGCATACTCCCAAACCTGCCCCCACCAGGGCCAGAAGATCACCAAGGTCGATGGGGACACTGTTCGCTGCACCGGCCACGGCTCCGTCTTCAGCATTATCGACGGCTCCGCAGTCTCCGGGCCAACGCAAAATCCACTGACCCCAGCGCAGCTGACAGAAGAGGGTGAGACGCTGAACGCGTCGATGTAAAACTGCTGCTTTCTCGGCCTGCCTGGCGTGGCCTGCGTGGCTATCATGTGTGCATGCCAGGTTTTCTTCGCCGTATTGACCCCTTGCTCCTCGGCATCATCCTCGCCGCGGTACTCGCGTTCATTGCGCCCGCCCGAGGCTCGTTTGCCGAGGGCTTTTCCATTGCTGTCAAACTTGCAATCGGTCTGCTGTTTTTCCTCTATGGTGCGCGTCTTTCCACCCGCGAGGCGCTGCAAGGTTTGACGAATTGGCGCCTGCATTCGATCATCCTCGCCTTTACGTTCATCGCGTATCCTTTGATCGGCCTGGCCATGCGCCCCACAACCGCGTTCATTTCCGACTCGGTATACCAGGGGATCCTCTATCTTTGCCTGGTGCCGTCGACTGTCCAGTCCTCGGTTGCACTGACAGGCATCGCGCGTGGCAATGTGCCGGGAGCGGTGGTGGCGGCGAGCCTGTCGTCGATAGTTGGTGTCGTAGCGACGCCCGCCCTCGTTATGGTCCTGATGGGTGCCGACAGTGGCATTCATATCGATGCATCCGTGTTCCGGAATGTTGCATTACAGTTGCTCCTTCCTTTCGTGCTGGGTCAGGTCGCTCGGGCAGTGGTGCCTGGTGTTGCTGGCTTCGCTGCGCGGAAAGCTACCAAGCTTGTTGACCGCGGGTCCATTTGGATGGTCGTGTACTCGGCGTTCTCAGCCGGTGTTGTTTCTGGCGTGTGGTCGAATGTTTCTGCGCTCGAGTTGGTCTTCCTCTCTGCGTTCGCTCTGGTTCTGGTTTGCGTCATGCTGTGGGTGACACGGGTTGTCCCGGAGGCCTTGAGGTTCTCGAGGGCGGACACGGTAGCCATCCAGATGTGCGGGACGCAGAAGTCTTTGGCGGCGGGGCTGCCGATGGCGTCGGTTATCTTTGGCGGCGGTCAACTCGGTGTGCTGATTGTGCCGTTGATGGTCTACCATCTGATTCAGTTGATGACGTGCTCCGCGTACGTCTCGCGCCTTGCCCAAACCACAGCTTCGAAGGAATAGTTTCACGTGAAACATTACGTCCGGATTCATTACAGCGCTCCAGATCTTGGGGGAGAGCTTCTCAATATTGCCGAACTTGAGGAGCTGAACCCTCGCGAATGTACGATGGTTCGGATGATCGAGCTGGACCCGAGCGAGACCATTACTGGCATTTATACCGACGGCAAAGTGATTGGTCAGGCGAATGAGCCGATGTCTATCGTTCCGCACCCAGACCTGTACGCACAGTTCGAGGGCATTTCTGCGACAGCCATTGCGGTAGAGGAGTTCGAGGCGCTGTGGGCTGAGGCTTGTAGTCTGCTGGGGCATGCTTAAACCTTGGGGGTGTCCCAATCCCACGTCGGTGCGGCTTCATCCGCAAACGAATCCACACCCCACCCATCCAACTCAATCTCGGCAGCATCATCGCGATACCCCACCCGACCAGGCTCACACACCCACTGCTCACCACTAGCAAACCGGAAATACAACGTCGGACCCGGCTTGACCACCCGAATAAACCCATCCGTGACCAACGAATGACACCTCGAGCACAACGGCACAAGATTCTCTATATCCGTTGCACCTCCTTCGGCCCAATCCCGAATATGATGCATCTGCAAGAACCTGGTATGCCCACAGCCTGGCACCGCGCACTTATGCCCCCACATCCCTAACAACACCTGCACCTGCTTCGGGCTTGCAAGCCTGCGTTTGCGCCCAAACCTAATCACCTGCCCCTGGGCGTCATAGAGCACACCCATCAAATCTGCATGATCTACCAGATTGGCAAGCCGTGCGGCAGGCGCCGCCATATGATTCGGTAAAAACGCCCGCCCATCTGATGTCATATGCACCATCACTTGTGCCGCTGGCGCCATCGTCGCATGTGTGGCGGCCCCGGTGCGCACCATGTGCACCATCCCCATGAGTGATTGCAGCATTAATCGTGCCGGTGGCAGCCCGAAGGTCGAGCGCATCATCTGCGCATCAGCCTCATCCATCGCGTTGTCGTCCGCATAGGCGTGTGCTCCTGCGCGCAGGGCTGCTTGAAAGGCCACACCGTCGGTAGCGTTCATGCAAAACCAGCCGCGTAGGTATTGGCCGTCTTCGCGGATGGTCAGCCCGCAGTGTGCACCAGCATCCTGGGGTTGCCTATTGGTGGGTGTTGCGCCTGCAAGGGCGTGTACGAGGCCTTGGTAGCCAGATTCGGCGGCTATCTCTACGAGTTCGTGTTGGTTTGTGTCGGTGGCGTAGTCGAGCATGTAGCGCACACTGGTGTAGTCGATGCTTCCTTGTCGCAGCGCGTCGAGGATGGTGGGAAAGCTTGTGAGTTTGCGTGCGACGGCGGCGTATTCGTAGGCGCGGGTGCGTTTCATTTTTAGCACTCTGGCAAGCCATGCCCCGGTTGAGGCACACCCGTAGGCTTCGGCGAGGTTGTGGGCGTCGAATTCGGCGATCGCGGTCAGTATTTCCGCGTGTGAGTATGCGAACAGGCGTGCGCTTTCTACGATGGTGTTGATGATGGTGTCGGCGTCGATGGTGGTGGTGTGCATGGTTCCCCCTGGTGTTTTGGTTGTTTTTTAGTATACGTGTTCGAATGGTGGTGTCAAGAGGTTTATCCAAATATTTGTTGGTGGGTGTCCGCGCGGCGGACAGTGCGCGGGGTGCTTTGCGACGCCACTTTCGAGCACGGGTGTGTGGGTGGGTGTCCGCGCGGCGGACACCTTGATGCAATCGTTGGGGTCTTGAGCTGAACTCGCTCTGTCCGCGCCGCGGACTGTGAACAAGGCCGTCACAAAGGGCTCGAAGTGTCCGCGCCGCGGACAGCTCAAATCTCGACTCGCCCAATTGGCTTTCGCGCTCTGTCCGCGCCGCGGAATGCTACTGGAGTCGACTAAAGCTTCGTTGGAGTCCGCGCAGCGGACTGTGCGCGAGGTTGCTTTGCAACAACGGGTAAATTGTCCGCCCCGCGGAAACCTTACTTATTGAGAGGTGGGTTGCAACAACGGCGAGTTGTCCGCCCCGCGGAATATCGAAACACGCAATCAACTGTCCGCCCCGCGGACAATCGGAGCCGTTCGACGGCCCCGTGGGAGTAGCAAGTTCTCAACCCACTCTGACCTATTGGTCCGAGCCCGCGCAGGGCAGGGGAGCGCTGTTCCCAAATCACCTCTCGGAATCATTTGATCTCCGAAGTAACGCACAGGACGTTCCGATCGATGTTAGTTGCAGACATGCCAAAACTTTGGCGAGTCCCTAACTTTAACCGATCCCACAAAGGAGCTACCCATGAAGCGTTTTACCTCCGTAGCAACTGCTGCAACTCTGTCCCTGTCCCTGGTCGCTGGCCCTGCATTCGCGGCTGAGGCTCAGCCTTCCGACAAGGATGCCAAGGTTGGCTCCTCGGTTGCCTACGCGCAGTGCAAGGCCAAGGCTGAGGCCGCAGAGAAGGAAAAGGAGGCTAAGGCAAAGAAGAAGGCAGCTGAGGCACAGACTGCTGGTGACATCGCTAAGAACAAGGCTGATCAGACTCGTCAGGAGATCCGCGAGGAGCTGACCTCTTCTTCTGACGAGCTGGATTGTGTCAAGGAGCTGATCAACGACAAGGATTACAAGGCAGGCATTCTCGGTCTCCTGATCGGCGTTCCGGCTGCGCTCGTTGCACTTCTTGGTGTCGTTGCTGCAGTCTCCGGCGTCATTCCGGGCATTCAGCTTCCAGCGCTGCCGTTCTAATTCACTTTTCGACGCCACATTCTGACCCAGCCTCTCGTATAAGGCTGGGTTTTTTCAATCTGTTTGGCGTTTATTAATACCAAATCAATAGCGCGGCCCCATCAGCCGCTCGTGGATCATCTCAGCCCCACACCACACTGTTGAGTGACAATAAATATAGGCACAACATCCCCTGGGAACGCTTCGGACGAGGCAAGTAAGTGGCAGAAATTGAAGCTTCGCCCCTACCAAGACTATGGACCAGTCTAACGTATGTGACGTTATTAAACCCTGTGGCATATACGCGAAAGCGCCCGGCCCGAAACCCGAGCCGAGCGCTAAATCTTGAAATCTACTTTGCGTTTAGTGCCAGGAACGCAAGACCACCAAGAGCCGCAACACCGAGCAAGGAACCCCAGATGATGTCGAAGGTGCGACCCATGGGCCAGCCCTTCTTCTCGTCGTTTTCAAAGGAACTTTGCAATGCGGCGGCGCCGAACAGCGTCTCTACAGCTGCTTGATCGTAATCCGCCTGGTTTTCGGCACCGGCCAGCTTGCCTGCTTGCAACAGAGCCAAAAGACCAACCGACGAGGTGACTTCGTCATCGTTGCTTGACGTGTCTGCAGCACCCGCCGGAACAACAGCGAGCGAAAGGGCAGTGGCGGCTGCGACGGCAGCGGTAGCGAAACGCTTCATGGAAATCTCCTGAATACAGAGGGCGATATTGCCAGGGTTTTGACAACAACCGCCAATGTATCAGGCAGTTTCTAACTCAGCAACACTTCTATTCACAAGACAAGGTTGACGAGCGCCACGTACAAGCCTGTGCCGACCAGGATGGAGAGGGCGGGGGAGCGTCGCCAGGCGTGGAGGACGAGCGTTACAAGACCGACAAACAGCCCGGCCCACACAGGCTGGTCGGAGCTGGTGAAGGTGTACAGCACGAGGACGACCATGACACCGACGGGCATGTAGAGGCGGAGGAAGTCGAGAAGTGGGCTGCCGTCTAGCCACCCACGAAAGGCGAATGGCAGCGCCCGGAGCAGCACGGTGACCACGGCGATCGGCAGGATGACGGCCCACACCATGGGCAGGTCAACGCCGGCGGGAAGTCCGTTCATCGCTTCCACTCCAATCGCTTATCGACGCCAGGTACCCAAAATCGAACCAGCAGGACAAGGAAGTACGCGATCAGCGCCACCATCAGCATCTGGCCAGGGACGACGAAGGCTGCTACGAGCGCGATCCCCGCAGCAATGAGCACGGCGCTCATGTCTCGCGAAGCCTGGAACCCTTCGTAGGCGAGGACGATAAAGAGTGCGGTGAGTGCGAAGTCCATGCCCTCGATTGTGCCGGGAAGGCGTTCGCCGACAAGCGCCCCGACGAGCCCGGACACGACCCAGAGCGCCTGGCACATCACGTGGATGGCGATGAGGCGCGGGCCGGTGTGGCGCGTGGTCTGCTGTCGGGCGCTGATGACGGCGTAGACTTCGTCGGTCAGTGAATAGATCGAATAGAGGCGGCCAAACGTCGAGCGGATCGCGTCCCGCGGGTAGGTGAGGCCGTAAAAGAGGTGTCGGAAGTTCACCATGAAACCGGTCATCGCGGCGGAGGCGGGGCCGACGCCGCCGAGTACCATCGGGATTGCGAGGAACTCGGTGGAGCCGGCGTAGATAAGCATCGAGAAGACCGGTGTCCACCACCAAGCGAACCCGGATTGCACCATGAGCAGCCCAAACGCTAGCCCGAGGGGCACAACGCCGAGCCCGACGAGCCACATGTCGCGCACTCCGAGGCCGAATTCTCGCAATGTTTCACGTGAAACATTCATCTAGTTGTCCTCGATGTCGGATGGGAAGGTGGCGAAAAGGGGTAGAGGCATGGGTTGGCGGCGTAGGACGTCGGCCCACAAATCGACACTCGCGGGTGTGATGACGTCGGAGGGGAGGGCCGGGGCGACGTACCAGTCGCCGCGTTCGATCTCCTCGTCGAGCTGACCCGCGTCCCAGGACGAGAACCCGGCGAACAGGCGGAAGCCCTCCAGCAGCCCAGTGAACTGCTCAGCCGACGCATGCATGTTGACGTGTACGAGCTTGTTCGCCAGTCTGGTCAGCGTCGGGTGCTCGGCGATATCAACATCGTTGCGGGTCACTCCCAAGCCAACGGCAGCGTTCGGGCTGACGGGTCCGCCGTAATACATCACCGCCGGCTCGCTGGCGAGCGACTCCCACTCTGGCAGCACGTTCGCCACGGCGGCGTCGGAACGACGATTCAAGATGACGCCGAGCGTGCCCTGCTCGCCATGCTCAATCACGAGCACAACCGTCCGAGAAAACTCAGGCGAGTACATCCCGGGTGCAGCGACGAGCAGCATACCGCTGTCAGGTTCCGTGCGTTCGAGTGACGTAAACAGGCGGTCACCGAAGAAATACTCAGGCATTACGTTCCTCCCACCAAGACTTCAGCGCAGCGACGGCCTCGTCGTGCTCGAGTTCGCCGCGCTCCAGACGTAGTTCCTTCATATACTTCCAGGCCTCGCCGACCTCCGGGCCGGGCTTGAGGTCCAGGATCTGCATGATCTCGTTGCCGTCAAGGTCAGGGCGGATTCGCGCGAGGTCCTCCTGCTCGGCGAGCGTCGCGATTCGCTCCTCGAGGTTCTGGTACGCACGTTGCAGGCGGCGCGCCTTGCGTGGGTTTCGCGTCGTGCAGTCGGCGCGCACGAGTTTGTTCAAGCGGCCGAGGAGGTCGCCGGCGTCGGTGACGTAGCGACGCACCGCCGAATCGGTCCACTTGCCTTCGCCGAAACCGTAGAAGCGCATGTGCAGGAAGACCAGCTGGCCGACATCACTAATGACGTGCTTCGGGTACTTCAGCGCACGGAGGCGCTTGCGCACCAGCTTCGCGCCAACGACCTCGTGGTGGTGGAAGCTCACGCCGCCGCCTTCTTTGACGGCGCGGGTGGCGGGCTTGCCGACGTCGTGAAGCAGCGCAGCGAGCCGCAACTTGAGGTCGGGGCCGTCGTCCTCGAGCTCGGTGGCCTGGCGCAGCACCGTCAGCGAGTGTGCGTAGACGTCCTTGTGCTGCATGTGTTCGTCCTGCTCGAGCTGCAGCGCCGGCACCTCAGGCAGCACGAACTCGGCGATGCCGGTGCGAACCAGCAGGTCAATGCCCTCCCAGGGGGCGATGCCACACATGAGCTTGTCCAGCTCGGCTTGGATCCGCTCGACGGTGATGCGCTGAATCTCACCTGCCATGTCGCGCATCGCGTCGAAGACGCGCGGAGCAACCTCGAAGCCGAGCTGGGAGGCGAAGCGGGCGGCGCGGAGCATGCGAAGCGGGTCGTCGCGGAAGGAAATCTCGGGCGCCTGCGGGGTGTCAAGGCGGCGTTGCAGCAGGTCACTGATACCGTCCACCGGGTCGTGGAAGATTGGGCGGAGTGCGCCGTCGACCACGTCGAGCTCGATGGCCATCGCGTTGCAAGCAAAGTCGCGCCGAATGAGGTCGCCGTCGAGGGTGTCGCCGAACGTCACCTCGGGGTTGCGCGTCACGCCGTCGTACAGGTCGGAGCGGAACGTCGTGATCTCGACCTGCTGGCCCTCGCGCACGGCGGCCACGGTGCCGAACTCGATGCCGGTGTCCCAGGTCGTCTCGCCCCATTCGTCGAGAATTTCCTGCACGGTGGGGGGCAGGGCGGACGTCGTGAAGTCGAGGTCGTGCCCAAGTTTGCCCAGCATCGCGTCGCGCACGGGCCCGCCGACAAGGTAGAGGTGCTCGCCGCGCTCCACGAAGCGCTGGGCGAGGGGCGTCAGCAAGCCACTCAGCTTTGCGACGCCCTCTTCGGCCCGAACCTGCAACGCCGCGACGGCGTTCGGGTCGGAGGGGTCGGGGAGGTCGAACGGGCACCGGTGTGTTTCTTCAGTCTTTGTCACCTCTCACACGATACTTTGCTTCCCTGGTGCTGTTAAGTACCACAAAGGTGGCCAGTACGGATACCATGAATTGAATGACTGAGAACACTCGGCCGAAGCCGGTTCCTCCGTCGGAGCGGAAGTCTCCGAACTCTGGCGGGAAGGGGCGCGGGGACGGCGCTAACTCGAAGGCGGGGGGTGACTCCCCGAAGCGGCGGCGTGGCCGTCGGCGTGGTTCGCACGCCAAAAAGCGGGGGTCGCAGCAGCAGCGTCGCCGCGGGTCGAACCGGCGGGGCAGGGGGACCTCGGCACGCAAGAGGCAGCAGCGGCCGGTTGATTCGTCGCTGGAGACCAGGAACGAGACGAGTGCGGGCGGCCTGGTGGTGTCTGGTATGGCGGAGGCTGTGGACCGGCACGACAAGGTGGACCTGTCGAAGATTTACGTCGCGCTCATTGGGCGGCTGGACCGTCGGGGCCGTCTGTTGTGGTCGATGCCGAAGGGTCACGTGGAGGAAGGCGAGGAGCAGTGGCGCACTGCGGAGCGTGAGGTGTGGGAGGAGACCGGGATTACCGGTGAGGCCTTCAATACGCTTGGCGTGATTGATTATTGGTTCATTTCTGAGGGCGTCCGCATTCATAAGACGGTGCACCATAACTTGTTGCGCTACGTCGATGGAGTGTTTAACGACGAAGACCCGGAGGTCACGGAAGTCGCGTGGGTGCCGATGAACCAGCTGATCGAGCGCCTGGCGTACGCGGACGAGCGCAAGCTCGCGCGGATCGCGGTGAACAGGATGCCGGACTTGGCGCGCAAGGAAGCCGCGGCCGGAAGGTTGACACCGCGATGAGCAGCGTGCGTAGCGGAGCCGCGGCGATTGCGGTGGCGGCGCTGGGCCTGCTTCCGGTCACGGCGGGCGCCCTACCAGCGCCAACGTCGCCCGAGGACCCGGCGGTGGCGTCGCAGTGGGTGAACCCGGCAGTGCGTCCGGGGGAGGGCACCCGCGCGTCCATCAAGCTTGTCGACGCCCCCTCGGCCCTCAACGCCGGCGAAATGTTTCACGTGAAACTTCGCATCCACAACGAAACGGACGCGCCACTGGCGAACCTGCGCGTGGTTCCACGGCGTGGCCCGGCCACGGGTTCCGTGCTGGACCAGCGCGCGGCGGCGGTCGCCTCGGTGAGCGAGTACGGCCCGGTGGGGCGCGGAGTGGACGTCGATAAGGAGTTGGGCGCGGGGGAGTCGGCAGAGGTCGAGCTGGATGTTGAGCTGCCGGGCGCGGGGACGTACCCGCTGCTCTTCGAACTCAAACAGAGCCTGACGACGCTGGACACTGAGCGCTTCCACATCTCGGTGCGCGGCGAGCCGTCGGAGGACCCGGCGCCGGCTATGACCGCGCTGTACCCGATCACCGCGCCGATTGACATCGTGCCTGGCGAGACTGGGGAAGCCCCGGAGCGCTCCCCGCTGCTGCTGAAGTCGGAGACGTTGGCGAGCCAGCTCGCGCCCGGCGGGCGCCTTGAGCGGCTGCTCAGCCAGTACGAGGACGCGGTAGAGGAACCTGGCGTTGGCTTCGCCACGTGCTTGGGGCTGGACCCGGCGCTCGTGGACACGGTGGCGCGGATGGCGGAGGGCTACCGCGTCACCACTACGCGCCCGCCGGTCGCTGAGGAGCCAAAACGGCTGCGTGACAGCTGGAACACCGACGACACCACCGCCCAGGGCGAGATAGGTAAGGGACAAGCGGACGCGCAGGCGTGGCTGGCTCAGCTGCGCAGCGTCGCAGCGAAGGGCTGCACGGTGGCGCTGCCGTGGCAAAACGTCGACGTCAACACGCTGGCCCGCACAGGGGATCCGTGGCTGATGCGTGAGGCGTTGGAGCGCGGTCCGTTCGTGCTCGAGCGGGAGCTCGGCACCACCGGCACGCTCAACGCCGTCATCCCCGGCGCCGGCTACATCACGCCGGACGCTGCCCCCGCCTTCGGCTGGGCCAACCACATCGACTCCGCGATCCCGGAGCACGGGCTGCAGGGGGAATGGGAGGCGGCTCGGGCGGAGCGGGCGTCGACAAGTGGGGACGGGCAGGCGGCGCTCGACCGCAACGAGCTGCCGGACCCCGCGGACGTGTTCCCGGCGGCGCCCGTGCACCCGGTGCACGTGCTGGCGGCGCGAAGCAGCGTCGACCACCCGGGCCCCGGCAACGCCGCGTGGGTGGCGCCGGGGGTGATGGCAGTGCAGTTCCAGGACTCGCTGGCCTCGGTCTTAGCGACGGTCGGCTCCGCCCCCGCCACCGTCGGCTACTCGAATGACGCGCTGCGGTACCGCTACGAGATGGACTCCCAGCGGGCGCGCGCGATCAATGCGGCCTCCGCGCTCAGGCTGGCGGCGCAAGAAGCGACGCCGGAGGAGCCAGTGTTCGTGAACCCACCGGCGAGCTGGGACGCGGACTCGGCGGCGCTGCTGCTGGGCACGGTCGCGGAGCTGGTTCGGTCCGGCGAGGTCGCGCCGATGAGCTTCGGCGACTTCCTGAATGCGCCCGACCCGGCGGAGGTGCCGGCGGCGACGCGCGTGGGCACGCTGTTTCCGGATCCGACGGTGGTCTCGGACGCGGAGGTGCTGACGGCCTCCCAGCAGGCTGAGTTCACAGATGACTTAACACAGCTGCTCGCGAACGACCCACAGGTGGCGCTGACGCGTTACGGGTTCACGCTGCCGCTGCGCCGCGATGTGCTGGCGGCCCTGAGTATGCAGGAGCGCCAGTCGCTGTCGCGGTACGACGCTTCCGTGCGCACCACGGCCGAGCGGTTGCGGGGCAGCCGCGACGTACTGCAGGCGCTGCGGGCGTCGGTGACGCTGATCCCGCCGGGCAACGTGTACACGCGGACCTCCCCGTCGAGCCCACTGCTGATCGTGGCGCAGAACGGGATGCCGCTGCCGGTACAGACGACCATCCGGTTCCAGGCGGCGAGCGGCCTGATCACGCTGCACGTGCCAACCACGATGCGGATCCCGGCCCGCGGCTCGCAGACGGTACAGATGACGGCGGACTACCCGGAGGACCAGCGCAGTATTGACCTGCAGCTGTACCTGGCGGGTTCTGATGGCAGTCCGATCTCGCAGCCGGTGAACATTTCGGTGCGCACGGCGGGCGCCGCCGTGGAGGGCTGGGCGCTGGTTACCGGGCTCGGCGTGCTGGTGGTGCTGATGCTGATGTATTCGGTTGGACGCCGGCGCCGGGCTCGGGCAGCGCCACGCAGCCCAACAACACAGCAACGTTTGGACAATGAACACCCACCTTTGATTGGAGACTGACGTGGTTGAGCAACCTCGGGCTGGTACGCGTGGCCGAATCGTGCCCCCTGCGCCGCCGGCGCCGGTGCCCACCCCGCGAGAGAACCCAGAGCTTATCGACGCCACCGAGGCCGAGGCCCCGGACCGTTCGACGCTGACGGCGGACCCTTCCGCGGCGGTGCCAGATCCCGCCCCGGAGAGCAATTCCGTGGTGCGGGCGACGGGATCGATGGCGATCGCGACGCTGATTTCGCGCATCACGGGCTTCATCCGCACGGTGCTGATCGGCGCCGCGTTGGGCCCGGCGGTGGCGTCGGCATTTAATACGGCGAATACGCTGCCGAACATTATTACGGAGATCGTGCTGGGGTCCGTGCTGACGGCCCTGGTGGTGCCGGTGTTGGTGCGCGCGGAGAAGGAGGACCCGGACCACGGGGAGCGCTTTATCCGCCAGTTGTTCACGCTGACGCTGACGCTCCTGACGGTGGTGACCATCATCGCGGTGGCCGCCGCGCCGCTGCTGACTCGCGTCTTCCTCGACGATGAGGGCCAGGTGAACGTCGCGCAGTCGACGTCGTTTGCGTATTTGGTATTGCCGCAGATTTTCTTCTACGGCATGTTCTCGCTGTTCATGGCGGTGCTGAATACGAAGGAGCATTTCCGGCCGGGTGCGTGGGCGCCGGTGGCGAACAACGTGGTGTCGATTGCGGTGCTGCTGGGGTACATGATGTTGCCGGGCAGTTTGAATCCCGCGGCGCCGGCGTCGATAGCGAATCCGCATGTGCTGTTGCTGGGCGTCGGCACGACGTTGGGTGTGGCGGTGCAGTGCCTGATTATGCTGCCGGCGCTGCGCAAGCTCGGCATTAACCTGCGGCCGCTGTGGGGTATCGACGACCGCCTCAAGGTGTTCGGCGGGATGGCCCTGGCGATCGTGACTTATGTGGGGATTAGCCAGGTCGGCTACATCGTGACCACGCGTATCGCGTCGATGGCGAGCGACGCCGCCCCGATTATTTACCAGCAGCACTGGATGCTGCTGCAGGTGCCCTACGGCATCATTGGCGTCACCTTGCTGACGGCGATCATGCCGCGCCTGTCCCGCAACGCCGCCGACGGTGACGACGCCGCGGTGGTCCGGGACTTGACGCTGGGCACGAAGCTGACGTTCATCGCCCTGATCCCGATCATTGTCTTTATGACGGCGCTCGGCCCGGACATCGGGCACGCGCTGTTCGCCTACGGCAACTTCGACGGCGGCACGGCCCGCACGCTGGGCCTGACGGTGAGCTTCTCCGCGTTTACGCTGATCCCGTACGCCCTGGTGATGTTGCACCTGCGCGTGTTCTACGCGCGGGAGGAGGCATGGACGCCGACGTTCATCATCGCCGGCATCACGATCACGAAGGTGGTGCTGTCGTATCTTGCACCGCTGGTTGCGGACTCGACGCAGTCCGTCGTGGTGCTGTTGGGCGCTGCGAACGGCTTCGGTTTCGTCGCCGGCGCGGTGATCGGCGCGCTGTTGCTGCGTCGGAAGTTGGGCACGCTGGAGGCCCGCTCGGTGCTGCACACATCGCTGTGGGCGGCGGCCTCGGCGCTGATCGGTATCGCGGTGATATTCCTGGTGCGCTGGCTCGTGCGCGATGTCGCGGGTATCGACGCCCCGTCCTTCCTCGGCGGCCTCATCGGCCTGCCGTCGCTGGGCTTCCTGCTTGAGGTGATGGTCCTCGGCGTGCTGTTCGTGGTGGCGACGGGCCTGGTGCTGTCGCGCTCTGGCCTGCCGGAGGTGCAGAACCTGGGCCGTGCTCTGGCGCGCATCCCGGGCATGGGTCGCTTTATCCGCCCGGACGAGGACGCCGCGATCGAGGTCGGCGAGGTGGATCTGCGGGATGTGTCGCAGCAGTTCCTGGCCGCCGATACGTTCAATGCGTCGCCGGTGCCGCCGCCGATGTCGGCTGGTGTCGTGCGTGGTCCGCGTTTGGTGCCGGGAGCGTCGGTGTCGGATGGCCGCTTCCGCCTCATCCGCGATCACGGCTCCACCACGGGCGCGCAGTTCTGGCAGGCCCGCGAGGTGTCGACGGGCCGCTCCGTGGCGCTGACGTTCGTCGATACGACGGGCATGGCGCCGATGGCTCCGGCGACGCCGCGCCAGGCCGCTATCGACGCCGCGGGTGTGTCGCGTCGCACGCGCAAGCTCGCGATGCTGCGCCACCCGGCGCTGCCGGAGAACATCGAGATCGTGTCGTATCGCACGGGCGCCCTCGTGGTCGCTGACTGGGTGGAGGGCTCCTCGGTCCGCGCCGTCGCCGAGTCCGGCCAGACCTTGCACACGGACGCGGTGGCGAACGCGCTTGCCCCGTTGGCGGGCGCGATCGCCGCGGCGCACGAGGCTGGGGTGCCGCTCGGGTTGGATAACCGCCAGCGCCTGCGCATCGACCGCGAGGGCCACGTGCGCCTCGCGTTCCCGGCAGTCCTGCCGGACGCCTCCGCAGCCGACGACGCCGACGCCTTTGCCTCCGCGCTGCAGCTGCTGACCACCAACGTGGACTCCGATGACCTCGCCGACGTCGCCAGCACCACCCGCGCCCTCGTCGACGCCGACGCCATCGAGTCCCACGACTTCCGCGAGCTCGAGCGCCAGCTCACCCGCGACGAAGCCGAGGACGCACCCGCCGAAGCAATCGACCCCGTCGAGCCGGTGGAGGAGGAGCCGGAGGAGCCGAAGGACCTGCGCGGCGGTTTCGGATCCCGCCGCTACGGCCCGGTCACACTCGCGGTGCTGCTGTCGCTCGCGGTTGGCGCGGTGATCATCATCGCGGCGCTCACCGCGTACCTGGTCGGCTTCCTCTCCGGCGACGACACGAACGCGCCCGTCACGGTGGACTCGGTCCAGACCGGGGTAGAGGAGGTCGAGGAGGAGGTCACGGGCCTGCCCGTGTTGCTCACCCCGATGCGCGCGACCATCGAAGGTGCTTCCGCACCCGAGCTTGTCGACGCCGACCGCTCCACCACCTGGACCGGCTCAGACAACGTGAGCGTCGAGCTCCGACCCGCCAAGGGCGCGACCGCCCGCAAAGGGTTCACCCTGGAGCACGTGATCGTCGACACCCCGTCCAACGGCGATACCTTCCGGATCTACGGCCTGCCCGCCGGCGCCTCGTGGAACGGCGACGTCGCAGACCTGCCGCTGCTGCAGGAGGGCACGTTCCTCAACGGCCAGAACGGCATCGACGTGGAAGACTCACCGGAACTCACCGGCCTGGTCCTCAACGTCTCCGGCCAGGACATCATCCTCCGGGACGTCACCCTCATCGGGCGCACTAGCCTCCGATGATGTCCACCATGGTGGACAAGAAACGCTTCCTCTTCCGGCGCTGATGCATCACACTGGATGCATCAGCAATGGGAGGGTGCATCATGCGCAGAAAAACAGACCACCAACTCGTCCACGAATACATCGCAGGCGACATCCGCGCCTTCAACCTCATCGTCCGGCGCCACGAACGCAACATGCTCGGCGTCGCCCTTCGCTACTCACGCAATGAGTGCGACGCCGAAGACATCGTCCAAGACGCCCTGCTCAAGGCGTCCCGCCACCTTTATGGCTTCCGCTTCGAGTCGAAGGTGTCTACCTGGCTATACCGGCTGGTCGCCAACGCAAGCTTGGACCACCAGCGCCGCCGCAAGGCCGAGTACACCGTGTCCCTCGACGACAACGATGAGCTCTCCCAGGACAAGGATCCTCGCCTGGCCCACGACCCGACCGCTCACCTCGACCGCCTCATCGCCGTCAAGGACGCGCTGCGCGTCGTACCGGAGGCGCACCGGAAGGCTGTCTTCCTCATCGACATCATGGGCATGTCGCTCCAGTCCGCCGCCGACACCTGCGGCGTCCAGCCCGGCACCATGAAGTCCCGCCGCGCCCGGGCTCGCGCCATGATGCTCGAGCACATGGAAGGCGCCTGCTAGCCCTCGTAGGGGCTGCGTGACACCAAATTCCTAGATCCCAACATCGCTCTCGGCGTTTCCCCAGGTCGCCATCGGAGTGAGAAGGAATTTGGTGTCGTGACGCTCAGCCTGCGCACCAAATCCCCGATTTCCCGATAGCACGCTCGGCGTTTCCCCAGGTCGCCAACCCCTCGAGCGGGAATCTGGTGCACATGCCAAAAGCACACGTCTGGAACAAACAGTAGACTGGCTACGTTTACACCCCTGACAGAGCAAATCTACGAGGAGTTTCCATGACCAACGAGGCCAGCGAACAAACAGAACAAATTCATGACGTGATTATTGTCGGCTCGGGCCCGGCGGGGTACACGGCAGCGCTGTACGCGGCGCGTGCGGAGCTGAACCCGTTGGTGTTTGAGGGTTACGAGTACGGCGGCGAGCTAATGAACACCACTGAGGTGGAGAACTTCCCTGGCTTCAAGGATGGGGTGATGGGCCCGGATCTGATGATGCAGATGCGCGATCAGGCGGAGAAGTTCGGCGCGCGCCTGGAGTCGGAGCTGGTGGACAAGGTTGATCTCAGCGGTGACGTGAAGAAGGTGTTCGTGGGGGATGACGTGTACCAGGCTCGGGCGGTGATTCTGGCTACGGGTGCGGCGCCGCGTCACCTGGGCATTCCGGGTGAGGCTGAGCTGACGGGTCGCGGTGTGTCCACGTGCGCGACCTGTGACGGCTTCTTCTTTAAGGATCAGCACATTGCCGTTGTCGGTGGTGGGGATTCGGCGATGGAGGAGGCGACGTTTTTGACCAAGTTTGGGTCGAAGGTTTCCATCATTCACCGTTCGGAGAACTTCCGCGCGTCGCAGATTATGTTGGAGCGCGCCCGGGCGAATGAGAAGATTGAGTTTATTACGCATTCGGTGGTCGAAGAGGTCGTCGAAAAGGATGGCAAGGTTGGCGGCCTGAAGGTGCGTAATGTGCAGTCGGGCGAGGAGTCGGTGCTGGACGCGACGGCGTTGTTCGTGGCGATCGGGCATGATCCGCGTTCGGCGTTCCTGGAGGGCCAGGTGGCCACGGACGAGGGTGGGTACGTCCTTGTCGACGCCCCTTCGACCCGCACGAACGTGCCGGGCGTGTTTGCGTGTGGCGATTTGGTGGATAACCACTATCGTCAGGCGATTACGGCGGCTGGTTCGGGGTGCCGGGCGGCGTTGGATGCGCAGCATTTCCTTGCGGCGCTTTAGAATAGAAAGAACTGTGTTCAAGGAGGAACGATGAGTGCACCTGTTGATGTGACGAAGAATACGTTTAAGGCTGAGGTCGTTGAGGCTTCGACGCCGGTGTTGGTGGATTTTTGGGCTGAGTGGTGTGCTCCGTGCCGGAAGTTGTCGCCGACGTTGGATGAGATTGCGTCTGAGCTGGATGGCAAGGTGAAGGTCGCGAAGGTGAATGTGGATGAGGAGCGTGAGCTGGGGATGATGTTCCAGGTCATGTCGATTCCGACTGTGTTGATCTTCAAGGATGGCCAGAAGGTGGATGAGTTTGTGGGGGCGCTTCCGAAGGCGCAGATCGTCCAGAAGGTTGAGTCGTATCTGTAGGCTGTCCGTCGTAGGATGGACTGCATTGTTGGTTTTGTAGAAAGGTGCCCAGTGGGTGACATTCTCCGCGTAGGTGATTCGAGTGCTCGCGTGGCCGAGGCGCGTGCGACGCTTGCGCGTTTGGGCATGTTGGAGGACTTCGATGGGGATATCGAGGACTTCAACTCGCGGCAGTTCACTCCCGACGAGATGCTTTTCGACGCCCCTTTGGCGGAGTCTGTGAAAGCGTTTCAGCAGTCGCGGGGAATTATGCCGACTGGCGCTATCGATGACTTGACGTTGCGTGAGCTTCGTGAGGCGTCGTATACGTTGGGGGCGCGTGTGTTGCAGTACCAGCCGAATCAGGAGCTGGTGGGCGACGACGTGGGGCAGCTGCAGACACAGCTGCATGAGCTGGGCTTTTATTCGGATCGTGTGGATGGGCGGTTCGGTCCGCGCACGCACGAAGCTGTGATGAACTACCAGCTGAATTCGGGCTTGGAAGACGATGGGGTGTGTGGCCCGGATACGTTGCACGCGTTGAGTCTGTTGGGCCGCCGGATTACGGGCGGTTCGGCGCACGCGATTCGTGAGCGTGAGCATGTGCGTGCGGCTGGCCCGCAGTTGGCGGGCAAGCGCGTGGTGATTGATCCGCATCTTGGTGGTGCGGATAAGGGCGCGCTTGTCGACGGCCCCTTTGGCCAGATCACGGAGGAGGAGATCCTGTGGGATTTGGCGCAGCGCGTGGAGGGCCGCATGATTGCGGCTGGTGTGGAGACGATCATCTCGCGCCCGCGTGGTGATAATCCGTCGTGTAAGGAGCGCGCTGATCTGGCGAACGGCTTCGACGCCGACTTGGTGATTTCCCTGCAGTTGGACCGTTATGCCAATGAGAAGGCGAATGGTGTGGCGACGTTCTACTTCGGTTCGGAGAACGGGACGTCGTCGATGACGGGGGAGACGCTGTCGGGCTATATTCAGCGTGAGATTGCGGCGAGGACGTCGCTACGTAATTGCTGGAATCATGCCCGGACGTGGGAGATGCTGCGGATGACGCGGATGCCGTCGGTGGAGATCGTGGCTGGCTATGTCACGAATCCGCACGATGTTGAGGTGGTGACGGATCCGCAGCAGCGGGACGCGATCGCGGAGGCGATTGTGGTGGCGGTGAAGCGCCTGTACTTGCTGGATTCTGATGACCAGCCGACAGGCACCTACTCTTTCCAGGACTTGCTCCGCCAGGAGCACCTGTAATTAATCGGTGCCCTGGATGAGGCCCATGATGCGTTCGAAATCCTGACGGTCGCCGAATTCGACGACGATTTTGCCTTTTCGTTTGCCCATGGTGACGGAGACTTTGGTGTCCCATTCGTCGGCGAGTTGGTCGGCGGCCCGGGTGAGGTATTCGGGCTGGGGGATGGGTTCGCGGCGTTTCTTTTGTGGGACGCCGCCTTCGTTGTTCATGAGCGTGACGGCTTCTTCGGTGGCGCGGACGCTTAAGCCTTCGGAGACGATGCGTTCGGCGAGGAGGTTTTGACCGTTGGAGGTCAGGGCGTCGCTGCCGAGTTTGAGGCCGAGGAGGGCGCGGGCGTGGCCTGCGGACAGCACGCCTGCGGCGACGCGGCGCTGCACTGGCACGGGCAGGCGCAGGAGGCGGATCGCGTTGGTGATCACGGGGCGGGAACGGCCGAGTTTGTCGGCAAGTTGCTCCTGGGTGACGCCGAACTCTTCGAGGAGCTGCTGGTAGGCGGCGGCTTCTTCGAGTGGGTTGAGTTGGACGCGGTGGATGTTTTCCAGCAGGGCGTCGCGAAGCATGTCCTGGTCGGAGGTTTCGCGGACGATGGCCGGGATGTGTTTCAGGCCGGCTTTGGAGGCGGCGCGCCAGCGGCGCTCGCCCATGATGAGCTCGAAGCCTTCTGGGGTGTCGCGGACGACGATGGGCTGCAGCAGCCCGAATTCGCGGATGGAGTGAACGAGTTCGTTGAGCTCGTCTTCGTCGAAGACTTGGCGTGGCTGTTTCGGGTTCGGGATGATTTGCCCGACCGCGATTTCCTGGTAGCGCGCGCCGACTGGCACGGGTTGGATGACGTTTTCGGGGGTGGCGCCCACGGTGGGCGCGCCCGCGACCTTGGGTCGTTTTCCGCGGGGCGGAAGTTTGTCGCCGCCACCGGAAGCCCCTGAAGCTCCCGAAGCCCCGGCTGCGCCGGCTGCGCCGAAGATCACGTCGGAGGCCTTGCCGCCGATGCCGCCGGTCTTGCCGGTTTTGTCGGTCGCAGCGGGTGCCTGCGGGATAAGTGCTGCTAGTCCGCGGCCGAGGCCGCCTTTACGCTCTTGTGCCATGGTTATTCCTCGCCCTCGTCAAGTTGTTGGGCCACCTGCGGGCTGACTCCGATGGGCCCCGTGGTGGCGTGTGGTTGGTAGTCGCCGCGTGTTGCCAGTTCGCGGGCGGCGTCGTAGTAGGCCAGCGCTCCGCTGGAGAGTGGGTCGTAGTCGATGACGGTCTGGCCGTAGCCTGGCGCCTCGGAAACCTTCACGGAGCGCGGGATGACGTTGCGCAGCACCACTTCGCCGAACTGGTTGCGCACTTCGCCGGCGACGTCCGCAGCGAGCCGCGTGCGGGCGTCGTACATGGTGAGCACGATCGCGGAGATGTGCAGGTTGTGGTTGAGGTGCTCGCGGATCATGCCGATGTTGCCGAGCAGCTGGCCGACGCCCTCAAGCGCGTAGTACTCGCACTGGATGGGGATCATGACTTCGTCGACGGCGGTCATGGCGTTGATGGTGAGCAACCCGAGTGATGGTGGGCAGTCGATGAAGACGTAGTCGAAGTTGTGCTCTTCGAGGAAGCCGCGCCGGATGGCGTCGTGCAGCCGGTATTCGCGGCGCACCATGGACACCAGCTCGATTTCGGCGCCGGCGAGGTCGATGGTGGCGGGGATGCAGTAGAGGTTCTCGTTGTTGGCGTGCGCCTGCAGTGCTTCCTCGAGCGTTGCTTCGCCGATGAGGACTTCGTAGCTGGAGGTGGTGCCGGAGGTGTGCTCGGCGCCGAGCGCGGTGGAGGCGTTGCCCTGCGGGTCCAGGTCGATGACGAGGACGCGCATGCCTTGGCGGCTGAGTGCCGACGCCATGTTCACCGATGTCGTCGTCTTGCCGACGCCGCCCTTCTGGTTCGCAACGGTGAACACGCGGGTGTGCGCGGGGCGTTGCAGCGTGGCGTTGTCCATGCTGGTGGTGTTCCTTTCCGCTATTTCCGCACGATTCGGATGAGGGTGGTGGGCTGGTCGAGGACGTCGGCGCCAACCTGGAAAATGTTCGGCGTGATCCCCCCGGCTTTCGCAATCGCCCGCGCGTCGCGTTCTAGTTCTTCTGCAACACTAGCGCCTTTCAGCGCCAACATCGAGCCCCCGTGGCGTACCAGTGGAAGGCTCCAGCCGGCGAGCTTGCCCAGGGGTGCGACGGCGCGAGAGGTGACCACGTCGAATTGCCCGCCGGGCTGCTCTTCAGCGCGACCGCGGACGACGGTGACGTTGTCCAAACCCAGCTCGCGTTGCACCTCGGCGAGGTACGTGGAGCGCTTCAGCAGCGGCTCGATGAGGGTGAACGAGACGTCGGGGCGCGCGATGGCCAGTGGGATGCCGGGCAGCCCTGCGCCGGAGCCGATGTCTGCGACGGTGGTGGCGTCGTCAAGTGCTTCGGAGACCACCGCACAGTTGAGGATGTGCCGTTCCCACAGGCGGCTGACTTCTTTGGGGCCGATGAAGCCGCGCTCGGCGGCGGTTGTGGCGAGCGATTCGTGGTAGGCCTCGGCGAGCGGCAGGCGGTCGCCGAAGATGGTGGCGGCTGCTGTGGGCTGTTCTGACACGGCTGTGTACTCCTTTGAATTTTTAGTCTGGCATCGACTCTAGTAAAAGTAACGCCCCCAGCAAACACTTGCTGGGGGCTGGGGGCTACCGGTTACTTGCCTTGCTGCTTGCGCTGCTTCTTGCTGCGCTTGTCCACCTTGCGGGCACCGACAACGGGAGCGGAGGCGCGCTTGGCTTCCGCCTTGGCGCGTTCCTCGGCCTCTTCCTCGGCGTCCATCTTGGCAAAGACGATGCGGGTCTGGAAGAAGGTCCACACGTTGTTGGCCAGCATGTAGAACAGCAGGCCGATGTGCCACAGGAAGCCGGACGCGATGATCATGACCGGGAAGACCCAGAGCATCATCTTGTTCATCATCTGCATCTGCTGTTCCATCATGGCGGCGTTGTCACCGGACGGGGAGTTGACCTTGCCGGCGGCGCGGCGTGCGGCCTGACGGTTCATGGACATCCGGGCGTTGAGGTGGGTGAACGTCGCGGAGATCAGCACGAGCGGCAGGCACACCATGATGATGTTGGCGCGGGTGAAGTCCAGGCCGGTGAACGCCGCGAAGGCGTCTTCTGGCATGGACATGTACGCGGAGAGCGGCACACCGAAGAAGTCGGCGTCCAGGAAGGAGCGGACGTCTTCTGGGGAGAACGCGTAGTTGGCCAGGTTGCGGTTCTCTTCAACGCTGAGGCCCAGCTGGTTGGGGCCGGTGCCGGTGCGGTTGAAGGAGCGCAGCACGTGGAACAGGCCGATGAACACGGGCATCTGCGCCAGCGGGACGATGCACGAGGCGAGCGGGTTGGTACCCATCTCCTTGTACAGCTTCTGCGTCTCTTCCGCCATTTTCTGCTGGTCGTTCTTGTATTTTTGGCGGATTTCCTGCATCTTCGGCTGCATTTCCTGCATCTTGCGCATGGACCGCATTTGGTTGACCATGGGCTTGACCAGCAGGGTTCGCAGGGTGAAGGTGAGGAAGACGATGGACAGGATCCATGACAACGCCGAGTCTGGCGAGAGGATGAAGCCGAATACTTTGTGCCAGAACCACAGCACCCAAGAAATCGGCCAGTAGATGAAATTCAGCACTTTGGGGTGTTTCTCCTCGTTGGTTACTTGGTGGTCGTTTCTGTGGACGCGTCCGTACCGCTTCCGGGTACTGGGTCGAACCCGCCGGGGTGCCAGGGCCCACATTTGCAGACGCGGGCCACGCTGAGCAGGGTGCCTTTGATGGCACCGTGTCGCGCGACCGCTTCGAGTGCGTAGGCGCTGCACACTGGCATGAAACGACACGTCGCACCCATCTTAAGGGGTGAGAGGTACTTTTGGTAGCAGCGTACGGCCTTCACGAGTGCCCGCGCGGCCGCGGTTGGTGGTGCGGGGATGCGTTGGCCTAGGAAGTTGTAGTACGCCATTTGTCCAGGGCTTTGCGCAGTGCGGCGTCGTAGTCGTGTGCGAGTTGCGCGCTCGTGGCGGTGGCTGAGGCGGGCAGGGCCCTCACCACGACGTCGTGGTGCAGCTCCAGCTTATCGACGCCCCCTCGCAGCACATGCCGCAGTTTCCGAGACACCGCGTGCCTGGTCACCGCGTTACCGACCTGCTTGGACACGATCAGTCCGAAGCGCGGCCCGCCGTGCAGCGCGACGGCGTCGTCGGCCCGGGAGCGGACGTGGACGATTAAAGTGCGAGACCCCGCGCGCACTCCTTTCCTCATGGTCTGCCGGAAGTCGGCAGAGGAGGAGAGTTTGTGCGGGCGGGGTAACACGATGTCGCTGCGCTTCGGGCGTTTATGCCGTCAGGCTGGCGCGGCCCTTCTTGCGGCGCGCGGAAACGATTGCGCGGCCGGCGCGGGTGCGCATGCGGGCACGGAAGCCGTGCTTGCGTGAACGACGGCGGTTGTTTGGCTGGTAAGTCCGCTTAGACACGGTGGACTCCTTATAAGAGGTCACGACGGCCAGCGGGAACCCGCCGCGGTGTGCGACGCATTCCCTCCCGGGGTAGTAGCCGTCCCGGAATTGTAATGTTCAGGTTGAGATTGCCCGGCCGCGGCGCGTTGTGCGCGTTGACCTGCATGCATCACCTTCGCTGACTCGCCCTGGGTGGGCGGCCCGGTGCACTGCGTAGATGGTGCTCTCAAGCACACCGTGGGCATGTTGCTTCGCGCCCGTGGTGTGACAGACTACGCCAGACTACGCGAAAAACCGCTGGTTGTTCAAATCGACACACCGCCTTTTGCGCCGGGTGGGGCGCAGGTCCATTCGTTTACCCCCGTAATTACAAAGGTGTACTTTCGCGCAGGTGGTTGCATATTTTCGAACACCGGGGGCCGCGCTATCACCGGCCTGACGCGCGATTACTTCCCAACACGCGTACGCAATGTTCGAGATTTCCTGTGAATCACATCCGTGAAACGAGTTATCCACAGGGTTGTGGCGTGCGGGCTGTTAGACATTGCAAGCTCACACCGGGTAACAATGATAAAGCACCACAATTACACACGTTCTTTCTCCACATCGCTGTGGATAACTGTGAACAACAGGTTGAGACTTTGCGGCGTAATTTATAATTACAGCAGGTCACAGCCGGTAAAAGTTCCGTGAAAAGTTATCCACAGGGGAGGGGGAAGGCTGTGGACAACTTGCTCACCGAAGTTATCCACAGGTGTGGACAAGTCTGTGGAAGATACTGGTGAGACGCAGGTTTTGGAATTACAAAATCTGTGAAGCAGCGGTGGAATGTACGTGAAATTCCACAGTTGTGATGAACGTCACTAAATGACATGTCGGATCAGGAGGAGAGCGGGACGTTGGCAGAGCAAGACATCGAAACGCTATGGCGCACCATCGTCGCTGACCTGCTGGCGCTATCCGCGCAGCCCAGCTCGCAGGTCCCGTCGCTCACCCCGCAAGAACGCGCGTACCTCCAGCTCGTCCGCCCCGTCATGCTTGTCGACGGCTACGCCATCCTCTCCGCCCCCCACGCCGCAGCGAAAACGGTGGTGGAGCAGTCCCTCGCACCGCACATCACTGCGCTGCTGGCGTCCCACCTGGGCAAACACTGCACGCTCGCCGTCTCGATCCAGGCGCCTTCAGCTCCGCCTGCCCCCGAGGCTGTCGACCCGGCCCACATGACCCCCGGCGAGCAAATCCCAATGGGCCTCGACGAACTCGCTGAGATGCACGCCCGCCAACAGCAACAACACCAGGCGCCGGCGCACCCGACCGTCCCTAAGCGAATCCCCCGCGAAAAGCCTGCCCACGACCCCGAGCGCGAGACCAGCCTCAACCCGAAGTACACCTTTGAGAACTTCGTCATCGGCTCCTCGAACCGCTTCGCCAACGGCGCCGCCGTCGCCGTCGCCGAGAACCCGGCCCGCGCCTACAACCCCCTGTTCATCTGGGGTGGCTCCGGCCTCGGCAAGACGCACTTGCTGCACGCCGCCGGCAACTACGCGCAGGTCCTGCAGCCGAACCTCCGCATCAAGTACGTCTCCTCCGAGGAGTTCACGAACGACTACATCAACTCCGTGCGCGACGACCGCCAAGAAAGCTTCAAGCGTCGCTACCGCAACCTCGACATCCTCATGGTCGATGACATCCAGTTCCTCGAGGGAAAGGAAGGCACCCAGGAGGAGTTCTTCCACACCTTCAACGCCCTTCACCAGGCAAATAAGCAGATCATCCTGTCGTCTGACCGCCCGCCGAAGCAGCTCACCACCCTCGAGGACCGCCTCCGCACCCGTTTCGAGGGCGGCCTCATCACCGACGTCCAGCCACCAGACCTGGAGACCCGCATCGCCATCTTGATGAAGAAGGCGGCCGCCGACGGCACGCAGGTCGACCACCAGGTGCTCGAGCTCATCGCCTCACAATTCGAGTCGTCGATCCGCGAGCTCGAGGGCGCCCTCATCAGGGTCTCTGCCTACTCTTCCCTTATCGACGAGCCCATCACCCTCGACGTCGCCCAAGTCGCACTTCGCGACATCCTTCCCGACGAAGGCGACATCAACATCAACGCCTCCACCATCAAGGAGTACGCCGCCGAGTACTTCAACGTCACGATGGACCAGCTCATCGGCGCAGGTAAAACCCGTCAGGTGGCGCACGCCCGCCAGATCGCGATGTACCTGTGCCGCGAACTGACCGAACTCTCCCTTCCCAAGATCGGCGACGAGTTCGGCGGCAAGGACCACACCACCGTGATGTACGCGGACCGCAAGATCCGCAAGGAGATGACGGAGAACCGCGGCACCTACGACGAAATCCAGGAGCTCACCCAGATTATTAAGGCCCGCGCCCGCACCCTGCGTTAACTTTCGTCGCTCTCGGCGTCGCCCGCACCAAATTCCCTCACGCACCCCCAGCGACCTGGGGAAACACAAGCCCGACTCCCCAAATCCCGGAATTTGGTGCCCCTACCTGGTCTCTCAGTGCCAAAAGACGCACCCACTTTTGCCTAGCCCTTTTTCTGCCAGACACTTTGAACACCTAGTCCATATCAGATTGCGACATTTGGCACTCCCACCTCCCGCACCCTAAAAATCCATCCACAGACTTATCCACACCTGTGTAATTACACCGCTGTAATTCACATTCAGGGGCAAAAGACCTAAGTGACCCCCACCACAAAGAGACCCACATCACACACCACAGGCCTTGTGGATAACGTGTGAATCCCCAGTGGACAACCCTTCCCGAGTTGTGCACAGATCAAATGACAGAAAATCTATCCACAAACGCCCGGAGTTATCCACATTTCATCCACAGGCAATTGCACACCCTGTTTTTGCGTTCCGACCACGGCGAATTCGTGTAATTCCACAGATTGCACAGGACTTATTGTTGTTCCCAAGCTTTTTACTTGTAATTCCTAGAGTAGAAAGGGGACCTGTGCAGAACGGCGCACAAACGACCAACGCCCCAAAAAGCCATGAGCTAGGCGTGTGAAAACTCGAATGACAAAAAGCGCGTCCCCGCCTAGAGTGAGTACGTAATTACAAGAATCTCTACGTACTGCAAGGAGCCCGTGTCACTATGGCGGACATCCAAGACAACTTGAATTCCAACGTTTCCTTCCGCGTGCACAAGGAGGACCTGTCGGACGCGGTGGCGTGGGTTGCTCGGATGTTGCCTACGAAGAACACGCAGCCGATTCTTCGCGCGGTGTTGATTACGGCGTCGGATGAGGGTTTGGAGTTCGCGGGCTTCGATTATGAGGTGTCGTCGCGGGTGCGGATTGCGGCTGAGGTGGATACGCCTGGTCGCGTGGCGGTGGCGGGCAAGTTGTTGTCTGACATTGTTGCGAATATGCCGAATCAGCCGGTTGAGGTTTCTACGAGTGACACAAAGTTGCTTCTCGACGGCGGCTCCGCCCACTTCGAGCTGCCTTTGATGCCGTTGGACGATTATCCGCAGTTGCCGCAGTTGCCTGAGGTGACGGGCACGATCGGTTCGGAGGACCTGAGTGGCGCGGTGATGCAGGTGGCTGCCGCGGCGGGTAAGGATGACACGTTACCGATGCTGACCGGTATCCACATTGAGGTGGAGGGTTCGACGTTGCACTTGACGGCGACGGACCGTTTCCGGTTGGCGTTGCGTTCGTTGGAGTGGTCGCCTGCTGGTGAGGGGGTGCAGGCGAAGCTGTTGGTGCCGGCGAAGACGTTGTTGGATAACGCGCGGACGTTGGATACGCAGTTGGAGGAGCCGGTGCAGATTGCCGTTGGTGGCGTCGATAATGTGGGCGCGGACGGCTTGTTTGGTTTGCATGCGGGCAATCGTGAGACGACGACGCGCATGTTGGATGCGGATTTCCCGAATGTGCAGCCGTTGTTGCCGAAGGCGCATACGTCGATGGCGTCGGTGGAGGTGGCTCCGTTGCTGGAGGCGATTCGCCGTGTGTCGTTGGTGGCGGATCGGAATGCGCAGTTGAGGTTGCATTTTTCGGAGGGTCAGGTGACGTTGTTTGCGTCGGGGGCTGATTCTGGTGAGGCGTCGGAGTCGATTCCTGCGCAGTTTGTGGGGGAGGATGAGCTGCTGATTGCGTTTAACGCTGGTTATTTGCGTGATGGTTTGTCGGTGATTGGGACGGATCGTGCGGTGTTTGGGTTTACGGAGTCGTCGCGTCCGGCGATTATGATTCCGGAGCCGGAGTCGTTTCCGGAGAAGGGTGATGATGGGTTGTTCCCGACGCCGGAGACGAATTTCACGTATTTGTTGATGCCGGTTCGCCTGCCGGGCTAGTTTGCCGCGATGTACGTTTCGGAGCTTGACCTGCGTGATTTCCGTTCGTGGCGGGAGTTGCATGTGGATTTGGAGCCGGGCGTCACGGTGTTTTCGGGCCGCAACGGGCACGGGAAGACGAACATTGTGGAGGCTGTGCGGTATACGTCGATGCTCGGGAGTCACCGGGTGGCCACGGACGCTCCGCTGATCCATCCGGGGGCGAGTGATGCGCGCGTGTCGGCGACGACGGTGAATGAGGGGCGCGCGCTGACGACGCATCTGTTGATTAAGGCGAGTGGGGCGAATCAGGCGCAGATTAATAGGACGAGGTTGAAGTCGGCGCGTGAGCTGCTTGGTGTGTTGCGGACGGTGATGTTTTCGCCGGAGGATTTGCGGTTGGTGAATGGGGAGCCGGGGGATCGTCGCCGGTTTTTGGATGCGTTGGCGGCGGTGCGTACGCCGCGTCATGGTGGGGTGAAGGCGGATTATGACAAGGTGTTGCGTCAGCGTAATGCGTTGTTGCGTTCGCAGAATATGGCGTTGCGCCGCGGTTATGGGGATGCGGCGGGCGCGGGTGCGTTGAGCACGTTGGATGCGTGGGATGCACAGTTGGCGCGGTATGGTGCGCAGGTGCTGGCGGGCAGGCTTCTGCTTGTCGACGCCCTCTCCGACCCCATCACGGAGTCCTATGCGTCGGTGGCGCCGGAGTCGCGGGCGGCGTCGGTGGAGTATACGTCGACGTTGGATCGGGCGGTGTTGGAGTTGACGGGGGAGGCGTCGCGGGATCCGCAGGTGTTGGAGGCGGCGATGTTGTCGGAGTTGGGGAGGCGTCGAAAAGAGGAGATTGAGCGTGGCTCAACGCTGGTTGGTCCGCACCGGGATGATTTGGTGTTGATGTTGGGTCAGCAGCCGGCGAAGGGGTATGCGTCGCATGGGGAGACGTGGTCCTTTGCGCTGAGTTTGCACTTGGCGGAGTACCGCTTGTTGGCTGGTGAGGGCACGGATCCGGTGCTGATTCTGGATGATGTGTTTGCGGAGTTGGACGCGAAGCGCCGTGAGCGGTTGGTGCACGTGGCGGAGTCGGCGGAGCAGGTGTTGATTACGGCGGCGGTCGGGGATGACTTGCCGGGCAACCTTGATGGGGCGGTGACGGCGCGGTATCACGTGCGGATGGAGGAGGGGGTGTCGCACATTGAGCGAGCGTGACTTGGTGGGCACTACCTTTGACCAGTTGCGGCGCACGGCGAAGCGGCGCGGCGGGAGGTTGCCGGATTTGTCGAAGCAGGGAACGAGCGTGGTGCCGCGCCGCAGCCAGGGCAAGGGCCGTCCGGTGAAGGATATTACGGTGCCGGGGCTGCACTTTGAGCAGGAGGAGCGCAGGCCGTGGTTGGAGCGGGGTCGGCCGACGGGCAAGGATGGTCGGGCGTTGCCGCGCAGTTACAAGGTGAAGTCGTTTTCGTCGCTGTTGGGCAAGGAGATCCGGAAGCGCGATTGGACGGAGAACATGGCGTATGGCTGGGTGATGGGCAATTGGGAGGGCCTGGTCGGTGCGAAGATCGCGGAGCATACGAAGGTGGAGATGATTAAGGACGGCGAGGTCTTCATCACGTGTACGACGACGGCGTGGGCGACGCAGCTGAAGTACATGCAGTCGACGGTGCTGCGCGCGATTGCGGAGAAGGTGGGCCCGGATGTGATCCGGAAGCTGCACATTTATGGGCCGCGGGTGAAGAGTTGGCGCTATGGTCCGCTGCACGTGAAGGGGCGGGGTCCGAGGGACACGTACGGGTAGTCGTGGGGTTTGGTGTCCTGTTTTACGTGTAAGATGGGACGGGTTAATGACATTTTTCAGGAGGAGCGTCTTTTCCAGTGGCTGATCAACAACCTCATTATGACGCGTCGTCGATTACTATCCTCGAGGGCCTTGAGGCCGTCCGGAAGCGCCCAGGTATGTACATTGGGTCGACCGGCGAGCGTGGCCTGCACCACTTGGTGTGGGAGGTCGTGGATAACTCGGTCGATGAGGCGATGGCGGGCTATGCCGATCGCGTCGATGTGACTCTGCTCGCGGATGGCGGCGTAGAGGTCGTCGATAATGGTCGTGGTATTCCGGTGGAGATGCACCCGTCTGGTGCGCCGACGGTGCAGGTCGTGATGACGCAGCTGCACGCGGGCGGTAAGTTCGACTCGGAGTCGTACGCGGTGTCGGGTGGTCTGCACGGTGTGGGTATTTCCGTGGTGAACGCGCTGTCCACGCGTGTTGAGGCGGACATTAAGCGCGATGGCAAGCACTGGTACCAGCGGTTTGTGAACGCGCAGCCGGAGCCTCTGGAGGAGGGCGGCAATGCCCGCGGCACGGGTACGGCGATTCGTTTTTGGCCGGATCCGGAGATTTTCGAGACGACGGAGTTCAAGTGGGAGACCATTTCGCGTCGTCTGCAGGAGATGGCGTTCCTGAATAAGGGCCTGACCATCACGTTGAAGGACGAGCGCGTTTCTGAGCAGGAGCTTGAGCTTGAGGCGATCGCGGAGGAGGGCGATACGGCCGCCGAGGTTGGTTCGGATTCGTTTGACGACGCCGCCGAGGGTGACACATCTGCTGCCCCGAAGAAGCGCGAGAAGAAGGTCACGTACCACTACCCGGACGGCTTGATTGATTACGTCAACTACCTGAATAAGTCGAAGACGGCGATCCACCCGACGATCGTGGGCTTCGACCAGAAGGGTGATGGTCTTGAGGCTGAGGTGGCGATGCAGTGGAACAGCTCGTTTAAGGAGTCTGTGCACACGTTCGCGAACACCATTAATACGCATGAGGGCGGTACGCACGAGGAGGGTTTCCGTGCGGCGTTGACCACCCTGATGAACCGTTACGCGCGTGACCATAAGCTGCTGAAGGACAAGGAGCCGAACCTCACTGGTGATGACTGCCGTGAGGGTCTCGCGGCCGTGGTGTCTGTCCGCGTGGCGGACCCGCAGTTTGAGGGCCAGACGAAGACGAAGCTCGGCAATACCGAGGTGAAGGGCTTCGTGCAGCGCGCCGTGAACGAGAATCTGTCGGATTGGTTTGATGCCAACCCGGCGGAGGCGAAGGCCATCATTTCGAAGGCTGTGTCGTCGTCGCAGGCGCGTCAGGCGGCGCGCAAGGCGCGTGACTTGGTGCGTCGCAAGTCGGCGACGGACCTGGGTGGCCTGCCGGGTAAGTTGGCGGATTGCCGTTCGAAGGACCCGAAGCTGTCCGAACTGTTCATTGTTGAGGGTGACTCAGCAGGTGGTTCGGCGAAGCAGGGCCGCGACTCGATGTATCAGGCGATCCTCCCGCTCCGCGGCAAGATCCTGAACGTGGAGAAGGCCCGCATGGACCGCGTGTTGAAGAACGCGGAGGTCCAGGCGATCATCACTGCGCTGGGTACGGGTATTCACGAAGAGTTCGACATTTCGAAGCTGCGCTACCACAAGATTGTGCTGATGGCGGATGCTGACGTCGACGGCCAGCACATCGCAACGCTGCTGCTTACCCTGCTGTTCCGCTTCATGCCGGAGCTCATCGAGGAGGGCCACGTCTACCTGGCGAACCCGCCGCTCTACAAGCTGAAGTGGGCGAAGGGCGAGCCTGGTTACGCCTTCTCCGACGCGGAGCGCGACCAGTTGCTCGCGGAGGGCCTGGAGGCCGGCCGTAAGATCAACACGGATGACGGCATCCAGCGTTACAAGGGTCTGGGTGAGATGAACCCGAGCGAGCTGTGGGAGACCACGCTTGACCGGGATCACCGTATTCTGCGTCGTGTTGATGTGGAGGACGCCCAGCGCGCTGATGAGCTGTTCAGCATCCTGATGGGCGATGATGTGGCGGCTCGCCGCTCCTTCATTACCCGCAAGGCGAAGGACGTCCGCTTCCTGGACGTCTAGCTTTCCATCTGCTTTTCGACGACCTCTCCGATCCGCGGCAGCGCAGGCCCCACAATTTTGGCGGCCTTGCTGCGGAAGGTGGCGTAGATCTTCTGTACGCCGGCTGGCATGGAGTCGCGGAGGTTGTCGCCGAGTGAGACGAGTTCTGTGACCACGTCGTCTTCGTGTTGTGCGAGGTATTCGCCAAAGGCGGCGTGGTCGCTGTTTTTGTAGTCTTCCCAGCGGGGGTTGAGCTGCTCGAGCAGCTGGGGGAGTACGGTGTTGATGCCTTTGTGCAGGATCCGGGCGTCGACTTTCTTTACGCCCGCGATTGCGGAGCGCAGCGCCATGCCGGTGAGTCCGCTTTGGTCTGCGACGGTCTGGTCGACCACTCCGGCGAGCGCGTCGACGATTCCTGGGCGGCGCCCATTGTGCAGCAGTGCGTTGAGTCCTTGTGGTGTTTCCATGCCGTTGATTGTATGACAAATGCGACCTGCCCCCCGGCAGGTCGCATTGTTACGTTGAGCGTTGCGGCTCTTCCGCCACAGCAGTCACACAGGACACTGTAACCACAACAGGAACAAACTTATCATGAGTCACAGCGGTTACATATTTGGGGTGGGGTTTAGACCTTGGGCAGCATCTTCTGCAGCTCGTTGAGGTCGATCTTGGAGAAGTCGAAAATACGGTTACCCTGGGAGGATCCCATCACGCCCGAGAGTCCTGCCTGGCGCGCGAGGTCATCGACGGCTGCGCGCAGTGGGGGGACGGCGTCGACAATGACTTGGCCAACCAGCAGGGTGAGCAGCGCCGCGATGGTCAGCGAGACCGGCGCTGAGCCCGTGTATGCGCTGCCGAGCGGTGGCTGCTTTGGAGGGGTGACGGTCGGCGTGATCACCGGCGTCGGCTTGGAGGATCCGGCTGGGGCGGTGGTGGCTTGCGGCGCGACGATCAGCGACGCCGCGACCCCGCCGGCGAGGACGATAGCACTCATTTTCTTCATAGTGCTTAGAATATCGTCCCCGCGCGAACGGTGTTAGCGAAGCAGCGCGTTGATGTCGACGTACTGCAGCACATAGTTCGCCGCGCCGGCCAGCAGACCGAGCAGCGCGAGCACGCCAACCACGATGCCGATGGTCGCACCCGTGCTCGAGCCCTCCTCGTTCGACGAGGAGCTGCTGGAGCCTGAGCTCGAGCCCGTGTCACCACCGTTATCGTCGTCCACTCCGCCCGTAACGGTCGCCTTCAGCTTGTAGTCCTTCGTCGACCAGTCGGGGAACGTCGCGGTGACGGTGTAGTCGATGGAGGCACCAGGCTTCGCGTCCGCCGGAGGCGTGATCGTGACCTCACCCGTGTTCGGGTCGGTGGCGAACTTCCAGCCGTCGTACGTGCCGTTCGGGCCCGTGAACTTGGTGCCTGCAGGAGCGTTGCCGCTCGGGCGCTGCACGATCGTGCCGCCAGCGTTCACCTTCTGGTTTTCAAAGTTGACGTCGGTCTTGTCCGCCTGGGACTCCTTCGGCTTTGCTGGCGTCGTAGTGTTCGTTGGCTGTTCGCTGGTCGGCTGTTCGCTGGTGGACGGCGCCGTGGTGGTGCGCTCTACGTAGACGGTGACTTCGTGAATCTGCCTCGACTTGTCTGGGAAGACCACGGTGACAGGGAAGCTCACAGTGGTACCAACCGTCGCGTCCGCTGGTGCAGTAATTCGAATCTCACCAGTCTGACTGTTCGTGGTGGCGGACCATCCTTGCTGCGACCCGCTCGGCCCGTTGAACTTCGTCCCCGTAGGGAATTCGCCCTTCGGCTTCAGCGTCACAGACTCACCCGCGTGCACCGGCGTGCGCGCGTACTCAACCTTGGTCGTCGTAGCCTGTGGCTTCGAAGGCTTTGTCGAGGTCGTTGGAGTCGTCGGAGTCGCCTCGCTTGTCGACGCCTCTTCGGTTGTCCGCGGCGCGGACTCCTTCGTGGTCGTCGTTGCCTTGGTTGTTGGCGTTGCGTTGGTAGTCGACGTGGCCGGGGTGGTCGTCTCCGGGGTGGTGGACTTCTCGGTTGTCCGCGGGGCGGACGTGGTCGGCTCGGTCGTCTTGTCGGAAGTCGTCGGCGTAGTCGTTGACGGGTCGGTTGTCCGCGGCGCGGACTCCTCCGAAGTCGGCGTGGACTCCTTGGTGGAGGTCGTCGGAGTAGTCGTCTCCTTTGCCTTTACGGTGACGTGGAATTTCGTCTCCTGCTTGGAGCCGTCGCGGAAGAAGATCTCGAGGGGAACCGTGAAGTCGAAGTCACGGGCGTGGCTTGGTACTTCAACGGAGACAGCGCCGTCCTTGTCGGTATTGACCTTCACACCGTTGACGCTCTGGTTCTTCGGGCCGTTGACGATGGCACCGGTAGGTAGTGCTTCGGTTGGTTTGAACACTCGGTTCTCGCCGGCCTTGACGGTCACGTCCTTGTAGGTGACCTTGAACTTGTCGGACTCGGGGTTGGTTGGTGCCTCGAAGAGGACGACCGCGTTGGTGACGGTGCGGGAACCGTCGGGGAACTCGACGCGGACAGGCACGTTGATCTGGGTGCCTGCGCGGGTGCCCTCTGGGGCGTTGACGGTCACCACACCGGTCACAGGCGCGATGCCGATCTCCCAACCCGTTGGTGGCGTCGCGTTCATGGCGAACTTGGTGCCCTCCGGCACATTTTTGAGAGCAGGGGTGATGGTGGCGGTCTCATCGGCTGGGGATTTCTCCACCGGGTAGTCGACGCTAGCCTTGCTGGACTGCCACACGGGGTCCTTGGTCACCTCGACCTTGGCCTGTACGAAGTCTTGGGATTCGTCGGAGTAGGTGACGATGACGGGCACATTCGCGACGGCACCGGCAGCGAGCGGCTGCTTTGGTGTTGCGGTGATGGTGCCGGTTGAGGCGTCGATAGACAGGTCCCACAACTTGGACTCGCCCATGATCTTAAAGTTGGTGCCTTCAGGCAGCTCAGCGGTCTGCTTGAGGGTGGCCGTCTCGTTACCCGCGATCTGCGCTGTGGCGTACACCGGCGTGTGCTTCGCGGCGAGGCGGTCGGACGGCGGGGTGGTGTTGCCGTGCTGGTCGGCGACGGTGACTTTGGCGTGCTTGACGTCGGAGGAGCCGTCGGGGAACTCAGCGCGAACTGGGATGGAGAGCCAGGAACCGTAGCCGATGTCGCCGGCCTTGACGGTGACGGCGCCGGTGGTTTCGTCGACGCTCACGTCCCACTTCTCAATCTTGTCACTGTTGAGGTAGAACTTGGTGCCCTGCGTGAACGTGCCCGTGGGGGTAACGGTGACGCTCTGCTTCGGCTGGACCAGCGAGTCCTTGTACTCGATGGTGGAGGTGTTGGCGTTGTTGTTGCCACCAGGAACGACGGTCACTTCGGCGTCGTAGGTGGCCGTGGTTTTGTCGGCGAAGAGAACTAAGACGCGGTAGCGCAGTCCCTGGCCGGGGCGCAGTTTCGGTGCGGCCTCGATCGTCACAGCGCCGGTTTTCTCGTCGGTGGTCAGCTTCCAGCCGTCGATGCTGGTCGGGCCGACTGCCTTGGCGCCCTCTGGGAGTGGGACGCTCGGCTCGACGGTGATGGTGCCGCCGGCGGTAATTTCAGCGTTGCGCCATTCGCGCGCTTCCTGTGACTGAGATGCCGAATCTGATGCTGCGGTCGTCTCAGTAGTCTCTTCCGCGCGCAACTGAGGTGCGGCCAGGCCGGCGCCGATCAGTGCCACGGTGGTTGCCAGTACTGCGGTGTACTTTGTAGCGTTCATTGTTCCTCCACCAAGTGTTCTCTAATGGTCCGTGTAAATAGTTGCCAGTGTAGGAGAAAGTACGCGATTACGCTTCCTCGACCCACCGCAAATAGGTGGTGCCGGCGACGTCAGCGAAGGCGTCGTTGGCTCCGGTCAGGGGGCGCAGGGCCCGGATTGTGTCGGCGAGGCCGCGAGCGGCGGCGTGTGCGGTGTCGTAGACGGGCACGCCGTGGAGGTGGGCGCCGGGGACGGCGGCGCAGGCGCAGAGCGCGCCGAAGGAACGTATTCGCACCTTATATATATGCGCGCATTCGTCGGCGATGGCCAGCAGCTGCTCACTGCTCAGGCTACGCATCGCGGGCCTGCCGGATGCGGCGTTCGGTGTGGGCGTATTCCTGCAGGGTGGTGCGGGCGAGGTTGGTAATGGTGGCGTCGTCAAGAAGGCGGGAGGCGGCGGTGACGATGGCGCGGCGGGCGGCCTCTTGCTTCGAGCAGCCCCATGCGGAGGCGAGCATGATGAGTGCTGTGTCTTCGTCTGTGCTGAGTTGTAGCGTCATAGCCATGCCGCGATGGTATCAGAGTGATACCACGGTGCAGGGGTGATTCGGCGCACAAAGCGCTAGAATCGGTAGGAACCAATGTTTGACGAAAGGTGAGCAATGAGTGATGACACTCTAGGTGGCGGCGGTTCCGACGCCATCCAGCCCATTGACATCAATGAGGAGATGCAGACGAGCTACATCGATTACGCGATGAGCGTGATCGTCGGCCGTGCGCTCCCGGATGTTCGCGATGGCATGAAGCCGGTGCACCGCCGCATCATTTACGCCATGTACGACCACGGCTACCGCCCCGAGCGTTCGTACGTGAAGAGTGCCAAGCCTGTCGCTGACACGATGGGTAACTTCCACCCGCACGGCGACAGCGCCATTTACGACACGCTGGTGCGCATGGCTCAGCCTTGGGCGATGCGCTACCCGCTGGTCGACGGCCAGGGTAACTTCGGTTCCCCTGGTAATGACGGCCCAGCGGCCATGCGTTACACCGAGTGCAAGATGACGCCGCTGGCGATGGAGATGGTCCGCGACATCCGTGAGGACGCCGTGGAGTTCTCCCCGAACTACGACGGCAAGACCCGCGAGCCGGACGTGCTGCCGTCACGTGTGCCGAACCTGCTGATGAACGGCTCGAACGGTATCGCTGTCGGTATGGCCACCAACATTCCGCCGCACAACTTGAACGAGTTGGCGGAGGCTATCTACTGGATGCTCGACAACTATGACGCGGATGAGCAGGCGGCGCTCGACGCGGTGATGGAGCGAGTGAAGGGCCCGGACTTTCCGACGGCCGGCCTCATCGTCGGCGATCAGGGCATCAAGGACGCCTACACCACGGGCCGCGGTTCCATCCGTATGCGTGGTGTGACCGAGATCGAGGAGATCGGCAACCGCCAGTTCATCACGATTACGGAGCTGCCGTACCAGGTCAACCCGGATAACTTCATCCACAACATTGCGGACCAGGTCGCCGCGGGCAAGATGGCGGGCATCGCCGACATTGATGATGAGTCCTCGGATCGCATCGGCATGCGCATCGTGGTCAAGCTCAAGCGCGATGCGGTTCCTCGAGTGGTGCTCAATAACCTGTACAAGCACTCGCAGCTGGAGACGAACTTCTCCGCGAACATGCTCTCCATCGTCGACGGCGTGCCGCGCACGCTGCGCCTCGACCAGATGCTGCGCTACTACGTCAAGCACCAGATCGAGGTCATCGTTCGCCGCACCAAGTTCCGCCTGGATGAGGCCGAGAAGCGCGCCCACATCCTGCGCGGCTTGGTCAAGGCGCTCGATGCGTTGGACGAGGTCATCGCCCTGATCCGTCGCTCGCCAACGGTTGACGACGCCCGCCAGGGCCTGATCAAGCTTCTCGACGTCGACGAGATCCAGGCCAACGAAATCCTGGCAATGCAGCTGCGCCGCCTGGCAGCGCTGGAGCGCCAGAAGATCGTCGACGACCTGGCCGAGATCGAGCGCAAGATTGCCGACTACAAGGACATCTTGGCCCGTCCGGAGCGCCAGCGGGAGATCGTTGGCAACGAGTTGCGTGAGATCGTCGAAAAGTATGGCGACGAGCGCCGCACCCAGATCGTGGCCGCGACCGGCGATGTGACCGAGGAAGACCTCATCGCGCGCGAGAACGTCGTGGTCACCATCACCTCCACCGGCTACGCGAAGCGCACGAAGGTGGATGCGTACAAGTCGCAGAAGCGCGGCGGCAAGGGTGTCCGCGGGGCGGAACTGAAGCAGGACGACGTGGTGAAGCACTTCTTCATCTGCTCCACCCACGACTGGATCTTGTTCTTCACCAACTTCGGCCGCGTGTACCGCCTCAAGGCCTACGAGCTGCCGGAGGCGGGCCGCACGGCCCGCGGCCAGCACGTGGCGAACCTGCTGGAGTTCCAGCCGGAGGAGCGCATCGCGCAGGTCATCCAGATCCAGTCCTACGAGGACGCCCCGTACCTGGTCCTGGCTACCCGCGACGGCCGCGTGAAGAAGTCCCGCCTGACCGACTACGAGTCGGCGCGTTCCGCGGGCCTCATCGCGATCAACCTCAACGAGGGCGACGCCCTGATCGGCGCGGCGCTTGCCGGCGAGGAGGACGACCTGCTGCTCGTCTCTGAGCAGGGCCAGGCCATCCGCTTCACCGCCGACGACGACCAGCTGCGCCCAATGGGCCGCGCGACCGCCGGCGTGAAGGGCATGCGCTTCCGCGGCGACGACAAGCTGCTCGCGATGACCGTGGTCCAGGACGGCGAGTTCCTGCTCGTCGCCACCGCTGGTGGCTACGGCAAGCGCACCGCGATTGAGGAGTACAACACCCAGGGCCGTGGCGGCATGGGCGTGATGACGTTCAAGTACACCCCGAAGCGCGGCAAGCTGATCGGCGCCCTGGCGGTCGATGAGGAAGACCAGATCTTCGCCATCACCTCCGCTGGCGGCGTGATCCGCACCGAGGTCAACCAGATCCGTCCGTCCTCCCGCGCCACGATGGGCGTCCGCCTCGTCGACCTCGCGGATGACGTTGAGCTGCTGGCCATCGACAAGAACGTCGAGGAGCAGGGCGAAGAGGAGGCAACCGCGGTTGCCAAGGGCGAGAAGACGATTGAGGAAGCCAAGGAGCAGACCTCCTCGTCCATCTCCGCCTCGCCGAAGGATGGGGAGTAAACCATGGCCGCCCGCAAGATAGTGGTGCGGCGCGTGGGTGTCGCCTCCGTGTTTAAGGTGGCGACGATCCTCGCCCTTGTCGGCTTCGTCGCCTGGATGCTGGGCGCGGCCATCGTCTACTACGGCCTCGCGCAGACAGGGGTCATCGACTCCTTGAACTCGCTGGTCAGTGGCGTCGGCGGCGGCCAAGTTATCGACGCCACCCTGGTCATGTCCGCAGCCGGCCTCTTCGGGCTCATCGGCGTGGTGTTCATCGCAGTGATGGCCCCGCTGACGGCGTTGCTCTACAACGCCATCGCGGACCTGGTCGGCGGCGTCACCCTGGTGATGTCCAACAGGGCGCGATAGCCGTGAGATACCTACCGCTATAACCCCACTATGACAACGCTAAAAACAACGCTTGTACTGGCGATTTGTCAAAGGTTATAGTGGTAGGTAATCTTACTTCTCGTTCCCAGGGCCTATAGCTCAGTCGGTTAGAGCGCATCGCTGATAACGATGAGGTCGCAAGTTCGATTCTTGCTAGGCCCACAGGAACAAAAGGGGCATTAGCTCAGTTGGTAGAGCACCTGCTTTGCAAGCAGGATGTCAGGAGTTCGATTCTCCTATGCTCCACAGGTTCACCCTGGTCTCCGGTTCAGAGGCCAGGGTTTTTTCGTGTGGTTCTTTATGCGTTGACATGTGTCCCCCCTGTTTGGTGGCAGTGGTGTTTTGAGTGTGATAGATCACGTTTTTGTTGCATACTTTGACAGCTTTTGTGAAGCTGCTGGTCAGGGGGTTTTTGGGGGTTGTGGGGTGTGGTGGTGTTTTTGTGGTGGTGGGGGTGTAGTGGACTACTTTCAGGGAGATTTTTGTGATTGAATAAATGTCTGTCAGTTTGTGGATCCGTGTTCAGATGGTCTTCAGGCTGCTTCGAATATCTCCTACGATTTTTAAGGATTGAGCCGTTGCAAAACGCACATCTTAAGAAGCGAATCATGGCCGGCCTGATTACAGGCGTCATGGCCGTTAGCACCGTGCACGTTGCTGCGCCGAACGCAAGCGCAGACATTGCTGTTACAAGCCAGTACGATCAGCTCTCCCAAGAAGAACTGCAGAAGGTCTTTGAAGGCCAGCAGATTTGGAAGGAGAAGGTCCCGCACGGCCAGAACGCTCTCGGCCTGCTGGCTACCCAGTACGGCCCGGGCTGGTGCATCGACTGGGGCGTCGATAACCCATGGAACAACCCGAAGGGTTACTCCTTCCGTAAGCTGACTGGCCAGTCCGGCCGCTACGGCGTTGGTAACCGCATCAACCCGGATGTTGAGAAGGGCGCCATCAACCTGATGAAGGCCGTTCTCGAGGACCAGGAGAAGGGCGACATCGAGGGCGTTAAGCGCAAGATGATGTACATGCAGGCGTTGGTGTCCAACAACCTTGCATACCTCAACGAGGTTCGTCCAAACCTGATGGGTGACGCGATGTTCACCCAGCTCACTGGTTTCGAGATTCGCTACAAGCGCGTTGATCGGGCAAACCCGGGGCCTAACTACTACCTCGTCGTCAACGAGCAGGCGATGCAGAAGATTCGTAGCTCCGTAAAGGCCAGCGAGTACATCGTTGTTCTGATGCCGAACAACTACAACCTGAACTTCAGCTGGAGGCGTGAGTACACGTCCCAGCGTCTGATCACGCCGTACCAGCCAGGTCTGGAGAAGCCGAAGCCGCCACAGCCGCAGGAGCCTCACTACACGAACACGACGGTGACGCTGCCGAAGAGCACAATTACCACCGTCGTGACGGTCCCAGAGACGACCGTCACCCGCTGGGAGGAAATTCCGCCAACCACGAAGGTGACGACCGTAACGAAGCCGGCGGAGACGAAGACCACCACGGTCACTCACGAGCCGTCGACAGTTACGACGACCAAGCGTGAAAACGGCAAGGACGTCACGGTCACGAAGACCATCACGCCGGAGCCGTCGATTGTTGAGACGGTTGTTCCAGGCTCGACGGTCACCAACACGACGACCGTTACTGAGCGCCCAGTCGTGACCACGGTCAAGGAGCATGTCACCCCGACGACGGAGACCCACTACACGACCGTCCCAACGACGGTTGAGGTCACCCCGTCTGACGTCACCGAGACGAAGACCGAGCAGTCCACCGTTACGACGACTTCCACGAACGTCAACGTTCAGGAGATCATCAAGGAGTACTACACCCGGATCGAGAAGGAAGTCTACGAGATCCACAACACGATCGACATCCGTCACAAGGACGAGAAGAAGATCCTTGACATGGGCGATCTGAAGAAGCAGGGCTACTCCTGGCGCATCACGAAGGGCGAGGACCTCGTGATCGTGGATCGCGATAAGGACAACAACCTGATCATCAAGCCGAAGGATGACTTCAAGGGATCCGGTGTTGTTGAGATCGTCGTTACCGATGAGAACGGCAACGAGTACATCTACGAGCTGCAGATCAACGATCGCACTGGTGAGGTCGAGCACCTCAACAAGATCGTGAACAACTACTTCTACAACATCAACCAGGGTGGCTCTGATCGCACCAAGATCATCACGCTGGACAAGGGTGACAAGGTAGAGGTTCTCGAGGGTGGCGACATCGCGACCGTGAAGGACGATGGTGCTGGCAAGCTCATCATCATCCCGAAGGACAAGGATGTTCACGGTGAGGTGATCGTCAAGATCACGTCGAAGAACGGTGAAGAGAAGCAGAACATCATCACCATTGAGAACATCAACTCCACCTACAAGGTGACCCGCGAGATCCTCAACACCTCCGTGGGCTTCGTTGAGCGTCGTGGTGGTACCAAGTTCGAGATCACCTCCGACGAGAACAAGGTCATCAAGGAGATCGTCGAGGACGGCGACAACTGGAAGATCGTTCCGAACGAAGGCGCTGAAGGCGAAGCAACCGTCACCTTCACCGACAAGGACGGCCGCACTTACGAGTTCACGTTCATCGTCAAGAAGGACGTGAATGCTGGCCCGGACATCCGTGACCGTCTCATCAACCCCGATGGCAAGGTCGAGATCGAGCGCCGCGACAACTACACCATCAAGATTGTCAGCGGCGAAGACTACGCGAAGATCATTGAAGAGAATGGCAAGTGGGTCGTGAAGCCGACCGACGCAGCTGCCAATAACCTTCAGGGCAGCCTTGTCGTCGTTCAGGTGAACGACGACAAGGGTGAGCTGAGCAACATCTGGAACATTCAGATTAACCCTGCTCTCAACCAAGACACCTTCGAGAAGCGCGTGCTGAAGCGTGAGACGGTTGATCGTTCGTACATGACGATTAACGCTGGCAACGCCACGAACAACAACCTCACCATCACTGAGGGTGAGGACTTGGTCGTCAAGGATGAGGAGAATACGAAGACCAACGACAACGGTGACACCACCGATTTGCGCTTCCGCTTCAAGCCGGGCACGAAGGGCCAGGTCAAGATCCAGGAGACCATGCGTTGGCACGACGTAGAGAACCTCCCTGAGGGCTCTACCCCTGCCGGTGGAACGAAGACGGACAAGGACGGCAAGCGGTACGTTGACCTTGTCATCACCGAGTGGGTTGTTGATGTCGAGCCGGGTCACGTCCAGGAGCTGAACCACGAGTTCACCACTGACAACGATCTGACGATTCAGGGCACCGACCTCAAGCTCACCAAGGGCGAGGAGCTGCTGAAGTCGAAGCCTGAAGAAGGTTCCATCATGAAGCTGGAGCCGAAGCGTGAGGCAGAAGGCACCGTTGTCGTCGAGAACCGTACGAAGGACGGCTACGTCTTCGAGCGCTACACCATCAACTTCAAGCCTGGTCGTGACTTGAACAAGGTCATCAAGCGCGTGATCACGACGGATAGCACCGCGAAGCTGGCCCGCTACGAGAACGACAAGGTCTTTAAGGTCCTCGAGGGCACCCTTGCTGACGGTAAGGACATCACCAGCGAGTTCAAGAAGTACTTCAAGTACTCCGAGGAGACGAACGAGTTCCAGCTCGTGCCGCTCGAGGCAGCAATCGGTAAGGTCTTCACCTTCCAGATCGCTGACGACCGTGGCGTGTACGCGAACTACGAGTTCACCGTCGGCGCTGGCGAGAACAAGAGCAACCGCACCTTCGAGATCCCTGAATCGTCCGAGTTCCGCGTGCTGCAGATCAACCCGAACACCATGGTGTGGGTCAGCGGTTCCGAGAACTTCACGACGAACGTTCAGGACAGCGGTTCTGTCGACGGCAAGAGCAACAAGATCTCTGAGTGGGTTGCAAAGCCTGTGAAGGATTCGGCTGGCAAGTCGGGCATCGTGCAGGAGGTTGACCCAGACGGCAACGTTGTCAACCGTTACACGCTGAACATCACGGCGCCGAAGGTCCGTAAGTTCGATGAGGTTCAGAAGGGCGCTCTTGTTGGTGAGACGCTGACCATCGAGAAGAAGGACAAGGACAACACCTTGGCCATCGTCAAGGGTCGCGACCTTCTCACCGACATCAGCGCTGATAACTCCGTCTTCACTCCGACGGACAAGGCTGCAAACCAGTCTGTGGTTGTTGAGGAGTACAACGCCAACGGTGACCTGGTGACTCGATACACCATCTCCGTCCTGCCAAAGGGCTGGTCCACCTCAGAGGGTGCAAACATTGCCGACCCGAACAAGCTCTTCATCATTAAGAAGAACGAGAAGACCGGCGTCATCACCATCGAGCTCAACCCTGACTCTGGCGTGAAGCTTGACCTGAGCAAGGTCGACTTCGACATTGTCGGCGGTAAGGCGACGAAGGAGTTCAAGGACGGCAAGTGGATCATCACCCCAGAGAAGAATGGCAACCTCACCATCGTGCCGATCTTCCCGAACTCTGCTCAGGGTGCTCCAGTCGATGTTGAGGTAAATGTCACCGCCACGAACGAAACCAAGGGTTCCTCGAACGCGAACTTCAAGGACCCGAAGTGCATCGCTGGTCTGGTCGGCATGGCGTCGCCACTACTGCTGCTGATCCCGCTGGGCATCCTCTCCCAGGTCCGCGTTCCGGGTCTCGAGAACCTGAGCGCACAGGTCAACGCAGCCATCAAGCGCGCTAACGATGACATCCAGCGTGGCCTGGGCATCTACGATCGCGACCGTGCACAGACCGCTGCTGGTCTGCAGGGTGCGTTCCAGGTAGCGAACCCACAGATGATCGGCCTCGCAGGTGGCGCCCTCGGTGCCATCACCGCCGGCCTGATCATCATGGACGTCGTCCTGCGTAGCTGTGGTGTGGACGAAGCAACGTCCTCCTACCAGCTGGGCAAGGCAACCGGCAACCAGACCCTGATTGACGGTTCCTCCAAGACGGGCAACAAGGTCGCCGAGGAAGCAAAGCCTTCCGAGGACAAGCCAGCGGAGAACAACTAACGTTGACTCCGCCTCAGGCTGAGGCCAGGGCATAACAAAACCCGGCCCGCACACCACACGGTGCGCGGGCCGGGTTTTCTCTTGCAGTAAAGCGAATCGGCTACTTCCGCTTCTTCGGCAACGCCATCAGCGCCGCACCCATCGAAACCAGCCACGAATCCTTCGCCAAGGAAAGGCCATCGTGGGAAGGACGGATGCCGTCGTCCTCGGTCATGGCGTCGTTGTTGAAGTACATCGTCAACATGCCAGCGCCAAACGAGCCAAGGGCCGCACCGGCGAGACGGTTGCTCACAAAGGGGGCGAGCAGCGCGCCGGCCACCGCAGCCTCAGAGACAGCGAGACCCTTGCCGAACTGCTCCGGATCCAACTTGCCAAGCGCAGGGATGCCCGTGGCAGCCATGCCCTGGAGGCCCTCGGCGGCTTCACGGTTGAGGCCGAACTTGCCCAGGGCAGAGTTCAAAATGAAAAGCCCCGCCGGTACGCGCAGGGCAACGGATGCAAGCTTCGCAGATGTAGACATAGTGTGCTCCTTCAGTGTTGGTAGATCGCAATGCGAGTTGACGCATCAACAATGGGCGCGAGTCTACCAGCCGAGGAATTCACGCGCAGAAGGGGAGCGCACCAAAATCACTAACTTCGAACGACCGGTCGGGCGTTTCCCCAGTTCGCCAAACGCCCAAGGGGGAATTTGGTGCGCAGGCCAAGCATCACGACACCACATTTCCGAATTTCGAAAAGGCGCCGCGGCGTTTCCCCAGGTTGTCAACTCCACGAGGGGGAATTTGGTGCACTCCCCCTCACCTCAGTGCCAAAGCACGCAACCCCCTCTTCACGACCTGGGTTTTTACCCCCTCCCGCAACAAGAATTGCGTCCTTTGGCACTGGCATCCCCTGCCCAGACACCAAATTCCCGAATTTCGAAAAGGCCCGCAGCGCTTCCCCAGCTCACCGAACCCCCAAATAGGAATGTGGTGCCAGGGACCAGGCCCCAGCGCCCACACACCCCTTACAGCGCCAGCTCTGGGTGGATGTCCTTGTCGTTGAGGATGCGACGCTTCCACATGCCCCACGCGCTGATCAACCACGCGGCCACAGCTAGCAACGTGAGCACCACGATGGCGCGCAGCAGGCGCGGGTCCTCGGCGTGGGTGCCGAAGAAGGCGACGCGGATCATATCCACGGTAAAGCGCATCGGGTCCCAGGCGTGGACCCACTGGATGAACCCTGGCTGCACTTCGGGCGGGTAGAGGCCGTTGGAGGCCACCAGCTGGAGGGACATGAGCGCCATGGTGACCAGTCTGCCGGTGGCGGGGCCGAAGACCATGTTGATGGCGAGGATGATCGACATGAACACCCAGGAGCCGAACCACAGCACGCCGAAGAGGCCGAGCGGGTGCTTCGGCTCGACGCCGATCGCGACGACCTGCACGAGCCACAGCAGCACGGCCTGCACGAAGCCGACGATCAGGGACGGCAGCAGGGTGTGGGCGACCATGCGGAAGGGGTTGGTGCCGGAGTCGATGACGCGGCGTGAGAACGGCGCGAGGATCATGTAGAGCACCAGGCCGCCGATCCACAGGGAGAGGGACAGGAAGAAGGGGGAGAGACCCTTGCCGAAGAAGGTGAGTTCGTCGCCGGTGTTGTTGTGTACGACGGGGTTGCCGGCGGCCTCGGTGGCTTTCTCGAGGCGGTCGCCTTCCCAGGTTGGGGCTTTGTCGGCGCCTTCGTTGAGTTTGAGGCTGAGTTCGCCGGTGCCGTCGCTGAGGGTGACGAGGCCGTCGTTCAGGTCGTTGAGGCCGACGACGAGCTGGTTGGAGCCGCCCGCGAGTTTGGAGGTGCCTTCGGCTGCGGAGTTCGCTCCCACGACGAGGCGGGAGGAGCCGTCCTTCAGCTTGCCGACGCCCACCACGAGCGTGCCGGAGCCGTCGTGCAGCATCTGCAGACCCTGGGCGAGCGTTTGCGCGCCGGAGACGGCTTGCTCGACACCGGCGCGGTACTTGGCGGTGGGGTCGTTGAGCTGGGTGGACAGCTCTTGGGTGCCGTTGCGCAGTTTGGTCAGATCGTTGATCATCTGCGGGTTCATGGCGACGAACTGGTCGGCATTGAGCTGAGCTTTCAGGCCGCGCGCCTGGTTGGCCAGGTCGGAGGCGCCGGGAACTGGGGTGGCGTCGAGTTGGCGGATGGCCTGGTCCAGGGTGGCGTTGATGCTGTTGAAGGTGTTCTGGGCCACGTTGAGCTGGTCCGTGATGGAGGTCAGCTTGCCTACACCGCCGGCGATGGCGGCTGCTCCGGCGCCGAGCTGGGCGGTGCCGTCTTGGAGGGCGGTGAGGCCGTTGGCAAGCTTGTTGGCGCCTTGGGAGGCTTCGCCGAGCTTCTCGTTGAGCGTGTTGGCGCCCTGCTGGAGTTCGCCGATGCCGGAGTCGAGTTGCTGCGCGCCGTCGGCGAGCTTCTTGATGCCGTTGTCGAGCTCCCCGACGCCGCCGTCGAGCTTCCCGGCGCCGTCCTTCAGCTTGCCGCTGCCGTCTTTGGCTTTGTTGGCGCCGTCATCGAGTTTGCCGGCGCCGTCGGCGGCTTTCTCCATCCCTTCGTGAATGGTGTTGAAGCCGACGAAGAGCTGGTTGACCACCTCTTTGCTCACGCTCTCCGAGATGACGGAGCTCATGATCATGGTCACCTGGTTGCCGAGCATGGTGGGGATAAACCCGTTGGTCTCGTTGAGGGAGATGTTGAGTTTCGCCTGGTGGGGGTTTTCGGACTTGACGGATTCGGCGGCTTCGGAGAAGTCGCTGGGGATCTCCACGCCGAGGTAGTAGGTGCCGTCGGCAACGCCCTTTTGGGCTTCCTCCGCGCTGACGAGGCGGAAGTCCATGGGTTGCTCATCCATGAGCTCTTCGACGACGGTCAGGCCGTGCTCACCCTCGTCGGAGTTGACCAGGGCGACGGGCATCTTGTGCAGGTTGCCCAGCGGGTCGTAGTAGGACCAGACGAACAGCCCGCCGAAGAGCAGCGGGATGAGCGTGATGGCGATGATGGCGAGCGGCGGCAGTTTGCCGTGACCGAACTTTCGGAAGTTGCTGCCGATGTGCAGCCCTGCGATCATAGGTCCTCCTTGTTCACGCTGTTGACCAGCACTGGTTTGAGTGCTGCGACGTCGCGCAAGTTGTCGATGAATTCTTTGCGCAGCTCAAAGTTGCGCAGCTGGTCGGGGTCGTCGACGATGATGAGTGGCGCGTCTGGCCGCGCGATGAGCGCGAGCAGTACACGCAGCCGCATCCGGTCAACGATGCTGAGGTCGCCGATACCGAGCTTGAGTTTGTCCTCGTCCAGGTCGAATTGGAGTGGCTCCAGCCAGGGTTCGACAAGTTCGTGGCCGAGCAGGTCACGCGGGATGCGCCGGAAGAACGGCAGCTCCCAGGAGATCTGCTCCCGGATGATTTCCTTCGTTGGAACGGAACGCTCGACGGAGTCTATGAGCGGGATGCCGGCCAGAGCGATCTCGGGGAAGCGCTGGCGGGCGGTGGTGGGCTCGTCGAAAAGTTCGATGGTGCCGCTGTGTGGTTCGTAGCGGCCGGCGAGCGCCATACTCAGTGTGGACGCGCCGGACTCGCGCGGCGATGTGACCAGCGTGAACCCTTCGCCAACCTCGAGGTTGACCGGGTTGTTCCCTGGGCGCACGACGACGTCGACGGCTCGTAGGATGCAGTCCATTGAACACCTACTTTGGTTGATTTTCGTTGCAGAATGGTGCTAAGCGTAGGATTGACTATCAGTTAATGTCAAGCGGAAAGGAAGCACCATGCGGGCCGATGCGAGACAGAAACGCGAACAGCTTATCCGGGCAGCGGTGGAGAACTTCCGAACCCGCCCAAACTCGGAGGTCACGCTTGGTGAAATCGCGGAGCACGCGGGTGTGGGCATAGCCACGCTGTACAGGCATTTTCCGACGCGCGCCGACCTACGCCAGGCGTGCGCCCTCGAGTTCATCGACGTGCTTGACGCGAAGCTGGGGGACACGCTGGCTAAGTTTGACAGCGCCCCGGAGGAGCAGTGGCGCGCCTTTATTTGGGCGTGCGTGGACTCCGGGATCGGCATGCTGGTGGCGGCCCTGGCGGACGAGCCGCCGCACGCCCTGGAGCCCACGGTACGGCAGCGGCGCGACGAGTTCTTCGCGCACGTCCAAGAGCTGCTGGACCTCGCCGCCGCTCACGGCCTCGTCGACCCAGCGCTGACCCCCTCCGAGATCGCCGCCGAGCTGATCGTGGTCACCCGCCCGATGAGCGCGAACCTGCGCGACCTCTTCCCAGACGTAAAGACCCGCCTGGTCAACCACCTGTTGCTGGCGTGGCGCGTGGACGCCAGCTAGCAGCTACTTTGTGGCGCGGCGCTGGTCTTCGTCGAGGGCGTCGAGGGTGCTGAACTGGTCGTCGGCGGAATCGGTGGAGTACACCAGCGTGGCCGTGCCTTCAGACGTGCCCTCAGTCGCGTCTTCCCGCAGCGCGTGCTTCGGCTCGTGGTTGCGCTCCTCGAGTTTTTCGCGCAGGTAGAACTCCCACAGCGCCCAGCCGGCGGCTGCGAGCGCGCCCGCGCCGAGGGAGGCGAGCAGGACTTTCGAGCCGGTCCCACGCTTGCGCGCCTCCTTCTTCAGCGCGATCTGGCGGGCCTTGCGGTCAGGGGCGGTTGCGGCGTGGAGGGCGCGGCGGGCGTCGATACGCGCGTGGCTGGCGCGGGTGACTTTGCCGGCCTGCTGGCGCGCGGCGTCGTAGATCCCCTCGAGCTGTGGCACGTCGGCGAGGTCGTGGAGGTCGTCGATGTTGTCGTCTTTGATGGCTTCGGTGAGTGCTTCGTAGACGTCGCGCTGCTGCTTGCTGTTGAGTTCGCGGAAGTAGTTCCAGGCGCCGCTGATGCCGCGCAGTGCGAGTCGTGCAGTGGTGAGGTTCATGTGTGCTCCTTCGTTGTGTTCTTTCCCAACCACCCTAGCGGGCTGCACCGACATGTGCCCCCACAGTCCGCGCGAAGTAGACCAAGCGGTTCAGTTTTGGGAAATATTATTCACATTTCGCAGGTCGCTGACCTGTGACAATACATCGCGATACGCAAAAGTAGTTGTGCACCCTTGCGGCCAGTCTTAAATTTCATTGCACCCCATCAACAGGAAGCAACAGAAGGCAGGTGAGTCAGGTGCGGCAGGCAACGTTGGAAACGCGGATCTCGGCGTCGGCACCGTTGGACGGCATCGAGGAGGAGCTCGCACCACGCGCGCAGCGGGCACGCACGGCACTCAGCTTCGAGGTGATCCCGCCGCGTCACAGCGCCGACTCCGCCAAGCTCGACGCCCTCATCCAAGGGCTCGCCGCCTACCAACCCGACTACGTGTCGGTCACCAGCTCGCACCGCAGCGACTGGTTGGAAGGCACCGCCCGCCTCATCGAGCGCATCGCGCAGACCACGAGCATGCGCCCCATCGCGCACCTCGCCTGCACCGCCGGCACGCCCGACGAGCTCGAGCAGTGGATCACCCAGCTTATCGACGCCGGCGTCCGCGGATTCCTCGCCCTTCGCGGCGACATCCCAGCCGGACTCGACCGCCTGCCGGACACACACCTGCAGCACGCAACGGACCTGCTCAACCTGATCCAGGACGTCGCCGACGCCCAGGCCTACCGCCTCGCCGCCGGCAAGCTGGCGCTGTCGGTGGCCTGCTACCCGCGGGGACACGCGGAGAGCACCAGCGACGACCAGGACCTGGACGTGTTGCTGGCGAAGCAGCGCCTCGGCGCCGACTTCGCCATCACGCAGCTGTTCTTCGACGCGCAGGACTACCTCAGCTTCGCGGAACGTGCCCGGCTCGCCGGGGTGCGCATCCCGCTGATCCCCGGCATCATGCCGATGACCAGCGTGAACCGGGTGCGCAGGATGGGCGAGTTGTCCGGTGTGGCACCCCCGGTGGACGTCATCAAGCAGCTTGAAGCCGCGCGGACACCGGAGGAAGAGCACCAGATTGGCATGCGACTCACCGTTGCATTAGCGCGCACGATTCTGCAGGCCGGCGCCGGTGGCCTGCATGTTTACACACATAACGACTTAGCAGTAACACGTGAACTATTGAAAGGACTCAACCTGTGAGCACCGTAGCATTCCCCACCACGACCATCGAGGGCTACCCGAGGATCGGCGCGCAACGCGAACTGAAGCGCGCCCTGGAGTCCTACTGGTCCGGGCAGATCGACGCGGACACGTTCCGCTCCACGACGCGCGCCCTGCGCATCGATACGTACAACCACCTGCGTGACCTCGGTCTCTCCGAGCCCTACGCCATCCCGGCGGACGTCGCCCTCTACGACCACGTCCTGGAGACCGCGCTGACCGTCGGCCTCGTCGCCGGCGGCACCGACCTTGACGAGGAGTTCGCGCTCGCCCGCGGCACCGCCACCCGCGTGCCACTGGAGATGACGAAGTGGTTCGACACCAACTACCACTACCTCGTGCCCGAGGTCGCCGCTGGTCAGGAGATCACGCCGGTGCCGGACCGCATCGTGCGCATCGTGGAGGAGGCCCGCGAGGCCGGCCACCAGATTCGCCCGTACCTCGTCGGCCCGGTCACGCTGCTCGCGCTGTCGAAGCCGGTGGAGTGGTCCCTGCTCCCGGCCCTAGTCGAGGCATACGCCCAGGTCTTCGCGGCGCTGCACCAGGCTGGTGTGGAGTGGGTCCAGGTCGCCGAACCGATCGTCGTTGCTGACGTTGATACCCCGGACACCGATATCGCGCGCTACCTGGGTGAGGCATGGTCGACGCTCCTCGGCGCCGACGCCCGCCCGAGCGTCTACCTGACCACCCCATACGGCGCCGCCGACGCCGCCCTGCCCGTCCTCGGCGAACTGAAGCCCGAAGCCCTCCAGGTCGACCTGTCCCCATGGACCCTGCAGGCCACCCCGGACTACGTCGAGCAGGTCCGCACCCACGTCGCGCCCGAGACGCACCTCGTCGCCGGACTTATCGACGGCCGCAACGTCTGGGCCGCCGACCTCGCCGAACGCACCGAAATCCTCACCACCCTCGGCGCCACATCGGTGACCACGTCCACCTCGCTGCAGCACGTGCCGCACACCCTCAAGGCCGAGCGCAACCTGCCCGTGGACGTCGCCACCTGGCTCGCCTTCGCCGACGAGAAGATCGCGGAAGCCCTCGCCCTGAGCGCCGGCCCGCAGGACGCCGAGGTCGCGTTCGCCGCATCCGCCCGGGTCGCGCGCACCCGCGCGGAGTCCCCGCTGCGCCACGACGAGGCCGTCGCGAAGCGTCTTGGCACGCTTCCTGCAGGTCAGGTGCAGCGCCAGCCGCTGTTCGCCGAGCGCCAGCAGGCTCAGCGCGACGCCCTGAACCTCCCCAGCTTGCCGACGACCACCATCGGCTCCTTCCCCCAAACCCCCGAGATCCGCCAAGCCCGCGCCGCACACCGCAACGGCACACTCAGCGACGCTCAATACAAGGAAGCGCTGCAGCAAGAAATCAAGCAGGTCATCGAACTGCAAGAAGAAATCGGCATCGACGTCCTCGTCCACGGCGAAGCCGAACGCAACGACATGGTCCAATACTTCGCCGAACTCCTCGACGGCTTCGTCGTCACCGAAAACGGCTGGGTCCAGTCCTACGGCTCCCGCTGCACCCGCCCACCAATCGTCTACGGCGACGTCTCCCGACCAGCCCCAATGACCGTCGAATGGGCCACCTACGCCCAATCCCTCTCCAACAAGCCGGTCAAGGGCATGCTCACCGGCCCAGTCACCATCCTGGCCTGGTCCTTCAAACGCGACGACGTCCCCCTGTCCGTCTCCGCCGACCAAATCGGCGCCGCCCTCGCCGACGAAGTCCGTGACCTCGAGGAAGCCGGCATCAGCATCATCCAAATCGACGAGCCAGCCCTGCGCGAACTCCTCCCACTCCGCGCCAAAGACCGCCCGTCCTACCTCGACTGGGCCGTCCGCTCCTTCCGACTCGTCGCCGTCGACGCCAAACCGACCACCCAGATCCACACCCACCTCTGCTACTCAGAGTTCGGCCAGATCATCGAAGCCGTCGCCGGCCTCGACGCCGACGTCACCTCCATCGAAGCCGCCCGCTCTCGCATGGAGCTGCTTGCCGACATCGACGAGACCTTCCACTCCGAAATCGGCCCCGGCGTCTGGGACATCCACTCACCACGCGTCCCCTCCGTCGAGGAGATCGTCGAGCTGCTCCAAGCAGCACTGCGTCACGTCCCAGCCGAACACCTCTGGGTCAACCCCGACTGCGGCCTGAAGACGCGCAAGTATGAGGAAGTGGAGCCCTCGCTACGCAACCTGGTAGCCGCACGCGACGCGGTGCTCGCCCAGCGCTAACACCGGACGAGGGGCGTGGAGGGTCGTGTACGCTGTACACCATGACTCAAAAGACGCAGACAATGACGTTCCATACCAACCACGGCGACATCAAAGTCGACCTGTTTGGTAACCACGCCCCACACACCGTTGACACCATCACCGGCCTGGCGAAGGGCACCCTCGACTACTCCACCAAGAACGCCTCCGGCACCACCGAAGGCCCCTTCTACGACGGCGCCATCTTCCACCGCATCATCCCCGACTTCATGATCCAGGGCGGCGACCCAACCGGCACCGGCACCGGCGGCCCAGGCTTCCAGTTCGCCGACGAGTTCCACCCAGAACTCCAGTTTGACCGCCCATACCTGCTGGCCATGGCCAACGCCGGCCCAGGCACCAACGGTTCCCAGTTCTTCATCACCGTCGCCGAAACCCCGTGGCTGAACAACCGCCACACCATCTTCGGCGAGGTCACCGATGAGGCTTCCCGCAAGGTCGTCGACGAGCTTGCCAACGTCCCGACCGGCCGCATGGACCGCCCCGTCGAGGACGTCGTGATCAACTCCGTCACCGTGGAGTAGTTTTAGTTTTTGGCTTAGGGCCCCGCCTTTTTGGTGGGGCCTTTGGCGTTCTTAGGTCTCGAGTGCCGCGAGTGCCAAAGGACGCACCCCAAAACATCCAGCCCATTGCTGACCAGGCACTATGTCGGTGCTACTTTTTGGAATTGCGTCCTTTGGCACTCAAGTGCCCGGGACGCGCACCACATTCCCATCTTGCCGAATCGCGACCTGGGAAAACGCCGAGCGCCCCGCGAAAAACCAGGAATTTGGTGCGCAGGGAAGAGGTGCCTGCACCACATTCCCTCGTTTTGAGTTGGCCAAGTTGTAAAAGCCCAGGTCGGTGACGGCTAGTCAGTCAGCTGGAGTGAATGTGTTCGGGCAGAGCAAACAATTGTGTGCAAAAATATTTGCATTTATCCTGCAAGGAAACACTACTCATACTAGGAGAAGCCCGTGAAACGTTTTAGTACCGCTGCTTGTGGCTGTGTTTGATGGTCGCATGGATCACACTCGGTCTTTTAACCTATGTGTGGAGCCCTCCGGGCAACACCATCTATATCGGGTAAATGCCTAGAATCCGCTGCCATAAGGGCCGGTTCTGACGTGCTTCGAGTTTCTTGGCATACTCTTGCAAATCACGGCTAGCTTTCGCCTGTGTCATTGGCAACTGCTCGATCATTCGTTTATGGGACTCGGTCAGTGGATACTTCCGCTCTGCCATTGCCTGATTAGTCATCAGCAGACTCCTTCCTATCCCTGTTATGACCTAGTACGGATAATAGTAACAAAATCTCTAGGTCTGAAACCCAGTTCTTCGAAGTAGTACCCGGCGAAAAGGTTGAATTCTTCGGGTTAAATTTATTGTCGTATTCAAGAATTGCCCGAGTAAACCCGATATCTTCTGAAGACTTCAACCCTGACTCCAGCATTGGGGTCAAAAAATGCCAACCTGCATTCTGCTGAGCGGGATTTTCTGCAAGTGTCATATCGATTGCCCACTGAACACGTTCGTAGTACGCAGAGCGGTCATCAGCATTTGATTTCTGCGACAGTGACTTGGTGGCGATACCTAGCGTAAGTACGGCGGCTGCGGCAGCAGGTATCGCTCCACGATATGAAAATATCGTCGCAAGCGATTCCTGCCAGGGCTTTTCCCAGAATATCACCAACCCCCAGTGCACCATGACCAGGAACGATACGAAAGCAACGAGCAGAGCGACGATGGCTTGCACGTTATTCCATTCGGCCCTGAAATTAATGTTCATTTTTCGCACGAGAATAAGGCTATCACTCAGATTCCTCCTGCTCAGATGGATTCCACAGGCCTCAAATTTACAAGATTTCAAGATCTGTCCCGGACCGGTTGAGAGGTGAGACTGGGGTGGAACTCCCCGAAGATACGGCCAATAGCCCTGGAAAACAGCTAGACCCCCAAATTCCGCATGTGCGGTGGAGGTCTGCAACGCCAATTTAGCATCAATCTGCGTTCTGATGTTTTTATAGCCGGGGCGCGCACCACATTCCCGCTTTTCAGCAGCCCAATCTGCAAAAGCCCAGGTCGGCTAGGGCGTATGAGGGAATTTGGTGCGCGACCTCCTGTGATGGGGAACTATTTCACGTCTCAATCCCGAAACCGGACCCAACAATAGCGTTTCCCAGGTGTCAAATGCCCTGGCCCAAAATAGTTCCCAAGCCAGTGTGAACTAAAAACTCCCCGACCCGCCAGCGGCCGTGAACCCGGAGCTGAACGTCGTGTTCACGCCCGAAGAGGAGGAAGAAGCAGCCGAGTTCGCGGCGGCGACGTTGGTGTTGTGCCAGGATTGCATCGCAACGAATGGGATGTAGGTGGGGTACCAGTAGTCCTTGTCGTAGATGGCTGGGGTGGTGAGTTTGTGACGGTCTTTGACGTCGCTGAACTCTTTGTCTTTGACGGCGTCGAGGACGATTCGGTAGTCGGAGAGGAGGCGGAGGTAGTCGTCGAGGAAGGTGGGGCTGGCGGGGTCCGCATGCAGCTGCCGGACGCGCTCCTCCAAGGAGACGAGTTCTTGGCGGAGGGTGGCGTCGTTAATTGAGGTGCGTGCTTTGGTGATGTCCCTGCTGAGGCGCGCGAGGTCGGTGCGGCGGGTGGTGGTGTCGCCTTGTTCGATGTTGAAGAGGCGGTTGATGTTGTCTTCGGCGTGGCTGGTGTGGGTGAGGGTTTCGGCGGCGTCGGCGAGTTGTTTGCGGGCGCGGTAGGCAGCGGCGTCGTCGGAGATGGGGATGCTGCTGATGCCGCCGGCGCCGGAGACGGTGTCGTGGAGTTTGAGGAAGCGGTCGCGGACGTCGCCCCATTGACGACGCAGCTCCGCATCGGCAAACGCGCTGGTCAGGGAGTTGGCGCGGACGTCGATGCCGTCGAGGCGCCCGGCGAGGTCGGCGTATTCCTTGGTCACGAGCGAGTAGTCCGCCCGCGCCTGCTCGATCAATCGGCGGCGCCGGTTGCGCAGCGCGACGCCTGTGCCGCCAACAACGCCTGCCAACACGCCGGATCCCACACCGGCGCCGATGCCACCCCCGATCCGGTCGTCGACTGCGGACTCGTAACGCTCCTGCTGCAGGCCGACGGTGTCCATGGCCAGGCTCGCGCCGGCGAAGAGGGCGGCGGGGACGTTGTTGCTTTGTAGCCCGGGGACCATGGCGTCGATAACTGAGGAGACGCGCGATGATTCGCTGTGGAGGTCGAGGACGTCGGCGACGTCGTCGGCGGCGTAGATTGCGTGGTGGCGGTGCGCCATGTCCACGGCGAGGACGAGGGTGCCGTCGCGGAAGCCGTGCTTGTCCAGGATTTCGTCGGGGTAGTGGGCGCGGAAGTATTCCTCGATGGTGTCGTTGATGTTCTCGCGCGTGTTTTCGGCGTTGTTGAACGCGAGGATGTGGATGGTGCGCACGACTTCGGGGTGGTCGATGCGCTGGAGGTTCTGCTCGAGTTGCGCCTGGTCAGCTGGGGTGAGCAGGCCGTCGGGGTTGGTCAGTTGCAGGCGTGGCGCCTCGGCGGTGGTAGCGATGGCGTAGTGCGCCGGGTCGGGCTCGTCGATGGCTGCGTAGGTGCCCGCGCCGACTCCGCCGCCGATCAGCAGTGCCGTCGCGCCAACGCTAAGGATTTGTGCCCATTTGCTCATGCGCCTGATTTTATCGAAGCTACCCGGCGGTCGGCATGGCGGTGTTGTTGAGCTGCTCGAGGCTGTCGCGAAGTTGCAGGACTACGCCGACGTTCTCGTGGAAGATGTCCATGATGGAGCCGTTTTCGTCGAAAGGCGGTTGGGTGAGCTCGTGGGCTTCGACGACGCCGTTGCGGATCACCTCGCTGACGACGGTGTTGAGGAACGTGCGCTGCACGGAGTTGAGGTCGGTGGAGTGCAGCAGTTCCTCGAAGTGCGCTTCGACGGCGGCTGCGTCCATCCCGACGACTTCGCGCAGGAAGAGGCCGAGTTTGGCTTGGTGGGTCTCGGCGAGTTCGGCGGCGCCGTCGACGTGGGCGTTGAGCAGCAGTTGGCGTAGTTCGTCGAGGTCGTGCGTGCTGAGTTGTTGCGCGTTGCGGAGTTTGCGCAGCGCCAGGCTGGTGGTGTTGCCTTCGAGTGCGCGGCGGAGTTCTTCTTCGACGACGGAGCTTTCGCGTTGGGTGCCGCCGGTGGCTTGGAGGGTGCTTTGTTCGAGTTCGCCGAGTTCGTCTTCGATGTCGGTGATCACTACGGCGCGTTGCGCTTTGTCGAGGAAGACGGTGAGTCCGCGGACTGTTTTGCGGGCGAGTTCGAGGTCCTTGTAGGTTACGCCGTCCCACCACTGCGGGTTGGCGATCGCCTCGAGTAGTGCTGCGTTGTTGGCCACGGTGGGGATGTTGGTTTTCTGCAGTAGCGCCGCGGCGATGGTCGAGACTTTCTCTGCGAGCACGTCCCAGTCGCCGCGTTCTTCGAATAGTCCGAGTTCGAGCTGGTACATGAGGTAGTCGAAGCGCCGGGCTTGTTCTTTGTCGCCGGTCGCGGCGAAGGGTAGTGGCGCGAGCGCGCTCACGGCTTGTTGGTGGGTGTCGGCGTCGGCGGTGAGCCAGGGGGTGGCGTCGCTAAATATGTCGAGGTAGGCGCGTGCTTCAGTGGGCACGAGGATGCTGCGGTGGGGCACGCTGCGCACTGCGTCCGAAAGATGCTTTGCGACGTCCCCTCGCACTTCATCCGTGGCCGTCAGCAGTAGGCGGGCGCGGGTGGTGAAGCTGCGCTGCGACAGCGAGATCTGGTGCGAGCCCTCCGTGGTGTTGGTGGTGCCGCTGAATTGGTGCACGTTGTCGCAGTAATCGAAGATGTAGAAGCACGTTTTGTCCACGGCGGGGCCGAACAGGTCAGGGCGCAGGCGGGTGCCGCGGCCGACCATCTGCCAGAACTTGGTGGGGGAGTAGACGGGTTTGAAGAACACCAGGTTGACCACCTCGGGGACGTCGATACCTGTGTCGAGCATGTCCACACTGATGGCGATGTCCAGGCCGGAGTCGGGCTGCTTGAACTCGGCGATGAGCGCTTCCGCGTTGTACACGCCGTGGGTGATCACTTCGGCGCGGGTGGCGGTGGTGGGGAAGATGGCCCGGTATTCGTCGGCGATGAGGTCGGCGTGGGCCTGGTTGCGGGCGAAGATGATGGTCTTGCCCAGCCGGTCCGCTCCGTCGACCTTCAGCCCCTTGCCGATGACTTGGCGCAACACCTTCCGGATCGTGTCCCGGTTGAGCAGCTTCGCGTTGATCTCGGCGGCGTTGACCTCCTGGGGCGCGGAAAGTGGGTCGCCGTGCTCGTCGACACCCCACTCGGCGTTCTCCCACTCCAGCTGCTGCTCGGGGGTGAGCTCTCCGTAGGAGATGCCGCGGCGCATGAAGGCGGTGCTGCCGGAGAACACCTCGTAGGGCACGAGGTTGCCTTCCTCGATGGCGCGGTGCAGGCTGTAGTAGCCGGTCGGGGTGTCGGGCTCGCAGCCGAAGAAGGTGTAGGTGTCGTGGGAGAGGTTGCTGCGCGGGGTGGCTGTCAGCCCGACGACGAGGGCGTCCAGGTAGTCGAAGATGCGTCGATAACGCTGGTAGATGGATCGGTGAGCCTCGTCGACAATGATGAGGTCGAAGTCGAAGGAGTTGAAGCGTTGGCCTTCGCCGATCATGCCGATCATGGTCTGGTACGTGTTCACGTACACCTGGCCCTCGCCGGCGGGGTTGGTGGTCAGGTTGACGGGCACCGCCTCTGCGAGGTGCTCGTTGAACGCCGCGTGCGCCTGCGTGACCAGCGCTTTGCGGTCGGCGAGGAAGAGCACGTTGCGGATCCAGCCGGCCTCCAACAGCATGGACACGGTGGCGATGGAGACGCGCGTCTTGCCCGTCCCCGTCGCCATGACCAACAGCGCGCGGCGCTTGCCCTTGCCGAACGCCTCCGCCACGGACTGGATCATCTCCAGCTGGTAGGGCCTACCGGCGATCTCGGTGATGGTGGCGCTGTGCGCGCTGAGCGGTTGGCGCTTGTCGCGCCGGGCGATGAGCGCCTCCATCGCACGCACTGTTGGGTAGGACTCAATAGTGCGGGTTTCGTAGCCGACACCGCCCGGCAGGTCGGCGTCCCTGTCCCAAAAGCGCACCTCGTACCCGGTGGTGTAGAAGATCAGCGGTACACGGCCCGTCGCGTTGCCGATGGCATCGGCATAGATCGCGGCCTGCTGGCGGCCGTCGTTAATGCTGCGGCTGGCCTTCTTCGCCTCCACAACGGCGATCGGCACACCCTGTGTATCCAGCAGCACATAGTCCACCTTCATGCCCGCCACCGGGTATTCCTCGATGAGCGTGCGGCCGCGGACAAACCCGGCATCCTCCAGCATCGGCGTGATGATGTCACGGCGCGTCTGCGCCTCATCCACCGCCAACTGCGGCGCCGGCGGCGTCAGCTTCTCCTGCTGCTTGCGAATCTGCTCCCGCAGCTTCGCGATCTCCTCCTCATACCCCGCAGCCTGCTCCAGCTCCCGCTGCTGCGCCTCATCCAGCTGCAGTTTGTACAGGTCAGCCTGCTCCCTCGCGGACTTCTCCTTCGCCGCCAGCGCCATCATCTGCCGCTGGTTCAACGCCGCCTGCCGCGGCGCCTGCTTCAAGATCTCGACGTCAAACGGCGCGATCCCCCGAATCGCCTTCCCCGAGAAGTGCGTAGTTGCGAACACCATCACGTCATACAGGTGCTTCAGGGCCTGCAGCGCCTCATCGCTGGTGATGTGCGCTTCGCTGTGCACCGCGGTGTTGCCGACCTTGCGCAGGATGTGCATCTTGGAACGGATCGTCTCCGGCAGCAGCCGCGAGAAGTCCGGGTTGGTCAGCGTATCAAAGATGTTGGACTGTTTCTCCAGCCCATTCAACGCCGCGATATGCCCAATGACCTGCTCTAACACGAACCGGGATTGGAACATCGACGCGCGCGGGTTGGTCAGCGCGGCATCCTCCGCATTGCGACACTCAATAATGAGCTGGGGCCATGCTTGCCCAACGAAGCCAAAGTTGGACGGACGTGGAGTGATGCTCACCTGATCGCCTTTCTTCCCGGTGCGCTCGTTCGCCTGCGCGTTATTCTATACCGTTGGATTGTGGCTCGAAACCTACTCGAAACATGCTCGAAACGGATTCACATGTTTTGACCTGGGTATATCACTCTACTCGAAATCGTTTCGAGTAGAGTGATCCACATGAATACTGCGGTAAAGGTTGATGAGTTACTTACGCGTCCCGAAGATCAGTGGTTTGAGCGGAAATCGTTTCGTATTAAACCGAAGGATCTTGCAAAGGCGATTATCGCATTTGCCAATGCCGAGGGCGGGGTCATCGCTGTCGGTATCACTGATCGACAATTCGATGGGTTGCCTAGCGCACGGCAGGACAACGACTTACGGCAATCGGCGTTTGATCACACCGATCCAACGGTTCGAGTCGAGATCGAGAGCCTTCGCATTGATGACGCCACTTCTGTATACCTATTCCATATTTTGCCTAGTGAGCGTGTACATTATTCCAATTCGGGGGAGTGCTTCCTGCGCATCGGGGATGAAACGAAGCAGCTGGGCCCCGACGGCATTTTAGAGTTGCGGTATTTGAAGGGGGAGCAGCAGTTTGATGCAATTGTTCCACCACGTGCTGAGCCTGGAGACCTCGATATGGCGCAGGTCGAGCGGTATGCGGAGGCGATTGGTTCTGCCTCGGCCCAAGATGCGTTGAGGGCGCGAAACTTGATAGATAGGGCAGGCAACCCGCGGACAGCGGCATTGTTGCTTTTCGGAAAACATCCGCAGGAGTTCTTTCCAAACGCTCATGTTCGTGTGGTTCAGTTCAATGACATAGATCGGTTGCCGGGTCATGGTCAGCAAATTCTTTACGACGAACGCTTCGACGGCACCCTGCCAGAACAGATTCAGCAGGCCAGAACTGCGATTAGCAAGATTCTTCCAAAAGTGCGCCGTCTTGTGGGCAGTGGGCTTTTTGAAGAGGAGGATTTGATCCCGCCGGATGTGTGGCTAGAGGGTTTGGTGAATGCGGTGATCCACAGGTCTTACAGTATGGCTGGGGATCACGTCAGGTTCGAGATCTATCCTGATCGGGTTGAGGTGTCTAGCCCTGGCAGGTTCCCTGGCTTGGTGGACCCGTCGAAACCCGAAGCAATTGCGAGGTTTGCAAGAAACCCGCTGATTGCACGTGGGACTGCTGAGTTGCGGATTGGGCAGGAGTTGGGGGAAGGGATTCGACGAATGATCGCTGGTATGCGAAAGGCGGGTTTTGCAGACCCCGTGTACCGGCAGACAAGTGGCAGTGTTGTCTTGACATTGAAGGCAGTGCAACGCCTCGACGAGTCGCTTCGTGCGGACTTGCCGCGCTACTCAACAGAGGTGCTTGCAGCCTTGCAGGCAAGCCCACATCCCTTATCGACGGGCCAAGTTGCCAACGCCCTTCACCTCTCGAACCCTCCCGTCCGCCGTGCTCTGCAAGCACTCCGGGACGCTGGACTCGTGCAGTGGAACGGAAGCGGTTTGAGGGATCCTCGCGCAACATGGTCAGCGGTCAGCCCGCTGCGTTACTGATACATGACCAACGAACAAAAGTTCCCCACGGGTGCGTGGGGAGGTTTGTGTGGCCCTCTAGTTAGTCATTACTTTTGCATCGCTTCTATAAGGTACGGGATTGAAGATGACGGGCATGGCCCTTTTGCATTGGTGCATTGGGGCGCATTTCGGTCCAGTGGCGTTTTGCGCGTGCCGTTGCCTCAGGGTATCTCTCGACTGGGAACGTTACCCCGAGTTCTTTCGCATTGCGGCCTGTGAGATAGCGTTCCTTTTGCAGTACATCGGTCATTTTCTTCGCGTCGCTCCCGCCGTCGTAGAGGTGCCAATACAGCCACTGCTCAAATTGAGGGTTCGTTACTGCGACTGAGATATTGCTCTTTTGTGCGAGCTGAAGAACATCACCCAGGGTGGTGTGTTGGTCACAATCGACGACTAGGAACGCGCGGTCAAAGTTGTCGGACTTCAGATGGTTCTCGCATGTATCAAGAACTCGCTTGGGTTCTCCCTTACTAGGTACAACCTTGATGTCCGTGGCCACGTCGTTGGAACGCAGAATTTGTGCGAGCCTTTGGAAGTAAACTTGCTCAGACTTTCCTTTGTCGCCTTCTACAACAATCAGAAGCCGACTTTTCAGCTTCCGCTTTGCCCTGCTCTTGGGCTTTCTGGGTGTACCTTTACGCGCTGCCACGTTCCCCATTTTCTTGCCCCCGTCGTGTAGGTGATAGTTCTTCAACAGCACTTCGCATTAAACCTGGTAATAGATACGGTAGCGCGCCGAATCGGCCTTCCAGGTATTGCTTTGCAAGATTTGATGCCGGTTTCAAATCGCGGAAGTCCTGCAAGTTATAGAGCGTACTTGCACCAGAGCTGTCTTTTTCGGTGAACCAGACTTGCTCTTTCGTCAGGTTCGCAGAAGACTGCGGCTGGAGCAGGGATACGTCATGTGACGTGAAGATCAGTTGGGCCCCGTGTGGGTTTGTATCTTGATCTTGGAACAGTGCGACGATTGCTTCGGCGAGAATGGGGTGGAGGCTGGTATCCAGCTCGTCGACGCAAAAAATTGTGCCGTCGCGGAGCGCTTCTAAGATGGGAACGGCCATGGCGAGCCATGCCAACGTTCCGGATGATTCATCGCGCATGAGAAAGCCGGCGTCGGCGGATTCGTTGCCATGGTGATAAAACCGCAGTGTTCTGTTTACGAAGTCGTGGTCGATCAGACTTTGGCCTGATAGAGCTTTCCCGGTCGCCTTCAGGCCCCGTGCCGCAGATCGCTCGAGAATCTTGCGTATTTCCGGGGGTAACTCTCGTTCATCTACATCAATTCGCGTGATTCCGATATCCGCTACTGCTGCGAGTGTGGTGAGTACGTTCAACGGAATTCGTTCATCGGCGATATCCGCCGCAATTCGGTCGAGGCGTTGCCGCCGGGCACTGTCGCTGATGTCGTAGAAATCGACGCCAGCGATAATGCTTCCCACAAACGACTGCAGTTTGTCGTGACCTGCAACGTAGCCACGGGAGAGCACAAGTTCTCGCGGGGCTGGAGATATACGTGGTCCCAGATACTTATGCCAGCTGGTTATGCCTTGTTCGGCGTCTCTTTCCAGAAGTCGTGTTGGGCGGGAGGAGAAATAACCAAGCAGCAGCTCGTGTTCAATGCGGTTCGCGGAAATGGAGAATTCGTAGTGATATCGAATTTCTCGGGCCGCAAGCTCCGGGCCGCCAATGCCACCGGTTAACGTGAAATCGAGTGCAAAGAAGCTGGGGGAACGTACAGAGTCCTCATCTAGCTTGAATGGAGATCGACGATTTTTCTGAAATTCAAGCCATCTGCTTGCAGAGCATTGGATTGCCTCCATTGCATAGCGCATTGCGTCGAGTACCGCCGTCTTTCCTGACGCGTTGGGTCCAAAGATGGCTGCAACCGGTAGAACGGCATCGGCCCAACTCTCACCTTGACGAGGAACTGCGGTGCGCCAGGAGCTGCGCGTCATTTCCAGCGCAAACTCATCACGGAAGCTACGGTGATTCTCCGCAATAAAGCTAAGCAGTCTCATGGAAGTAAGTTTAGGTGAGAAAAGCTCATTACGGGAAAAAATTTCCCCAGAAAGGCTTAATAAAGAAAATGATGCGGTTTTACTAACTCACCGATTGCACAATCCTGTACACCGTTGCTCGGTCGCCTTGGCCACCTTCCATGGTGACGATGCCCTCGCGAAGCAGTGGCGCGAGTCCGTAGCGCACTTGGCCTGTGGAAAGTCCGGTATTGGCTGCCAGTACGTTCACGGTGATACCGCTACCTGTCGCGGAGAGTGCCTGGTAGATCCGGGGTACGTTCTTGCCCAAGGCTTGGAGGTTGACCAGTAGGTCTTCCTCGGTCGGGGAGAGTCGGGTATTGGAGCCTATGTCTTCCAGCCGGGCATCGTGTTCTGCGCTGGAGCGGGAGCCTCGTGGGAACAGTACGGTGAATTGGACGCTGGTGTTGATGAAGCGGGGCGTCGCTACGCGTGATTCGCGGCAGGAGGTGATCGCTTCGCGGGTGCCGCCGCCTTCGTCAGCGTGGTTGTCCGCGCGGCGGAACCCCGCGACAGCTTGTGCGCCCCGCGGACAGTTCGACCTGTAGGCAGAGGCCGCCCGGGGTGTCCGCCCCGCCGTCCGCGGAACTTTGTGACAACCCGACACTCCGTTTCATGTGAAACATAACTGGTCTGGGAGCAAGCAACAGTTTTACACTTTAACAGTATGGTTTTTGAAGTTTCACACTTTGATCACCTGCATGTTTAGCAGTTTGAATAGTGGGAAGCCCTCCTCAGTGCAAGCCCGTTGCCACAACATCCAGGAGTCCAATTGTTTCATGCCGATTTAGAGCACTACTTAGCCATTGTTGAGCGGGTTTATGTTGCGGTGCAGCGGAGTGGAAGGCATAAACGAGAATGTTGACATCAGGAATGATCATCGAGTACCGCCCACACAGCTTCTTTGTTGCTGAGATCAACTAGAGCCGGTCCGCCGCAATCGAAGGAGGGCAGGTTAACGGGGGTGTCTTCGGTACTGATGCGGGCTTCCTTCTTGAGGGCAGCGCGGACCGCCTCTTCGACGTATGAGCTCAAAGTGACATTGTTGGCTTTGGCTTGGACCTTCGTTTCTTCAAGGAGTTTCGGCGGGAGGTTTATCGTCGTGCGCATACCTTTAGGGTAGAAAGCATCAAGTCATCATTCAAGAGGTGCAATGATGTATCTGCCTTCAGGAAGCCGTGAAAGGTTGACTGGTGTCTTAATTCAGTGCGAGCGTCAGGATCAGTACTCCGATGGAGAATGCGAGCATGCCTAAGCAGTTGATCCAGAATGCGCTACCGAGGAAGTGGGCGCGGACATGGGCTGCTGCGGCCGCGCAGAAATAGGCGATGACTCCAATCATGGCTGTGATTCCTACGCCGGGGAACCAGAGGCCGGCAATGAGTCCTACGGCGGCGAGGCACTTGATGACAATGAGCGCCCACCACCAGTCCTTGGGGAGTTTGACGCCGCTGAGGCAGGCTTCGATGAAGGGGACTGGTTTGAGGGAGAGGGCGGCGTCGCCAAGCAGAATGGCTGCTAGTAGAAGGGAGGGCCAGGCTGGGGAAGATTCTAGGATCATTGGGTTACTCCGAATGCGGTGTTGAGGCGTTCGATCGATGAGGCGGCTTGGGATGTGAGGTGCTCGGTGTCGTAGATTCCGGCGGCCCAGCCGATGAGTAAGCCGAGGTAGACGTTGTACAGCAGGTCGGCGTACTCGGCCGCATCGGCGCTGCTGAGCCTGGTGCCGAGTCGCAGGGTGATTTCATCGGTCAGGAGCGTTTTGAGTGCGGTGAGCGCTTCGCCTTGATTGCCTTGTTGGATGAGTGCTGCGCCAAAGGCGCGGGAGAGCTCTTCGTGGCCGGTAAACATCTGGAGGAAAGGTCTCAGGACATCGAGAAGGCTATCGGATTGTCCCCGGATGTCATCGTGGAGTTCTGAAATGTGTTGGCCAATGGTGCGGATGAGCAGCGTTTGTTTGTCGCCGACTCCCATGACGGTTCCCACGCTAACGCCAGCTTCGGATGCGATAGTCCGGATGCTGGTGGTGGCGTAGCCCTGAGTGAGGAAGAGTTCGTAGGCGGTGGCTAGGACCTTGCTGACGGTGCCAGCTTTGGCGGCCGAGCGCGATGAGTGAACGTGTTCAGTGAACATGTTCAAAAGGGTAGCTCTTGATGGTTTCGAGGTCAATGACGCCGAAGTGTTGACAGTTGGCGCTAGGCCAGCGTGGGGAAGACGCGGTCGCGCAGCAGGTGTGCAAGCTCGCGGTCGGGGGCTGCTGGGTTGACCCAGGCGGTGTCGCCGATTTCGGCGGCGGCATGGGGTTCGTCGGCGGTGACGGTGCGGGTGTAGGTGAAGATGGTGCCGACGACGACCTCGCCCGGTTCGTTGGCGGCGGGAGCGTCGAAGGTGCCGAGTTTGTTGAGGCTCTCGGCGTCGAGGGTGAGGCCTACTTCTTCGGCAACTTCGCGCAGGGCGGCGTCGACAAGCGCCTCGCCCGCCTCGGGCTTGCCGCCGGGCAGTTGGTACTTGGTGGAGGACTTCTTGCGCACGGTAAGCACGTGGCCTTGTGGGTTGCGGATGACGACGGCTGCTACTTCAATCATGGCTGCTGATTGTAGGCGGCCTAGAGCAGCGGCAGGAGCACGAGGGCGAGATTGAGTGCGATGACCAGCGCGGCAAGCGTCCAGCCCACGGCCATAGACCAGGGTTTCGCGGCGAACTCACCCATGACGTCCCGGGAGCCGGCATAGCGGAAAAGCGGGATGATGGCGAAGGGGATGCCCAGGGAAAGAAGTGCCTGGCTGACCACCAGTGCCATAGTGGGGTCGACCCCGCAGCCGATGATGACCAGCGCCGGGATGAGCGTGACCAGGCGGCGGACTAGTAGGGGGACCTTGATGTGAAGCAGGCCGTCCATGATTTCGGAGCCGGCGTAGGCGCCCACTGACGTCGAGGCGAGGCCGCTGGCCAGCAGGCCGATGGCGAAGAGAACGCCGGCCAGCGGGCCGAGGTGGCTGGCAATCGCCGTGTGGGCCCCGGAGATGGTCTCTGTGCCGTCCACGCCGTAGAGGGCCGAGCCCGCCAGGACCAGCAGGCCCACGTTGACGAGCCCGGCGATGGACAGCGCCACGGCGATGTCCGCGCGGGTGCCGGCCAGCACGTGGGGGATTTCCAGGTCGGGGTAGCGCTGCTTGGTCAGGGAGGAGTGTAGGTAAATGGCGTGCGGCATGACGGTGGCGCCCAACATGGAGGCGGCCAGCAGGATGCTGTCCTTGCCCTCTAGGCGGGGGATGAGGCCGCCGGCCACGTCGGCGGGGTCGGGCGGGGCGATGGCGAGGCCGGCAAGGAAGCCGATGCAGATGACCAGGAGCAGGCCGATGACAAGCCCCTCGAACCACTGGTTCTTCTTCTGGAAGATGAGGAGAATGATGGAGACCGTGCCGATGATGAGCGCGCCCGCGAACAGGGGGAGGTTGAAGAGGAGTTGCAGGGCAATGGCGCCGCCGATGACTTCGGCGAGGTCGGTGGCCGCGGCGATGAGCTCGGCCTGGGCCCACATGCCTAGGCGCGCGCGGCGGGAGAGACGCTCGCCCATGATTTCCGGCAGGGAGCGGTGGGTGACTAGGCCCAGTTTGGCGGAGTGGTACTGGATGAACATGGCCATGAGGTTGGCCACGACGAGTACCCACACCAGGAGGTAGCCGTAGTGGGAGCCGGCGCTGATGTTGGCGGCTACGTTGCCGGGGTCGACGTAAGCCACTGCAGCAACGAAGGCGGGGCCGGTGAGGCTGATTAAGGTCTTACGCATAGGCATCTCCATACCAAAAGTTCAACTACTTGAAGTCTAGTTTTCATCGCCATATGTTCAAGCCACGCAAAAAGTTTTGCACTTTCACACTTTGGTTTTGCACTTTGGCAATGTGCGTTTGGTGCAGTTGGTTGAGGAAGAGTGAACACCCTCAAGCGGATATCCGGCGCTGGCTATTGTGTCCAGGAAAGTGTTGCGCTGTTCCAGGTTGTGGTCAACGTATGGAGTTCATTGTTCAGAACGGGGTCAATGAGGAGTGCAGCAACCCGAAGGGCTTCATCTAGAATCAAGAATTCTTTTCGTATTTCGTTGCCAAATTTCTTTGCGGCTTTCGGGTACCGATCTGCCCACGTTGCATCAGGGATATTGAGATTTGTTGGGAGAGTAACGCCTCGGATTTGTTGCTGTGAGTTGAGAGCGTCGCGGAGTTCAGCAGCATTGAGCTGTGTTGTTGGCGGAAGCTCTGAAGCTAATAGCGCAATGTCGTAGAGATCGTGATAGCGTGTCGACGCTTTGCCCGGAGGTGTGTCGCCGTGTATCTCATACATTGCGCAGACTTTATCTGCGATCTGGTTTGCGATGGGGTACGACGTGACTTGGAAATGTTCTGGAAGATAAGGTGTCTGGACGTCGTAACTTGAAGCTACGGTGACTGATTCCACTTCACTAGTGACCTCAAGGTCACCACTGACGTCGATGGAAAACTCAATGAAGCGGTTGCTGCTACCTAAGCCGTAAGTGACTGTAACTTTGAGGCGTTTGCTGTCTATCGTGCCGATTCGTTCCGCCTTGCCATTGCTCTTTTCCACTTGAAATGTATAAGGGCCTACTCGGTGCTTGTTCATTGTCGCGATGAGGCTGTCAGCGGCTTTTAAGGCTGAGGTAGGGGCATATTGCCGAAATAGGTCGAGGTCTTTTGTCTGCCGGGCGCCTGGTATTCGGCAGTAAATGTTGGCGCCCCCTTTGAGCACCCAACCGTCGTTTAGGCGCATGAGTTCATGAAGGAACACCTCACGGAAAAACTGGTTATATACGTCGTTTGGCTTCTTTCCGGCGTGGCTTGCTTCCTTCTTCAGTGCTGAAACGATCTGACCGTGGCGCTCCCTTTGTTTTTGAGGTTGTGGCACAGGATTCTCCTTGAGGTTTTGCTGTGTGGGATGGGGGAAGAGGGGTGGACAGCCAGAGGGTCTTCAAACCTTCACTGTGCACGATCGTTTCGGCTAATTGTTTATGTGTTGCTTCGAGCGCATGGGCAGTAGCTGCTCTGCCAGCGAGCATGTTCTGGAGTGCCTCTTCTACATTGCTGCTGTGAAAGTCGGTTTGAAGTGGCATCTTTGCGACGAGCGCCTTTAACTCTTCAGCAAATGGCTCGAGCGCCTTGGCGACAGCTCTTTGGATTTGCTCTTCCATGATTGCCGCGGGAACAGGTGGAAAGCATTCTTTCCAAAGCATACGTAGCCCCTCCTGATCACCTTTTGGCAGGCCGAAAGCTGTTTCGTTTCCAGCAAAAGCGCTGAGTAGCTCAGGTTCTTGCAGTAATTGCTTTTCGCTCGCATCTGCGATGAGATCAAGGAGATGTTGGGGTTCATGTCCGTCTAGTGCGAGGTCCACGATGGTGCGAGCTGCAGTTGTGATGGGGAGGTTGTGTTCGGGGTGCAGGGTCCATTCGTGGTCGTCGAGTTTGTTTCGATGAAACTGGACTTCTGGTTGCCTACTTTGGCGTCGACGGTTGACGGTGAAGTGGATTCCATCGGGCCAGAGGTCACCGATGCCCCAGAGTTCAGCTGCGGTGGTGTGGGAGATGACGGATTCGGACGCCAATGTAGGGTCGTGGACCCGGTCAGCGGCCATCATCTCGGGTCGGAGTGCAAGCCATTGTGCTTTGACGTCTAACGCTGGACTCATCATGGTGCCGACGGTCGCATAAACCCCATGTCGAACTCGGATGAGTCCACCCCTTGTCTCTAGTCGGGAGAGAGTCAAGGGCGTTACTCCTTCTGCGCGTGCTTGTTTTGCCGTGCACAGTCCCCACTGTTGGGAAGCGATCTCCCCGATGATCTCCAACGATTCGGCGGCATCCATACTTCAAAAATTACCATATAGGATAGTTTTGCAGCACGGAGATTTCATAACTCCTGCGAAACTATCAGTCGGGTTGCCGCCTCCTCATCCCATGAGCTGCAGGATGTTCGCGGCTATTTCGTCCGCGCGGCGGACACCTTGATAAGTTCACCGCCGAGAAAGTTGCTGGCAGTGGCAGTGCCGCGGACAGTGGAAGCACGAGGGCTCTTATCGACGCCCCTTCGACCAACCACGCTTACCTTTAACACTCATGATCCAGTTTCCAGGTGAACTGTGATTATTTGTCCGCGCCGCGGAATCCAGCGACTACCTGTCCGCCCCGCGGACACCTGAATACCGACTCCATTGTCCGCGCGGCGGAATCTGCTGCAGCTTTCTTATCGACGCCCCTTCCACCGCGGATACCTTTCCGTCATCCACATCGTGTTCACTGCTGCCAACTGTCCGCCCGGCGGACACCCGAATACCGATCCCACTGTCCGCCCCGCGGACAGTTCGACTTGGAAACCGAGGTTTTCCAGAGTGTCCGCGGCGCGGAACTCTGCCGTAACCCCGAAGCCACATTCACCGGTGGCAACCTGTCCGCCCCGCGGAAAGTCGGTGTGGTTGCCTGTCCGCGCGGCGGACACCTTGACGGCTTCACGCCGGGAAAGTTGCTGGTAGATGGCGTGCCGCGGACAGTGGAAGCAGCGGCGGGTTTTCTAATCAACGCCGGCTCCGTCCCATCACGTTTACCTTTCACAACGCGCCTCGGTTTCCGGGTGAGTGGTGGATGTCAGTCCGCCCCGCGGAATCTGTCGCAGCTTTTTATAGGTGGCCCTCCCACCACGGATACCTTCATCCGTCATCCACATCATGTTCACTGCTGCCGACTGTCCGCGCGGCGGACACCTCAACTGGTTGCCGTCAAGAAGCTCGCTGGTCACGATGGTGCCGCGGACAGTGGAAGCAGCGAATACTTTCTTATTGACGCCCTCTCCGTCCCACCACGCTAACCACCAACAACATGACCCGGCTTCCGGGTGAGCGATGAAGATCTGTCCGCGCGGCGGAATCCAGTGACAACTTGTCCGCCCCGCGGAAAGCCGGTGTAGTTGGTTGTCCGCGCGGCAGACACCTCGACGGGTTTACGCCAGGAAAGTCGCTGGTTGTTCCGATGCCGCGGACAGCAGAACCTTGAGGATTGTCCGCCTGCGGAATAGACCCGAGGGGTTTGTAAAAGAGAACTACAACATTGTCCGAGATGCGACCGGGTGGAAGATAGTCCAAATGTAATTCTACGTATAGCTCGAAACGTACTCGAAACGAACTTTCAAGTCGTGAAAAGCGTAAAACAATCTACTCGAAACTGTTTCGAGTAGATTGCCAAGGGGTCTTCAACTAGTCCTTTTATCTGTCAGCTCTAAAGTCCTCCCGCGAAAGCCCGAGAGGAGAGGGAGGCGTAGAGCTCTTTGGAAAGACCGATTTTCTGATTGATGTGGCCCGCGACCTGGTCTAGTGAGGTCAACTGTTTAGTAAGTGACATCGTTTTTTCTTTGTCGAAAACTGGGACAGGATACTTCTTGATAAACCAGTCAGGTACGCGGCGGTGTCCTGAGCTGCCACGCATTGAGTTTTCGCCTTCAGCGAGGAACGCCTTTGATTTCATAAGCGACCAAATAATTTCTGGCGAAGTTCGTGAAGTGTCTTTCACTCTCAGCACGTGAAACTCAGTTGATCCATGGCCGAGCTCGGTCGGAATCGACGCAATTGCGGACTTCCCGTTTTCGAAGCATGGCGTAATTTTTGCCACAAGCACATCGTCCTGGGCGAAGGCCGTGTATCCCTTCTTGTATTCTCCAACCGTGCCAGAGGTGTGCGAGCAAAGGCCAAGGCGCTCGTCGACGTCTGACATTGCGACGAAGGTGGTTGGCGTCTCATCGGGAATGCCGCGGCGTTGTTTCGGATTGACAGTAACCAATTCCTGTAGTGGCACTCTCTCAATTGTCGACGAGACCAGCGCTGCATGAACGAGGTTATGCTTCAGGTCCAAAACCTCACCAAGCTGCTTTTGGAACAATTCCGTCATCGATAATGCTGCGTTCAGAATCTTCGCGATGCGCTGCTGCTCCTCCAGGGGAGGGAGAGGGGCTGGGGAGTCAGCGATATCTGCCTTAGACACCTGGAGAAACGTTGCACCGCGTGCCTGCCGCATCAATTGCGGCTTCATGTGTCTGAGAAGGAATGGTAGGAATTCGTGCGTAATGGACTCAGATTTTGGGCGAATCGCTGCAACGCCTCGGCCAATGCAGTATTTGTCATCTGTAATTCGGTAAGTTCCGATTGTTGCCCGAATCGAAAGAATGACGTCACCAGGTTTGCAGAGGCGTGGCGCTTTTGATGCATACTTGGTGCATTTGATTCCGGTGGCAGTGAAGTCTCCGGCGCCAGCAATCAGTGGAATCCCAACTGGTTCTTCAGAAGTGTCTGCTCCCTTCGGCGCTTGCCCCATTACAATCTCGGCAACATCCCCCAGCTTCACCATCTCCCACCTCATCTAGATCAGCCCCTTGAGCGTGCTCATGGCGGTGGCGATTTGGGCGTCGAGGGCGTCGATGTCGGCGAGGATGTCCTGCGGGTTACGGGTTTCTTCGGCATCAAAAACGATTTCTTTATACCGGTTCATCGACAAGTCGTAGTCCGCCTCCCGGATCTCGTCGACGGGGACGGTAAAGGACGCCTCGGTGCGGGCGCGGTCCTGTTCGGCGGTCTGGTTGTGGAAGCGGGCTACGACGTCGGGGAGGTTGTTGAGGCGCAGCTGGTCGTCGTCAAGTGGAGTCTCAGGCCACGGGCCGAGTAGTTCCTCGTCGAGCAGTGGGGTGCGTTTGTCGTCGAGGGAGCGCCCGTCGGCGGTGATGTCGTAGAACCAGATGTGCTCATTTTGGCCCGGTGAGTCGGTGCGGGTAAAACACACGATCGCGGTCGACACCCCGGTGTACGGTTTGAACGCGCCGGACGGCAGTTTGATGATGCCGTCGATTTTCTGGTTGTCCACAAGTTCTTTGCGCAGGGTTTTATGCGCGCGCGTCGAGCCGAACAGCACCCCCTCCGGCACAACGACAGCTGCTCTGCCACCGAGCTTTAACAAGGTCAGAAACCTTGCGATGAAGAGTAGTTCTGTTTTCTTCGTCTTGATCGACGCCAACTTTGGGTCCAAAATGTCCTGATTAATCGAGCCCGCAAACGGCGGGTTGGCGAGTAGCACATCGAACGCCTCGAGTTGTTCGGGGGCTAGTTCCTGCAGGGAGTCGAGGTAGGAGATGTTCGGGTCGCTAAAGCCGTGCATCACCATGTTCATCGCGGCGATGCGCACCATCGTGGAATCGAAATCGAATCCGGTCAGGCCGCAGGCGAGGTACTGCTCGCGCTGCAGTTTGGTGGCGTCCTTGAAGTCGTCGCGCAGGTATTCGCTGGTGGCGGCGAGGAAACCTGCGGTGCCGCAGGCTGGGTCGATGAGCCGGTCGGTGATTGTCGGCTCAGTCAGCGCCACGATCAGTTCGATGATGTGGCTTGGTGTCCTGAACTGTCCGTTCGTGCCGGCGGTGGCCAGCTTGGACAACATGTACTCGTACAAGTCGCCCGTCATGTCCTTATTCGAGAACTCCAGCTTCGCGATCATCGTCGCTACCGCCGTCAGCGTCGCCGCGTTCGGGATCAGGAACGCCGCGTCTTTCATATGGGTGACAAACCCACTGTCACGCGCGGCGCCGAGCTGTTTGATGTAGTCGAACCCCTCACGGAAGGCGGCGAAGCGTGCTTCCGGCGAATCGACGGCCAACAATTTGGAAAAGCGCAGGTGGTCGTGGGTGGCGTCGTAAAATAGTTGGGTGTCATCGGGCTCGCCGCCCAGTGTGTTGGCGAAGAATTCGGCCTGTGCTTGGCGCTCGTCGAGCTGGCGCATGAAGAGGAGGTAGGTGAACTGTTCGATCACGGTGATCGGGTTTGAGATGCCGCCGGACCAGAAAGCGTCCCAAATGCGGTCTACCTGGGACTTTAGTGCGCCTGTAATCATGGCGTCATTCTAACAACCGTGCGGGACAGAAGATAGAACGGCTCGTGCACGGAGCTATCTTTTAAAAACCGCGATTTCTATAAGATAGGTGCGTATCGAGCAGCGCCTAAGTTCTGCTTTTCCAGATTTTCAGAAGATTGAGGGGCGGAGCCGTCGTCGAAAAGTTGGACCCCTAGCGGGGCGCGATTTGGTCATACCTCATCCGAGGAGCAATATATTCGTGCTACCAATCGGACAACGTGAAGAACTGATTATGACTCAACAATTTCATCCGCGCGCATGGTTCCCCGTCGCAGGCAGCATGGTTGCTGTCGCGTGGGGCGGCAACGAGTTCACCCCGCTGCTCGTGATGTACCGCGAAACCTCGCACTTTTCGCAGGTCACCGTCAATGGGCTGCTCGCCGCCTACGTCCTGGGCATCATCCCGGCGCTGCTGATCAGCGGTCCGCTGTCCGACCACATTGGACGACGCCCCACCATGCTCCCAGCCGCACCACTTTCGCTCGTGGGGTCCTTCCTGCTGTCCATCGCCCCGAACGAGCCGCTGGTGATCGCGACGGGCCGCATCCTGTGCGGGCTCGCCCTGGGCATCGTGATGGCGGTGGGGTCCACGTGGGTCTCGGAGCTGATTATTAAAGCGGGCGGGGACCCGGCGTCGGGGCCGCGCAAGGCGTCGATGTGCCTGACCGTCGGCTTCCTGATCGGCGCTGCGCTCGCCTCCGTGCTGGCGCAGTGGGGCCCGTGGCCCACGCACACCGCGTACGTGCTGCACATCCTGCTCACACTCGGCACCGCCTACTGGCTGCTCGACACCCCGGAGACCCGCCCGCCGCGCCGGGGCACCGTGAAGGAAACCTTCCTTGAACTGCGAGTTCGCGACATGCTCGAGATGCTGCACATCCCATCCGCCGCGCACCGCCGCTTCGTGCGCATCGTCGTGCCGGTCGCGCCGTGGGTGTTCGGCTGCGCCGGCGCCGCGTACGCCCTGCTGCCGCAGCTGCTGTCCAGCTCAGCGCACGATATGCCCATCGCGTTTTCCGGCTTCATGACGGTCGTGACCCTCGGCTGCGGCGTCGGCGTCCAGATGCTCGGCCGTGTCATCGATACGAGTAGGTCCGCCCGCGCGTCCGCCGTCGCGATGGCCGTGATCACCGTCGGCTGCATCCTCGCCGCCGAAGCGTCCCGGTCGCTGTCGCTGCCAATCGGCGTTGCGGCTGCCGCCATCATGGGCGCCGGCTACGGCCTGGCCCTGGTAGCCGGACTTTCAGAGGTCCAACGCATCGCCAACGCCGACGAACTCGCCGGCCTGACCGCCGTCTACTACTCCGTGTCCTACACCGGCTTCTTCATCCCGATGGTCTTCAGCGCCGCCGCGCCCGTCGTCGGCTTCACCACCCTGTTCGTCATCGGCACCATCCTCGCCCTGTGCTGCCTGGTCAACGTGGTCCTCGGCTGGCGCGCCCACCTGCCCGGCCCGACCTGGTAGGCGGCTGCCCCGGCTCTCTGCCGCCTCCGGCCCTCAAATCTGCTCGTAGCGTGCGCTTCGAAGCGTGCGATGCAGGTCGCGCATTTCGACCCACCCCGGGCGATTTCCGGCGACCAGCGTCGCACTCCTTTAACACCTCGACCGGAACGGATTTCAGCAAGCAGCGTGCTATCTCCACAGCGCCATTCATGATCAACCAGGCCTGTAATCAGCCCCGGCGCACCTCAAACCTGCTCGTAGCGTGCGCTTCAAAGCGTGCGATGCAGGTCGCGCATTTCGACCCACCCCGGGCGATTTCCGGCGACCAGCGTCGCACTCCTTTAACACC
>NZ_JAGPYT010000008.1:0-91684 GCF_024453995.1 Corynebacterium sp. CCUG 51687 | reverse complement strand
CGCCCACAAGCAGCAACTTTATTCACTTTGATCATTCCCTCCAAGCGGCCAGGCCGCTCGTCGGCAACGAGGGATAACTTAACCACGAACCAACAAACAACACAAATCGCCTGCGTAACGAGCATTTTAGTGATATGTAGCGAGTGGCCCATCCGGGCCCTCAATTACATGCACGGGCGTGTTGAAGATTTGCGTGAGCAACTCTTCGTTCATGATTTCGCGCGGAGTCCCAAACGCGGCGATCTGACCATCCTTGGTGGCGCAGATGTAGTCGGCGTACTTCGCTGCGAAGTTGATGTCGTGCAGCACGATGATGATGGTCCGCCCGAAGTCCCTCGCGGCGGAGTACAGGTGCTTCATCATTTCCACCGAGTGTGCAATGTCGAGATTGTTTAGTGGTTCGTCGAGAAGAACATAGTCAGTTTCCTGGCAGAGCACCATCGCAACGTAAGCGCGCTGACGCTGCCCTCCTGAGAGCTGATCCAGGTAACGGTTTTCGAGTTCGTGGAGACCAAGGAAGTCGATGTACTTCGAGATGATCTGCTCGTCCTCGGGAGTGAGACGTCCATGGCTGTACGGGAAGCGCCCGAAGCCGACGAGCTGGCGCACCGTCAGGCGCGTCACAAAGTGGTTCTCCTGACGCAAGATCGAGATGATCTTTGCGAGATCTTTTGATTTAGCGCTGGTGACGTCCATACGGCCGATTTCGACGGTGCCGGAGTCGATAGCTAAGAGACGCCCAATCATCGTGAGGAGCGTCGACTTGCCCGCACCGTTCGGTCCAACGAGCGCGGTGATGCCGCCTGCGGGAATCTCGATGTTGACGGGTCCGATTTTGACGTCGTCGCCGTAGTCTTTGCGGACTTCTTTCAGCGTGATCATAAGCGTCCCTTCTTCAAGATGACTGCCAAAAAGGTGATGCCACCGACGAGCTCAATGATGATTGACACGACGCCCTGCGCATAAAACACGTGGTTCATGATGAAGTAGGCGCCACTGAGTACGCAGAATCCCAGCAGTACTGCCATTGGGAAGATGTAACGGTGGTCGTAGGTATCGCAGAATTGGTACGCGAGCGTCGCTACGAGGAACCCCAGGAACGTCATCGGCCCGACGAGCGCGGTCGAGACCGCCATCAAGACGGAAACCAGCACCAATGTGAAGATCGAGTGGAATCGGTGGCTAACTCCGAGGTTCACGGTGACATCTCTGCCGAGTGCGAGGACGTTGAGGCGGCGTGAGTTGAAGACCAGCAATGCGGTAGCGGCGACCGCGAGCGGAATAGCGACCGGATAGTACTCAGGATCCGCGTTGTTGACTGAGCCGAACAGCCGCGCCGTGAGGACGTCGAACTCGCTGGGTGTCAGGAGGCGCTGCATGAATGTCGACACACTGCCGAGTCCGCCACCGATCACGATGCCAACCAGCAGCATCGCGTGCATATTTGCGTGCTTTCCAGACAACAGCCACGCGTACAGCACAAGGCTCAGGCCAACCATGAGCACCAACTGCAGCACGAACATCTGGAGCGTATATCCATTATTCAGACCCGCGGCGCCAAGGAAGAACACGGTTGAGGTGTGTATCGACACGTAGAGGGCTTCAAAACCCATGATGGACGGCGTAATGATGCGGTTGTTCGTCACCGTTTGGAACGAAACGGTCGCCACCGCCTGGCACAGCGCCACAATCGCCATCGCGATAACCGAGTTCAAACGGCGCTTCGCAATCAGCCAGTATCCGGTGGTGCCGAAGTCCATGGGGTTGCCGTACGCCAACAGACCGGCAGTAAACCCTACGGCGGCGATGATAAGGCACGCAAGAATTATCCAGTAGCGGGTTTTGCTCTTGGTGGATTGGAAGGCTCCGACGAAGCGGGCGTCGATAAGCTGTTTAGGCACGGCGACTCTGCCTCACGATCAAGAAGACGAAAACCACCGCACCGATGATGCCCAAGATGACGGACACCGGGATCTCGAACGGGGCGATGATCGTGCGGGCCAGCAAGTCGCACACGGTGACGATGCCGACGCCAAGGAGGCAGACCCACGGAAGGTTGGAGCGGAGGTCGTCGCCACGCATCATGGAAACAATGTTGGGAACAATGAGCCCAAGAAAAGGAAGATTGCCGACGACCACCGTCACGACGCCCGCTGCGACCGCAACGAGGCTCGTTCCGACCAAGATGATGCGGCCGTAGTTAAGGCCAATGTTCGTGGCGACGTCCTCCCCCAGGCCGGCGGCTGTAAGGCGGTCGGCGTAGAAGAACACGGCAATCACGACCGCGACGACGATCCAGAGTACCTCGTACTGCCCGGAAATCACTGAGGTAAACGAGCCAGCGAACCAAATCCCGAGCGACTGAAGCAGGTCAGTTTGAAGCGCCCAAAACGTGGAGAATGCGCTGACAACGGCGCCGAGCATGATGCCGACGATCGGGACGATCAGGCTCGAGCGCAGCGTCACCCTCCGAAGGAACGCAAAGAAGACCATCGTCCCGATGAATGCGAAGGTGACGGAAATGATCATGCGCTGCAGGATCGTGCCGTCGGGCAAAAATACGTACGACGCCAGCAAGCCCAGGCCAGCCCACTCGGTGGTACCCGTCGTGGTGGGCTCGACGAAGCGGTTCTGCGTGAGCATCTGCATGATCAGACCGCTCATCGCCATCGCGGCGCCAGCAAGCACCAGCGCGATAGTGCGCGGAACGCGGGTGGTTTTGAACATGTCCCAGCCGTCGCTTGATCGAAAAACGTCGTACTGGCCAACCAATAAGGACAGGGCCAGCAGCACGATCACAATGACGAGACCCACCCCAAGCTTCCAGTTAAGAAGTTTGGGGTGGGTGCGCGTACCCGGTTGCGCCATTACTTGGCGGCCTCCAGCTGGTCAGCAATGCCGTTCAGGATTTCGGTGTAGGTCAGGATGGACTCGTTGATGTAGGTGTCCTGCGGAGCCACATAGATGTGGTTCTCCTTGACTGCGGTGACATTCTGCAGTGCGGCAGAGTCGCTCAGCACGCTCAGAGCAGCCGGGGACTCCCCTTCCTTCTTAATGGCCGCGTCGCGGTCAAGGGCGAAGATCCAATCTGGGTTGGAGTCGGCGATAGCCTCAACAGAAATATCGTCACCCTTGTGGTCGCTCGAGGCGTTTTCTACCTTCAGCGCCGGAGTGAAACCGATGAGGTCAAAGAGGGGGCCAAAGGTGCGGCCGATGCCCGGCGCAACATATCCGATTTCCCCACCAGAAACGTTGACAGCCATCACGGTCTGCGCTGGGTCGTATGCGTCGCGAGCACGCTGTACTGCCTTGGTGAAGTCTTCGACGGTTTTCTCCGCTTCGGCCTGCTTACCGAAGATTTCGCCGAGCTCGAGGGTCTGACGGATCAACTCACGGTCGAAGGGTTCATCGTCACGTGGTTCGAAGTCGACGAGTACTGCGTTTGGAACAAGTTTCTGAATCTCGTCGTCGTACTTTTCAAAACGCTGGCCCGAGATGATTACGTCCGGGTCAGCTGCAACGATGATCTCCAGATTCGGCTCCTTGTGATTGCCGATGTCCGCAATATCGTCATTGTCTCGCAGGCCCGGAACATCTTTCGAAACCAACTTCTTTGGCGCCGCAACCGGCTTCACACCCCAGGAGTCCAGGAGCTCGAAGGTGCGGTTGTCGAGCGCAACGACGCGCTTCGGCGGAGTCGGCACAGTCTTTTCGCCATAGTTGTCGGTCACGGTCACGGTGCCGTTTTCCGCGGCAGTCGTCGTAGCGGAGGCGCTAGCCTGGGTCTCCGAAGTGGACGCGTTGTTCGACTCTGCTTCAGAGCAGGCGGTCAGCGTCATCGCTGCGGCGGCTGCAACAGCCACGATGGTCTTACGTGAAAAACGAATCATGTTGAAAAGTATCCTTGCTACTCATATCCAAGGGTAGGGTTACCTCACTCACCCTAAGCTACTCATGAGAGTTAGGCAAGGCTTAGAGAAGAAAGTGATTATCGACATCCCCCTCCCCTTACCCCCGTGTCATGCATCTACGCAGCTTAGATCGCATCGAATCAGCCATTGGCCGCAGCCCCATCTGGTGCAAGCACACCTTAGCTGTGACAGAATACTCGGAGCACTGGATCTCACCGCGTCAGTACAATAGGAGGACTCCAAATGTCCACAATCGCAGTCTTCGCATTCTTTCTCGCCTACATCGTTGCCCCTAGCAGTCCCATCGTATGGATCTTGCTCGCGGTCGCGTTCGTCGCCCTCACCTGGGACACAGTCGCGCTCGTGCGAAAGGATGCTTCCCGATGAAGTCACCACTCAACAACTCAGCCATCTACATCCTCGGTACTGCCCTTGCATATCTGGCGACCGGCTGGGCCTGGACGATTGCCATAGGCGCTGCCGCAGCTCTTTCAGCATTCTCCCGCCACCTGTACGCAGACAAGGCGTAACGTCACTGAGGGGAACGGAAGAGATTCTACCGATCGTCAATAAACGTGAGATCCCCTCCAAGCCAAAAGCCGCCACTCACAGTGACGGCTACAACTAGCTATGTGCTTTACCCTTCGGTGAACGAGTCCCACGGAGCACCAACCATATCGGCAAGTTCAATATCCGCTTCATCTTCCGAAACCAGCTTCATATTCTAGGGCCAATACTCACCACGTATTCGAGCAAATCTTCACCCGTGTTCAACTGGCTCGCTCATCACGCTTTACCTTTCACTTGGGGCTCTGGCCTCTAGATGTCTTTGACGCTGCCTTCGCCGTCAATGAACTCCAGCGGCGACGCTGGGAAATGTGCACGACTGACAACCTCGGTAACGACGTCCGCAACAAGCTCGCGGGATGTCGTCATGCTGCTGGCACGCTCTGCATCATTGTCCAGCACAGTAATGCCCCCAGCAGGCTCTTCGGTGAGCGCCGCTGGGCCGAGGATCAGGTAGTTGAGGTCCGTCGAATTCAGCTTCTTATCGACGGCCTTCTTCGACTCGACATACGCATACCACGACTCATCCGACGGGTCAGTCGTGTTCTCCGTGGCACCGACGTAGGAGATCATCACGTAAGCCGGTGCTCGCTTCCCCTCCGCAGCCAGTTTCTCTAGCCCAGCAATGGAAGCGAGGGCGGCGTCGCGGTCGACTGCCCACGTCACCTCCGCACCAGCGCGTCCACCGTTACCGGCACCCCACACCACAACGTCATACTGGGCAAGGAGCTCAGCCCAGTCCTCAACGGAGATCTCGGTCAGGTCCCGCAGGACAGGAGTAGCACCGAGTGCTTCAATATCGGCAGCCTGGTCGGGGTTGCGTATGAGGGAATGGACAGTATGGCCAGCGGCGACGAGCTTTGGCGCTGCCAACAGCCCCACCTTGCCATGGCCACCGATGTACAGAACGTTCTTGCGTGCAGTCGTCGTTTCAGTCATGGGCGCCACTGTACGCGTCATCTGCTTTCTCTAACGGTTGGCCGAAATTTGGGTCATACCCAGACCCTCAACTTGTAGTTACTCTCCTTCACAATCGCCCACAATCGAAAACCAAGTCCATGCAACGTATCCGACATATGCGAGCGGAAGAACCAGCGGTAAGAAAATGCCAGCAACCGCGCACATCGTAAGTGCGCCGATGGCCACCCGTGCGAATGACGGTTCAGAACCTGAAGCAACGAGCCTTACCGTCACTACGGCGGTAACGAAGCAGAGGACAACAGTCAGCTCCCACGGGATCCCGCTTCTGGTGGCCAAGATCACCGTCGCAATACCAACACAAATCCACAGGACCTTTGGAAGACTCACACTAGAACCCGATCCATTCCTTAGGGACAGTCACACTGAAGCGTAACAAGCTCGGTCTACCGAGCACCAGGTATGCAACCTGAAGCCGATGGAATAGCCTCGGCAAGATATGAAGAAAATGACCCTCTACCTGCTTAAACAAGTAGAGGGTCAGTGGAGCCGCCGGGAATTGAACCCGGGTCCTTCACCACCGCGCCAGGGCTTCTCCGTGCGCAGTTCGCGCACTGCCTCTGCTCGGCCCTCCGGATCAGGCAAACATGTCCGGATGACGGGCCCAGTCAGTGAAAAATGTCCCTTCCGAGGCCCCACTGACAGGGCCGGAAGGCAAGCCCCCTAAGTCGACGCCAGGTACCGGGTCGGGGGCATCCCCGGCCTGACGGACACGCAGGTCGCTGAACCTTTCTAATTAGGCAGCGAGGGCGTAGTCACGCTGAGAGTTCTTCTCTGCGTTTATTGGTTGCTACGACGCTTACGGTGGTCTCTAGCCTGCACCGGCACGCTTCCCCTGGCTTAGTCGATGAAGTCGAAACCAGAATCGACCCCTCGTACTACGGGAACCGTAGAAGCACCACCCTAGCCGACGAATACGCTCCCGCGCAAGGGCCTCTATTTACGGGGTTGGGGTGATGCGCAGGAATTCGACGACGGCATCCGGGCCGGCGTCGACGGCGAGGCGTGCGGCCTTCGCCACGGATTGTGGCGTCATCTTCGGCCCGTTGGTGTCGCCGTGGAGCATGTCGGTGTCGGTGCACCCCGGGTGCAGGGAGGTCACGCGCACGGCTCCGGCTTCCTCCAAGCGGAGGGAATCGGTGAAGCCGCGCAGGCCGAATTTGGAGGCACAGTAGGCGGAGTTGCCGTCGATACCAAAGAAGCCGGCGCCGGAATTGATGGTCAGAATGAGGCCGTTACTGCGTCGCAGCGCGGGCAAGAGCGCTTTCGTCAGCAGCATTGGTGCGATCACGTTGACTTCCATGGTGCGGCGCAGGTCGGCTTCGGAAAGGTCGGTGAGGCGGGCGGGCGTCATGACGCCTGCGGCGAGCACGAGCACGTCGAGCTCTTCAATGTTCGACGCAGCCTCCGCCACAGCGGCGCTGTCCGTCAGGTCAACCTCGAAGGGCTCCGCGCTGGGCAGTGCGCTGACAACCTCGGAGGCGTCGCGGGAGGCGCCGACGTAGATGTGGTGGTCGCGGCCGAGTTCCTCGGCGATCGCGCGGCCGATCCCGCGGGATGCCCCGGTGACGAGTGCGTGCTTCATCGTGAATCCTCCTTAGGCTTTGATGCCTTTGAACTTCCGGCCGAGGTCGCGGGCGATTTCGCGGTCCTCAGTGCGGCGTTTGATGGCTTGGCGCTTGTCGTAGTCCTGCCTACCTTGCCCCAGGCCGAGCTCCACTTTCGCGCGGCCGTCCTTGAGGTAGAGCGAGAGCGGGATGAGGGTGCGGTTGCCGTCGCGAAGCTTGCCCTGCAGGGAGTCGATTTCGCGGCGGTGCATGAGCAGCTTGCGGGTCCGGCGTGGAGGGTGGTTCGTCCAGTGCCCCTTCGAGTACTCCGGGATGTGCATGTTGCGCAGCCAGACCTCGCCGTTGTCGATGGTGGCGAACGCCTCGACTAAGGACACCTTGCCTTCGCGCAGCGACTTGATCTCGGTGCCGACGAGCACGATGCCGGTCTCCCAGGTGTCCAGGATGTTGTAGTCGTGGCGCGCTTTCCGGTTAGTCGCGAGGACCCCAGTGTTGCTCAGCTTCTGTTTCTTCTTCTTGCCCATAGGCGTTCCACCCTACTACTTCCGCACGTAGCTGCGCAGTGCCACCTGAGCTGCGAGGGCGCCGATGACGACGGCCCCGAGTCCGACAAGCGGCATCACTGTCATGACGGCGGAGTCCGGAACGCGGGCGACGAGTTGGGAGGCGTAGAGGTCACCGAGGATCGGGTCGACGAGTGAGCGCTTCCCTACCCACGCCAACACGGTGGCAAGTACCGCACCGATCAGCACGGAGAGCACCGCTTCCAGCACGAATGGGGCCTGGGTGAACCAGCGGGATGCACCCACCATGCGCATAATGGCGATCTGCTCGCGGCGGTTGTACGCGGCGAGCTGGACCATGTTCACAATCAGGAACAGCGAGGCCAGCGCCTGCGCGGCGGCGACGACGAAGGTCACGTTGCGGAAGGTGTCCATAGTGCCGGCGGCCTCGCGTACGGTGTCGGCCTGGTCGCTGACCATGGCAACCTGCGGCATGTCACGGATGGCGTCGATAGGTGCGATGTCGGACGGGTCCTTGAGGCGCACGTGCAGCGCGGCGGGCAGCGCGTCCGGGGAGGTTTCGCGCACGAGGTCCGGCTCGGACTCCTGGAAGAGCTCCACGAAGCGTTCGTAGGACTGCTCGCGGGAGCGGAAGGTCACCTGTTCGACGCGGTCATCGGCTTGCAGGGTGTCGCGGACCTCGCGGCAGGCCTCGGAGGAGCAGTCGCTGTCCTCAGCGGAGATGGTCTCGTCGAGCTCCACCATGACTTCGACGCGGTCGAGGTAGAGGTCCTTCGTCGCGCTCGTCGCCTGCGAGATAAGGATGCCGGCGCCGACGAGCACGAGCGAGAGCGCGGTGGTGATGATGAGCGCGATGGTCATGGTGAAGTTGCGCCCGAGGCCGCGGAGGCCTTCGCGGAAAATGAAGTTCCAGTTCATGCTTATCCCCTCACGGTTCCGTAGACGCCGTTGGCGTCGTCGCGAACAAGTTTGCCCAGGTGCAGTTCCATGACGCGCTGGCGCATCTCGTTGACGGCGCGCGCGTTGTGGGTGGATATCACAACGGTGGTGCCAAGGCGGTTGATGCGCGCGAGCAGCGCCATGATCTCGTCGGAGGTTCCCGGGTCGAGGTTGCCCGTGGGCTCGTCGGCAAGGACGAGTGGGGGCTTATCGACGAACGCTCGCGCAATTGCGACGCGCTGCTGCTCACCGCCTGACAGTTCGTGTGGCATACGGTTCGCCTTCGCATCCAGGCCGACCAACTCAAGGGCTTCCGGCACGAGTTTTGCGATGCGCTGCTTCTTCTTACCAATCACCTCGAGCGCGAACGCCACATTGTCGTAGACACTCAGCTTGGGAAGCAGCCTGAAGTCCTGGAAAACGTAGCCGATGGACTGACGCAGCAGGTTTACGTTGCTGCCCTTTAATGCGTTGACGTGGAAGTCGTCGAAGTAGATATCCCCCGAGGTCAGGTTTTCCTCACGGATCATCAGCTGAAGCAACGTCGACTTGCCGGACCCGGACGGGCCGATGAGGAAGACGAAGTCGCCGTCGGCAATTTCGAATGAGACATCGTCGAGTGCTGGGCGTGTGGACGTCGGGTAGACCTTCGTCACGTTGGAAAAAGTGATCACCCGCTACACACTACTACTTCTTCTGTTACTCCTGTGACTGGAGTTGCTCCATGCGCCAGCGGATACCGGCCTCCAAGAAACCGTCGATGTCGCCGTCGAGCACCTTCTGCGGGTCCCCCACCTCGTAGTTCGTGCGCAGGTCCTTCACCATCTGGTACGGGTGCAGCACATAGGACCGCATCTGGTTGCCCCAGCTAGCGTTGCCACCGGCACCCAGGGCGTCCATCTCAGCCTTTTCTTCCATGCGTTTCTTATCCAGGAGCTTGGACTGCAGCACGTTGAGCGCGGATGCCTTGTTCTGGATCTGAGATTTCTCGTTCTGGCAGGTCACCACGATGCCGGTCGGGATGTGCGTGATGCGCACCGCCGAGTCCGTGGTATTCACCGACTGCCCGCCGGGGCCCGAAGAGCGGTAAACGTCCACACGGATATCGGAATCCGGGATGTCGATGTGGTCGGTGTGCTCGACCACCGGCAACACCTCCACCTCAGCGAACGAGGTCTGGCGCCGCGCCTGGTTGTCGAACGGCGAAATACGCACCAGCCGGTGCGCGCCCTGCTCGACGGAGAGCTGGCCGTACATATATTCCCCGTGCACCACGAAGGTCGCCGACTTAATCCCGGCCTCTTCCGCATAAGAAATGTCGTACACGTCCACCTTGTGACCGTGCTTTTCCGCCCAGCGGATGTACATACGCATGAGCATCTCAGCCCAGTCGGCAGCATCAACACCACCGGCGCCGGAACGGATATTGACCACGGCTTCGCGCTCGTCGTACTCGCCGGACAACATCGTCTGCACTTCTAGCGAATCGACGTCCGCTTCGACGGCGTCGAGCTCATCGTCGGCGAGCGAAGGATCGCCTTCCTCTTCGGCGAGTTCGTACATGACGGGGAGGTCGTCGATACGCGAGCGCAAGCTCGTGACTTTCTTCAGGCATGCCTGGACGCTGGAGAGCTCCGAGGTGACCTGCTGCGCGTGGGCGGGGTCGTCCCAGAGGCTCGGGTCGCCGGCTTGCTGCTCGAGTTCTTTGATGCGCAGGGCCATTTCGTCGAGGTCCATGACTTTTTCGATGGTGGTCAACGTGGCGTCAATACGTTTGATTCGAGCGAGCGTCTCCGGTTGCATACCGTCGAAGTCTAGACGACGCTCCACAAATCGCGCGCACAGCCCCATAATGGGTACATGACTTCTTTCATTGAGCAACATCGCGACTCTGATGACGCAACACTGGCCGCCGCGCTAGTTGAGCATGCTGGCTCGCTTGCGCTGCGAATGCGGGAGGAAGGCGTTTCGACGGATTACAAGACCTCAATTTCCGATGTGGTGACGGAGGCGGACCGTGCCGCCGAACGCTTCGTCGCGGAAACGCTCGCCGAGCTGCGCCCACACGACGGCGTCCTCGGCGAAGAGGGTGCTTCCAAACATGGCGATTCCTCACGGACGTGGGTGATTGACCCGGTTGATGGCACCTTTAACTTCACGCAGGGCTCCGACTACTTCTGCTCGGCGCTCGCGCTGGTAGAGGGCGCCCCCTCGGACCCGGCTCGCATCCTGATTGGCGCGGTGCACCGCCCGGCGATGCAGACGACGTGGCTTGCCCACGACGGCGTTGCGACGCGCAACGGCGAGCCACTGCCCGACCTCGCGTCGGCGTCGCTGCCCTCGCAGGGACTAGTGACGTACTTGCACCCGACGTTCATGCGGGATGACGCCATCCGGAACGCGTGGCTGCGCGCGGTGCGCGATGCGGCGACGATCCGTATGTGGGGCGCGGGCTCCGTCGACCTTTCAAATATCGCCAGTGGCCAGCTGGGCGGCTGGCTGCAGCACTCCGTCGCCGACTGGGATTGGCTGCCGGGCAAGGCGCTCATTGAGGCCGTTGGGGGCGTGGCAAAGAAGGTGCCTGCGGGCGGGGTGACCTGGTGTGTTGCTGGAAATCCACAAATTGTGTCGGACATTGAAGCTAGGCTTACTGAGCATGACGAATCTTTATGACGATGACCTCGCACTTGCACTAGAGCTTGCGGATGCTGCCGACGCGATCACGCTCGACCGCTTCGAAGCGTCCGACCTGAAGGTGAAATCAAAGCCGGATATGACTCCGGTTTCCGACGCCGATGTTGCTGTCGAGGAGGTGTTGCGTGAGCGCCTCGCCGAGGCGCGTCCAGGCGACTCGATCGTTGGCGAAGAGTTCGGCGGTGAGACCGTCTTCGAGGGCCGCCAGTGGGTCATCGACCCGATCGACGGCACGAAGAACTTCGTTCGCGGTGTACCCGTGTGGGCGACGTTGATTTCACTGCTTGTCGACGGCCAACCAGTCCTAGGCGTCGTCTCTGCCCCAGCGCTTGCGCGCCGCTGGTACGCGGCCCAAGGCTCGGGCGCGTGGCGGACGTTTAACAAGGGCAGCCTGAAGCGCCTCGAGGTCTCCCATGTGGGCGAGCTTGCGGACGCCTCCCTGGCGATGTCTTCGCTTGAGGGCTGGAAGGCCCGCGGCCTGCAGGAAAACTTCATCGCACTCACTGAGCGCACCTGGCGCCTGCGCGGCTACGGGGACTTCTTCGGCTACTGCCTGGTGGCCGAGGGCGCCGTCGACATCGCAGCGGAACCGGAGGTATCTGTGTGGGACCTTGCAGCCCTGTCTGTCCTGGTCACGGAGGCCGGTGGCACGTTTAGCTCACTCAGCGGTGAGCCTGGACCGCACGGCGGCGACGCGATCGCCACGAACGGGCTGCTGCACGACGCCGCCCGGAAGGTAATCGGCGTCTAAGAAACTTCAAGCGCTTGAAGCCTTAGGGCAGGCGGAAGCCGTTGTCCAGCGTGGACAGCACCGCGTCCATCCGGACCGCGCCCGTCGGCGCGTGAATCACGCCCTGCAGCGGGCTGTGGCACGAGACATCGAACGGCGATGGGAGCACCCCGCCGTTCAGGATGCCGACGAGGCGGTCGCCCACCACTACGGGTGCGCCCGAATCACCCTGCATGGCGCAGGTGTGGGAGATGTTCATGGACTCCCAGTCGTGCAGCGTCACGCCGCACGTCCTGCCGGAGGCCACGCCCTGCTTGCACACCACGTTGCCGGGCTTGATCGGCTTGCTGCCGAGGTGGTTGATGTGGACGCCGTTGTAGGAGCGTGTGACCTCCGCGTTCGAGCCCAGCTCGATCAGTGCGTAGTCGAGGTCCCGGTTGACCTCCACGATGGTGCCGGAAGGCCCGACTTGCCAGGAGTCGGCGGAGGTGACGGCGTCGCCAACTTCGCCGCAGTGCCCGGCGGTCAGCGCGTATTTGTGCCCTTTATCGTCGTAGCCCGCCACGGCGACGGTGCACATTGATTCGGTGCCATTGGTGCGCTTCACGTAAATCGGGGTGCTGGGCCCGTAGAGGGAATTTCCCCGAGTGAGCGCTTGGTTCGAGGCCTCCGGAATCCGCGGGGCGTCGTGGAAGGAACCGGGCACGCGGTGCAGCACGTAGTCGGTCCAAGGTTTTCCGGCGAGTAGCTTCGAAGCGGCGTCGCTACGCCAGACATAGTTTGGGTCGACGTTGCCCTCGTACTCCGAGCGCACCTGCGCTATTGCCGGTGGCGCGAACCCCACCCCTGCGACCGCGATTCCAACCCCAGCAACGAGCGCACACACTCGGCGAAGCAACATAGGCACCCTTCCACTCCAACCACAGACGTTTCTTGAGTACACAATGCCACCTTTTGTCCTAATTTGCCCCATCGGCACGGCAACCAGCACATAAGGTGTGGGTGCGGAACTATGCTCAAGCCATGTGCCTAGAAGAAAAGTTCACGCCGTTCCTACAAAGCCTGGAAGCTCACCGCGGTGAGCTAGAGAATTTGTACAAGTGGTTCCACCGGAACCCCGAACTATCCATGCAGGAGTTTGCTACCTCCGCTCGCATTCAGGAGGAGCTGGAGGCGCTCGGCGTCGAGGTGGTGCCCGTCGGCAAAACGGGGCTCGTGGGCGTCGTGCGAAACGGCGACGGCCCAACTGTCGGTTTCCGCGCCGACTTTGACGCCCTCCCAATCAAGGAAGAAACGGGGCTTGAGTACTCGGCTTCGCCGGAGCTGGGCATCATGCACGCCTGCGGCCACGACATTCACACGACCGCACTGTTGGGTGCGGTTCGCCTGCTGCAGGAAAATACCGACGCGTGGAGCGGCACCTTCCTTGCCATCTTCCAGCCTGGCGAGGAGACCGGCGCTGGCGCCCAGGACATGGCCGACGCGGGGCTAGCCACGAAGGTCCCTACCCCCGAGGTAGTACTTGGCCAACACGTGGGACCGATGCTGCCGAACTACGGCCTCGGCGCACTACCAGGGCCAGTGTTTGCGGCTGCTGAACAAACGAAGATCACCATTCACGGGCAGGGGGCTCACGGCTCGCAACCGCACAACGGCATCGACCCGGTGGTGATCGCAGCGAGCATCATCACCCGGTTGCAGACGATCGTTGCGCGCGAGGTCAACCCGCAGGACATGGCCGTAGTCACGGTTGGCGCGGTCCACGCGGGCAACTCCGCGAACACGATTGCCGCCACCGCGGAGATTTCCGTCTCCACCCGCGCGTTTACTTCCGATCTTTCGGAGAAACTCAACGCCTCGATCAAACGGATCGTTCGTGCAGAGTGCGAGGCCGCTGGCACGCCAAAACCGCCCGCGCTCGAGCGCATCGGTGGTGCACCGGAGTTCCACAACGACGAGGCGACGGCCGACACTGTCATGACCGCGTTCCGGAAGAACTTCGACGAGGTGGGCGACTTCGGCAGGCTTTCCGGCTCCGAGGACTTCCCCACGATTGGCAACGCGTTCGGCGCCCCGTACTTCTACTGGTTCTTGGGCAGTGTCAAAGATATCGACGGCGCCCCTTCGAACCACTCGCCGTACTTCGCCCCTGACCTGCAGCCGGTGCTTGACCGCAGTATCCAGGCCATCTTGGTCTCTACGTCTCCGTGGTTGATGCGAGGGTAGGCCTGCCGTACGCTTTCGTTGCATGCGTACCGTAGAGCAACAGCAACGTACACGGCTCGTCGTCCCGGATATCGCGCGGGGTTTGGCGCTGCTCGGCATCGCCGTAGCCAACGCGATTTCGTACTGGCTCACTCCTTTAAGTACTACCGTGACAGGCGAGCACCCAGGCACGGTGGCTGACCAAGCCGCGACGGTCTTCGCGGCGATGTTCGTGCACGTCCGTGGCCTGCCGATGTTCTCAACGCTCCTCGGCTTCGGCTTCGGTCTGGTCGCGGCGAGTTTGGCTCGCAAAGGGTATCCGGCAGGTGCTGCCCGGCGCGTGCTGGCGAAGCGCTACGGGATGCTCGCGCTCTTTGGCCTGGCACACATGTGGCTGCTGTTTAGCGGCGACATCATGTTGACCTACGGGCTTATAGGTGTGCTGATGGCGCTGTTCCTGCGCGTGCGCTCGGGGGCGCTCTACGTCATTGCTGGCATCATTCTGGGACTGTCGTGCATTGTGTACTCGCTGGTTGCGGTGTTTTTCTATGGAACACCCCTGGACCTTGCAACGCCGGCACCGGATGCTAGCTCCTTTGCCACGTACTTTGCCGGGAACCAAGAGTTCGCGATCTACATGTTTTTCTCGCAGCCCCTCGTTGTGATCCAGCTGGGCGCGCTTTCCCTGATTGGTTTTGCGTGGGCGCGTGACGGCGTGCTCACTGACGTGAAGGAACACGCGCGGACGCTGTGGATTTGGGTAGCGGTGGCCGTCGCTGTCGTTGTTGCGATCGGCATCCCACTTGGGCTTGCACAGCTGGGTATCCTGCCTGCGTCGACAGCGGCATTTTGGTCAATTTTGAACCAGAGCTTCGGGATGCTCACCGGACCAGGCATCTTGGCTGCGTTCGCGCTGGCAACGCAGCACTGGAACCAGCAGCCACCGCGCTGGACGTTGCCGATGATCGCCCTGGGCAAGCGCTCCATGTCCGGCTACCTTCTGCAGACGTTCGTGTTGCTTCCGACCGCGGTACTGATCGGCTACTCGTGGCTGCCGGGCCTCGGGGAGCTCCGCCCGATATTGCTCGGGACCGCGGTGTGGCTGTTGTCGGTGGCGCTCGCGGCCCTGCTTGAGCGCATGGGCAAGCAGGGCCCGTTCGAGTCGCTGCACCGCCGCCTTTCGTACGGCCCGACGCGCCGCATCGAACCATACTCAGGCCCTGCGACCGGAAAGGCCCTCCCGCAATGAGCGCACACCGAATCCAAGTAGCACCGCTTTCGGAGCTCACCTCGCTCGAGGCGTTCGAACTATTCAAGCTCCGCGTCGACGTCTTCGTCGCCGAGCAGCGCTGCCCTTACCGTGAGCTCGACGAGCAGGACGCGCACCCGGACACGCTGCACCTGCTCGCGTGGAACGGTGCGGTGTTGGAGGGCTGCGCCCGCGTCTTTCCCACCGCAACGGGTTCCCAGTTTGGCCGTTTCGTCGTCGCCCCGGCCGCTCGCGGCACAGGCCTGGGCGCGCAGATCGCGCGAACGGGCATCCAGCTCACCGAGCGCTGGCCGGGCGACCTGATCGTCGAGGCACAGTCTGGCCTGGTCCCCTACTACGAGCAGTTCGGCCTTGTCGCCGAGGGCGAGGAGTTCCTTGACACTGGAGTTCCGCATCGTGTGATGCGTCTTCGTCGCTCATAATTTTTTTCTAGCTTTTCCTAAGGTTTCGCGCTAGTCTCATTCTGTCAGATCATTGATTATTTGAAAGGAAGCTCCATGCGCGCAATCTCTGCAGCTCTTGGTTCTGTTCTCGTCGCAGGGCTGGCTCTGACCGGCTGCAGCTCCACGGATGAGCAAACCCCACAGGCACAGTCCGACTCCGCCATCACCATCGATAACTGTGGCACCGAGGTCACCGTTCAGGGACCGGTCCAGCGTGCGACCACGCTCGAGCAGGGTGCAACGGACACCCTGCTGTTGCTCGGCGCCAAGGATCAGATTGCAGGCTACGGCCACCAGAAGGACCTGCCACCAGCTGGCTTCTCCCTCGACGGACTGAAGGAAGTCAGCCCGTCGGTGCCGAACTCGGAGCAGCTGCGTGACGCGGACACGGACTTCATCTTCTCCCCGTTCGACGAGAACTGGCGCGCCGACGCCGCAGGTACCCGCGAGGAGTGGGCAAAGCTGGGCGTCGCCACCTTCAACCCGAACAGCGAGTGCCCGTCCTACGGCGACAACAAGGGCAAGGACTCCTTCCAGCTGATCGCGAAGGACCTCGAGGACCTGGGCAAGCTCTTCGGCCGCGAAGAGGAGGCGAAGAAGCTCATTGAGAAGCAGACCTCCGAGCTGGAGAACGCAAAGCAGGCGCCTGAGGGCACCACGTTCATGCTGCTCTACTCGTCTGTTGGCGGTTCCCCGTACGTCGCTGGCGGCCCGTCGATCGTCACCAACATGGGAGAGCGCACCGGCATGAAGAACGTCTTCGCCAACCTGGATGAGGAGTGGCCGCAGGTGTCGTGGGAGGCCGTCGCCGAGGCCGATCCGGACGTGATCATCCTCGCGGACCTGCCTGGCCGCGGCGAGCCGGGCGATAAGTGGGAGGAGAAGGTCGCAGACCTCGAGTCCACCCCGGGCACCAAGGAGATGAAGGCAGTCAAGAACAACATGTACATTGTGGTTCCTGGCGTCGCCATCTCGGCTTCCGCTCGTTCCTACGAGGTAGTGCAGAACATCTCGAAGGCAATTGACGACGGCCTCTTCGACGGAGCAGCCAAGTAACTGTGAAGAAGACCGTCACTGTTTCAGCCATCGCGTTAGTACTGCTGGTACTCGCGATGGTTTGTTCTATTCCGATTGGCTCAAGCTCTCTGAGCTTTGCTGAACTGCGTGGCATTTTCGATCCGGCGTTGCCCACCCCTTCCCCGCTGCGCATGTCCATCCTGACCGAGCTTCGCATCCCTCGCATCCTGATGGCTGCGATGGTCGGGGCGATCCTCGCGGTGTGCGGTGTGGCGATGCAGGCCATCACCCACAACGACCTCGCCGAGCCGTACCTGCTGGGTATTTCCTCGGGCGCGTCGACGGGCGCTGTCGTGGCAATCCTGTTCTCCACTTGGCAGTACGGCATCATCGCTGGTGCTGCGGTGGGTGCGCTCGTGTCCTTTGGCATGTTGATGCTACTGCTGCGCAACAGTGCGGCCGACGCCGCACGTGTGGTGCTGACCGGTGTACTGATCGGGTTCCTGTTCCAGTCGCTGACCTCGCTGATTGTCACCGCGTCCGGTAACGCTGAGTCGACCCGCGGCATCATGTTCTGGCTGCTTGGCGTGCTTAGCGCCGCGCGCTGGTACACCGTGATTGCGGTGTTCATCGTCGGCACCATCGGCACGGTGGCACTGTGGATGATGTCGCGCTACTTGGATGCGCTCTCCCTCGGTGATGCGACCGCGTCCACGATGGGTATCCCGGTTGTGGCGCTGCGCTACGCGGTGTTGGTCGCGGTGTCGCTGATGACGGCGGCTACGGTCGCGTCCGTCGGCGCGATCGGGTTTGTGGGCTTGATTGTTCCGCACGCCGTGCGCATGATTTCCGGGCCGCGGCACGCCAGCTTGATCCCGATTTCCGCGGTGGTCGGCGCGATCACCCTCGTAGTTGCCGACGCCATCGCCCGCGCGCTGTTCGCCCCGCAGGAACTGCCTGTCGGCGTGATCACCGCGCTCATCGGTGTCCCGGCATTCTTCTTGATCCTGCGGAGGAAGCACTGATGTTAGAAGTCAAGAACCTCGAAACGGGCTTCCCAGGCACGACTATCCTGGGCGGCATCTCGTTTGAGCTCGACGCCCCGTCGGTCATTGGGCTCGTGGGCCCGAACGGCTGCGGCAAATCGACGTTGCTCAAATCCATCGCCGGGGTGCACCCATTCACTGGCGATGTGCTCTTCGACGGCAAACCGCTCCGCGACTACCCTCGCACCGAGCGCGTCCACGTACTGTCCTACGTTGCGCAGCACTCTGGCGACAAGATTCCACTGACCGTGCGCGAGGTGATCCAGCTGGGCCGCAGCGCCGGCCGTGGACCGTTCGCGCAAGCCCAGCCGGAGGACGAGGAGATTATCCTTCACGCCCTGCGTCACGCGGACCTCGAGGGCATCGTGGACCAGAAGATGTCGGAGCTTTCCGGCGGCCAGATCCAACGCGCCATGGTTGCGCGCGCGATGGCGCAGCGTTCAAAGGTGATGCTGCTGGACGAGCCGACAAACCACCTCGACCTGCATCACCAGTACAAGCTGATGAACATGCTTCGCCACCTGTCCCGTGAACACAACACGGTGATTGTGCTGGCGATTCATGACCTGGCGCTCGCCGCGCGCTACTGCGATCGCCTCCTGCTGCTGCACGATAAGCAGCTCAAGGGCAACGGCGCGCCAGACGATGTGCTTACTCCGGCGGTCCTTGAGAATGTTTTCGGTGTGAGCGGTAACCTAGACCGAGATAGCCAGGACATCCCGGTGCTGCATATTTCCCATCCGGTGTAGTGAATTTTAGGATTCCAGAAAGGTTTCAGTAGTGGCCCAGTCAGTAGATTTCCCCCATTGGACCGGGATTTTCAAGATCCTTGGGGACCAGACCCGGTTGACGCTGCTTGCTGCGATTCACCACGCCGGCCAGCACAAGCTGACCGTGACCGAGCTCGCGGAGGTCACCGAGCTTCGTATCGCAACCGCGTCCGCCGCGCTGCGCGCGATGGAGAACAACGGCACGGTGTCCTCGAAGCGCGACGGCCGCAGCATTTACTACGCCATCGCGGACAATGACATCCACGAGCTGTTGCACTGGATAGGTGCGGGCCATGCCCACGAACATGGACATGGCCCGGATTCGGCCGATAGCAAGTAACTAGTACTGACGCAGGTCGATCGGCCCCTGACCGCGCGTCTCGGCGCGAACGACGTTCGCCGCAGCCTTGATGATGCGCATCAGGTCCTCCGTCCAGTCAGCAACACCGCGAAGCACAAAGCCAGGAACTTCGGTCTCTGTGACCGAAGCGCTCGCAGTGCCCTTGCCCTCCAGGGAGTTGCGCACTGCATCCCGGACCTTCTCCAGCAGCTCCGGCGTCATGTTCGGGTCGATGCAGATCGCCGTTGCGAAGTGCGTGTGCTGCCCCAGGAAGGACTCCTTCACGTCGTTGAAGAGTTCCTTCGTCGGCTCGATGCGCACGTTGTCCACGACGGCGAGTGTGCCGTCGACACGAACGACGTTACGCAGGTGCGCCTGCTCGTACAGGAACTGGCCGCCGTCCGGGGACCAGCCCGGCGTGACGATGTCCGACATGAACAACCGCGATTCCGCGTCCATGTTGACAGTGATTTGCTGGCGGAAGTCCGCCTCCCGGTACAGAATCAGCTGATCCGGGATGTACTCCATCACGGCGTTGCCGTGCAGAGTGAACTCCACGTTCTGCACAACGTAGTCGTCCGGGGTGCGGTACACCTTCGCCGCGGACTGGTCAGTCAAGAGCACGGACGCGTCCGGCTCTACTTCGACTTCCATCCGGTACACGTCCCCACCGACGTATCCCCCACCGGGGTTCGCGATGGTGTAGTAGACCTGCCCGGAATCATCCAGGTAGTGCGGGCGGATGATCTTGAACGCACCCTCGTGGTACTGCCGTTTCGCTACGGACTTGGTACCGCCAATGCCGATACCAAGCTCCAGTACACCAGTTTCCTCATACGGCGGTTCGTGGGTGAAGACCGCGCTTGACTCGCCCCACATCAAGCTACGCCTTGGTGTCGAGATCTTGCATAAGCACATCTCGACGAATCCACTCGATGACCTGGTCAAGGCCCTCGTCGGTCTTGAGGTTGGTCAGCACGAACGGCTTGTCACCGCGGAACTTCTTCGAGTCGTCGGCCATGACCTGCAGGTCCGCGCCAACGTACGGAGCGAGGTCCGTCTTGTTAATCACGAACAGGTCGGACTTGATCATGCCCTGGCCTGCCTTGCGCGGAATCTTCTCGCCCTGCGCAACGTCGATGATGTAAATCGAGAAGTCAACGAGCTCCGGGGAGAACGTCGCGGACAGGTTGTCGCCGCCGGACTCCATGAACACCAGCTCCAGGTCCGGGTGGCGGTTCAGCAGCTCCTCGTAGGCGGCCTCGTTCATCGAGGTGTCTTCGCGGATAGCGGTGTGCGGGCAGCCACCGGTCTCAACACCAATGATGCGGTCCTCTGGTAGCACGCCGTCGCGAGCCAGGATGCGGGCATCCTCGGTGGTGTAAATGTCGTTGGTAATCGCGGCCATGGAGATCTCTCCCTCCAGGGCGCGCGTAATACGCTCAATGAGCTGCGTCTTGCCGGAGCCGACAGGGCCACCGACGCCAATCTTGATTACTGACATACTTCTATCTTCCTTCCAAGTTTTAAGACATAAACATTCGCGAGTGCAGGAACTCGTGTTCCATCTGCGCAATTTCCATATCCGGCGCCGCCACACCCAAGTCGTGGATCGTGTGGTCCATGGTCACCGCGGCGTAGCGCGACACCCAGTCATACACGCCAACCAGCAGACGCTGGCCCGCGTCCTGGCCGAGCGGGATCGCGCGGATCGCGTTCTGCACCATCGAAGTCGCAAGCTGCATGAGGTACGCCTCAACAGCGGTGTACTCCTCCACGCCAGCCGCGCCGAGCACCAGCCCAAACGCAATGCCTGGGTTGCCCTTGTACTCACGGGCCGCAAGCCCGCGGTCGTACTCGGTGACGAGCGCATCGTTGGCGTCGACAATCTTGGCAACCTTCGACATGCGCCGACCCATCGACTGCATCGCGGCGCGCAGCTCCTTCGGCGTCTGCGTCGCATGCACCAGAGCATCGAGCTCAGCGAGCTTTTCGACGCGCTCCGCCTCCGACAAGCCGGACTGCTGCAGCTCGATGGCGAACCTGGCCGCCAGGGCGTCATTAAACGTGGCCTGGTACAGGTAGCCGCGCAGCCACGTCGCGAACGTGTCGGCGTCGCGGATGACGTCACGCTGCAGGTACGTTTCCATGCCCGCGGAGTGCGCGAAGCCACCAGTCGGCAGGGCGGAGTCGGTGAGGTGCCAGACGACGAGCTGGCTGCGATTAGTGGGTGTGCTCTGCATGACGGAACGCCTTTGGCATCACGTATTCACCACGGTGGTAGGACACACCGGTGTGCTGGATATGGTGCTCGACGGTGTGGTCGTACCGCACAACCATAACGTCCTTGTCGAATGCATTCTCGCCTGCGGCGAAGAACTGTGCCTGGAGGTGGCGGTTACCGAGCGCGTGCGCAACCTCGAGCGCCTCGCGGATCGTTGCAGGTTCGATCACCAGGACATCGGAAGCCGCGATTTTCGCGACGATCAGCTTGTCCCCCTCGCGGGCAAGAATGTCACCGTCGACGAACTCGCGGAAGTCGTTGTCGAGACGGATGCCGAGCTCGGTGCCTTGCTCGGTGGTCAGGCGCTGAATGCGCTTGACGCGGGATTCGTTGTCGAACACGACGTAGTCGCAGTTCGACGCATCAATACCCTCGGTTGTATTCACGTTGCCGAGAATCTCAGTAACGATCATGTTGCGATAAGTACCTTTCAATAGTTTTTGTCGCAGAAAGAGAAAAAGCGAGCGTAGGCAGCGTCTGCTGCCCCCGCTCGCTTCTGCTACACGTCCACCTTAGAACAGGAAGTAGCGCTGTGCCATAGCCAGTTCTTCAGCTGGCTCGGAGTGGATTTCCTCACCGTTGACGGTCAGCACGTAGGTCTCCGGATCGACCTTGATGTCAGGCGTCTCGGAGTTGTACTTCATGTCTGCCTTGGAGAGGTTGCGGATGCCCTTCGCCTCAACAAACCTGCGGTTCGTGTTCAGCTGATCCGGCACGCCGGCCTCGAATGCGGCCGTCGGCAGGAAGGTGACGCTGGTGCGACGAACTGCATCGCCGTATGCCGCGTAGGAGTAACGCATCGTACGTGGCTGTGGCGTCGGAATGGATGCGTTGGAGTCACCCATCTCTGCGCGTGCAACGTAGCCGGACTTGAGCACGAGCAGCGGCTTGACGCCGAAGTGTGCCGGCTCCCAGACCACCAGGTCAGCAAGCTTGCCCTCTTCAACGGAACCGACTGCGTGCGCGATACCGTGAGCGATCGCTGGGTTGATGGTGTACTTGGACACGTAACGCTTGATGCGCTCGTTGTCGTTGCCCTCGGAGTCACCCTCGAGCGGACCACGCTGCTGCTTCATACGGTCAGCGACCTGCCAGGTGCGCAGCACGACCTCGCCGACGCGGCCCATTGCCTGGGAGTCGGAGGAGGTGATGGAGAGGATGCCCATGTCGTGCAGGACGTCCTCCGCCGCGATGGTCTCCTTGCGGATACGGGAGTCTGCGAATGCCACGTCCTCCGGAAGGTCCGGGTTCAGGTGGTGGCAGACCATGATCATGTCAAGGTGCTCTTCCAGCGTGTTGTGGGTGTACGGCAGCGTCGGGTTGGTCGACGCTGGCAGCACGTTGGAGTGGCCAGCCAGCTCAATGATGTCCGGCGCGTGACCGCCGCCAGCACCCTCGGTGTGGAAGGTGTGGATGACGCGGCCGTCGATTGCCTTGATGGTGTTGTCCACGAAGCCACCCTCGTTGAGGGTGTCGGTGTGGATCGCGATCTGGACGTCCATCTCGTCCGCGACCTTAAGCGCGTTGTCGATGGTGTTCGCGGTCGCGCCCCAGTCCTCGTGAATCTTCAGGCCGATAGCGCCGGCCTTGATCTGCTCACGCAGCGGGTTGAGCGCGGACGCGTGGCCCTTGCCCAGGAATCCAACGTTGACCGGGAAGTCAACCGAAGCCTCGATCATGTGCTTGATGTTGGTCGCACCAGCGGAGACGGTGGTTGCGTTGGTGGAATCAACCGGGCCGACGCCGCCACCGATGAGCGTGGTGGTGCCGTTGTCCAGCGCAGCCAGGACCTGGTCTGGGGAAATGAAGTGAATGTGGGTATCCACTGCACCAGCGGTGACGATCTTGCCCTCGCCACCGATGACCTCGGTTGCGACGCCGACAACGATGTCGATGCCGTCCTGGATATCTGGGTTACCTGCACGGCCGATCTTGAGGATCTTGCCGTCCTTGATGCCGATGTCAGCAACGTAGATACCGGTGTAGTCGATAATGATCGGGCCGGTAATAACGAGGTCCGGAATCAGTTCTTCACCGGTAACACGGGAGTTCTGACCCATGCCGTCACGGATAACCTTGCCGCCACCGAAGTTGACTTCTTCGCCTGGCTTCAGCAGGTTCTTCTCGACGCGTGCGATCAGCGAGGTGTCCGCGAGGCGGACGCCGTCACCAGTGTGTGGGCCGTAAAGCTCGGCGTACTGACGCCTATCCATCTCAAATGCCATTTTGTTCCCTTCCTTAAAGGTTTCGTAATCCGTTTACTTGACTGGGCCGTTGACCTTGCCGTTGAAGCCGTGAACTTCGCGCTTGCCGCCGAAGTCGATCAGCTCAACGGTGCGGGAATCGCCTGGCTCGAGACGGGCTGCGGTGCCCGACGGGATGTCGAGGCGCTTGCCCATCGCAGCTTCACGGTCGAACTCGAGGGCGCTGTTTGCCTCTGCGAAGTGGAAGTGGGAACCGACCTGGATCGGGCGGTCGCCGGTGTTCTTCACCTCAAGCGTGATTGGCTCGCTGCCTTCGTTCAGGATGACCTTGCCTTCAGTGATGAAGTACTCGCCTGGAATCATGGATAGTCTCCTTTTATCGGATTGGGTTGTGGACAGTGACAAGCTTGGTGCCGTCAGGGAAGGTTGCCTCAACCTGAACGTCAGAGATCATCTCTGGAACGCCTTCCATGACATCGTCACGGGTAAGCACCTGGATGCCCTCGGACATCAGCTGCGCTACCGTCTTGCCATCGCGGGCGCCTTCCATGAGGTAATCCGTGATGAGGGCTACCGACTCTGGGTAGTTCAGCTTCACGCCGCGTTCCTTGCGGCGACGTGCCACATCAGCAGCAACCACGATGAGCAGCTTTTCCTGTTCGCGTTGGGTCAGCTTCATTTCTTCTCCTTGCTCGTTGACGATTGATATTCGATTATTTGCCGACGCCCCGTCTGTGCCTTCTGGAACAGACGGGGTTCAGTTTTCACTCATTGTGTGAAATTTTTTCGGTTCGCCCCGAACCTACTCCGAATTAGTGGTGATGGTGATGCTTCTTCGGGTTATCCGAGGCTTCTTCCGGTGAGTGTCCGGGCGCTAATCCCTCTCTGATGAGTTGTTCATCGAGTGAGTGGTCCGGATTCTCATGGTCGGTTTTCATCTTCGATTTTGTAAACATTGAGAACAGTCCGTTCTGGTATGCCACTGTACCCAGAATCAGGAAGATACCGATGATCTGGAGTACCGATGGGATCTCGCCGAACAGCGGAGCCGCAATGATGACGGAGGTCACCGGCGAGAGCAGCAGGATACCTGCGGACAGGGTCGGGTCGAGCCAAACCGTGCCGTACTGGACGAAGGTCCATGCCAGCGCCTGGCCGAGGATAGCCAAGCAGATCAGGTTGAACCAGTTCCAAGTGGTCAGCGCGTCACCGACGGTGTGCTCAGGATCAACCAGCGGGAGCTGGCCGTCGATCAGAACACCGTTCACGAAGTCGAATCCCTTACGCGGGGAGATGAAGAATGCCACGATTGTTGGCGGGACTGCCTGCGCCATCATCGTGTACATCATCGGTTGGACGTACAGGTCCTTACGTGCGGAGGTACCAGCCTTACGGGAGAGGTACAGGTAGAACGAGTAGCACACGCCCGAGGTCAGGCCGAAGATGGTACCCAGGGTTGCAGTCTTAATGCCGTAGATGGACTCCGGTCCACCAGATGCCTCAGAGGCCTCGAAGACGCCACCGGTCAGCATCACACCGACGGCCATGATCGGGACAAGGATCAGGAAGACCGGCGGAATCTTGTACTTATCAAAGACTGCCGTAAGCATCGGCACGATGATGACCTGCAGGTTCAGCAGAATTGCGGCAATGCCGGCGCCTACGTAGAAAATGGAGTAGTTCCAGCAGGTAAAGTCCACGCCCAGGAAGAGGCCGGAGGCAATGGAGAGCATGATGCCCTTCTTGCTCAGCGACGCCTTCTTGCGGATTTCCATAACACCGAACGGGATCAACACGAGGCAACCGATCACGACGCGCAGGAAGGCCTGCGTCGCTGGATCCATGTTTGTCGCCTTTACCCACAGCGGGGTGCCGGCAAGGAATGCTGTACCAAGCGCAAGGAACAAAACCGCCTTGCCGTGGCTCACTGGTTTGATTGGCGGACCCTTGATGTCCGCTGCCGTAGTGGCGCTAGAAGTATTTGACATGCCAAACACAATACATTCCGAAACACATTTCAGAATTCCCCAAGGCACTATTTGCATAACTTTCAAACTATTGCATATATAATCCCCCTCCGAGCGACTTCATAAAAGCCCATTCATATTTTTATACATTTCGACTACCCCCGTATTGGGGTGTGTTTAAACAGTACAAATGTACTGTCAGCTGCAGATTTCCCAAAAATGTCCCGAAAATTGGGCCAAAAATAGAAACCCTCTACCCCTTTATTGAATATCCGAGATTCGATGGTTCGATTGAATTACATACTGTTGTTTTTTCATTATTTTATAAATCAACATTCAAAAGTTTCCTGGGAGCTTTTTAAGGTCCAACTTTCAACCTTTCCCGGTTCGCCTGGTCCCATACCCCTCCCCGACCGCACTGTTAACATATTGCAGGTCAGATATAGGGAGGCGGAAAGCAGACATGCCTTTGTCCGAAATCAATGCTGAACGTAAACGAGAGCAGCGGCTCCTCGAACGGTTTATGTGGCTCTCCATCACAGCGTCCGTCATCACCATTGCTTTGAAGATGGCAGCGGCCGGCATTACGGGATCAGTCGGTTTCCTCTCAGACGCCATCGAGTCCGTGATCAATCTGGTTGCTGCCCTCGTCGGCCTGTGGGCACTGAAGCTTTCCGCTAAGCCCGCAGACGAAAACCACAACTTTGGCCACGCGAAGGCCGAGTACTTCTCCGCGCAGGTGGAGGGTTCGCTGATTCTGGTGGCGTCCGTGGCCATTATCTATACGTCCGTGCAGCGCATTATTCACCCGCAGCCCGTTGAGCAGATCGGTATCGGCCTGGCGTTTTCTGTTGCCGCCACGGTACTAAACCTCGCGGTGGGCGTCGCGCTGGTGAAAGCTGGGAAGAAGTACCGCTCCTCAACACTGGACGCCGACGGCCACCACCTCCTCACTGACGTGTGGACCACGGTCGGAGTGATCGTCGGCATCGCGGCGGTCTGGATTACGGACTGGCAGCTGCTCGACCCGATCATCGCGCTGTGCGTCGGCTTCAACGTCCTGTTCACCGGCTACCGCCTGCTCAAAGGCGCCATTCTTGGGCTGCTCTCGGAAGCGCTGCCGCAAGATGAGCTGGAGAAGCTGCACGGCTTCCTTAATAGCTACGCCGCCGAGCACGGCGTCGAGTTCACGTCGGTGCGCACGGCTGCGTTTGGCCGCGATCGACTCATCAGCCTCGTGGTGCAGGTGCCCGGCGGCTGGACAGTGGCGTACTCCCACGAACACGCCGACGCCATCGAGGACGGCATCACCGAAGCTATCGGCGAGTCGGAAACCATCGTGCACGTGGAGCCCGCGGGGTACCACACGCGCACCGGCCCATTCTGGGCTTAAGACCCGTCTTCGGTTACGGACGCGTACTGCTCGCTGAGCTTGTCCGCCTCGGTGACGTAAAACATTGCGCGCTTCCCCATCGACTCGTCGCGCTTGTCGGTGCGGGCCTGTAAATCTTCGATCTCGGACTCGGGCACGCCGATGCCCCGCATCTCGTCTGTCTTTGACCAGATGGCAATGATGGCGTCTTCGAAGGCGGGCTCGTCCATCACGCCTGGATCGGCATCGGGCGCGGTCTCTGCTTCCTGCGAAGCCGGTGCGGCGGGTGTTTGCTCGAATGGGAGGGGCTGGGTGGTGCACGAAGTGGCCGTCGATACGCAGGCGGCGGCGAGTGCTGCGACGAAAAGCTTTGAGTGTTTCATTCTGCTTATTCTAACCACCGAAATTCGCTGGTCATACGATTAAGATACAGAGGTATGGCTGTACAGCATGGAACGATTCCACCACCGGCGCTCCAGCAGCGCGCCCCCTCCCTTTCGAAAAAGCAGTGGGCGGGCCTCATTCTTGGCGCCGTGCTCTTCGCGCTCCCCTTCTTTTTCAACATCCCTGGCCTCGAGGCTCCCGGCCAGCGGATGCTTTCTATTTTCCTGTTAGCGATTGTCTTCTGGATCCTCGAGCCGATCCCGCTGACCGCGACCGCGGTGCTGGTGATCTTCCTCGAGGTCATCCTGCTTTCGAAGGGCGCCATCGTTGACCCGACGGGCGGCGTCGAGGCGCTGAAGGAGACGGTGCTGCCGGCGTCCGACTACTTTGCGGCGCTGGCGAACCCGGTGATCATCCTTTTCTTAGGCGGGTTCATGATTGCGCATGGCGCGGAGAAGTTCGGGCTGGACAAGAACCTGGCGGCGATTATGCTGCGGCCCTTCCCGGATAAGGCGCGGCTGACGGTGCTGGGGCTCATGCTGATTACTGCACTGCTGAGCATGTTTATGTCGAATACGGCGACGACGGCCACGATGTTCGCGGTGGTCATCCCGATTCTGCGCACGCTGCCGCCGGGTAAGGTGCGCGCGGGTGTGGCGCTGTCGATTCCGCTGGCGGCGAATGTGGGCGGCATCGGTACGCCGGTGGGCACGCCGCCGAACGCGATCGCGATTGGTGCGCTGGCGGAGTACGGCATCAAGGTGTCCTTCGCGCAGTGGATGCTGCTTGCCGTCCCGTTCATGCTGGTTGTGCTGGTGTTTGCGTGGCTGTTCCTGTGCATTGCGTTCATCCCCTCGGAGACGCGGATCTCGATTGCAATGGATGCGTCCTGGGATACGTCGTCGAACGCGAAGCTGTTTTACGCGGTGGCGGGGCTGACGATTGCGCTGTGGATGAGCGAGCCACTTCACGGGATCTCCTCGAATATTGTCGGTTTCTTCCCCGTCGTCGCGCTGCTGAGCCTGAAAGTGATGAAGGGCAAGGACGTCCAGGCGTTGGACTGGCCTGTGTTGTGGCTGGTCTCCGGCGGTATTGCGCTGGGCACGGGCGTGGGTGCGACGGGGCTCGATGACTGGTTGGTCGGCTCCGTGAACTGGAAGGTGCTCGGCCCGATGATGATCCTGGCGCTACTGGGCCTGATCGGGTTTGCCATGGCGAACGTCATTTCCCACTCGGCGGCGGCGAACCTGCTGGTGCCACTGGCGGTCTCGCTGGCGATCACGCTGTCCGAGCCGAGCCCGATGCTCATCGCGGTGATTGTGGCGATCGCCTGCTCGCTGGGTATGGCGCTGCCGATCTCCACCCCGCCGAACGCGATTGCGTACGCCACGAAGGAGATCACCATCCCGCAGATGGCGCAGGTCGGCCTGGTGGTGGGCACGATGGCAACGCTGCTGCTGATCTTCGTGATGCCGTCAGTATGGACGCTGTTGGGGTTGCTGTAGATGATTCCCCACTCAACAATCGCAGTCATCGGTGCGTCGGAGGCGTCGCGCACCGTCCAGAGCATCGTGCGCGACGCGTTCGGCGGCACGCATACGGTGCTCACCTACCCGTCGCTGACGGACTTGCCTCGCACGGACGACCTCGCGCTCGTCACCGTCACGGTGCACGAGCACGGGCTCACCGCCGATCACCCGCTGGTCAAATTTCTTGACGACGCCCACTACGAACACACCCGCATCATCGTCCTGACCACGGCACCGACGGTGTCGGGCCTGGACCGGCTCAGCGAGCTGGGCAGGCTGGACATGCTGGTGTACACGCCGGAGATCCACGACGAGGCCCTGGCACGGAACCTGCAGCAGCAGCTCACCCGCTATTGGGCGTCGCGCTACCACGACAACCCCGAGCTGGCGTCGAAGTACGACCAGCCGGCCGCGCCGGCCCTGGATGTGGAACTGACAAACGAGGAGATTGTCGGGCGCATTATTGATGCAGCCGACCGCCACCTTGGGCGCCAGCCACGCCTGGTGTTTCCTCCCGGGGTGAACCTGACCACGGAGGGCAAGGAGGTCGAGGAGGTCATCTTGACTATCTCGGGCGAGGTGGTGCTGCAGCGCAACACGGACGCAGGCGACATCACGATGCACCGCGGCTCGACGGGCCTGGTCATCGGCCTGTTGGCGCTGGCGGGCACGCGCATCGGGTTCTTTACCGCCCGCACCACGACGGAGGTCACCGCGGTGCAGCTGCCGATGGACCAGCTCAACTACCTGCTCGACATCGCCCCCGGCCTGGACCGTATGCTCGCCGTGTTGCTGGTGCGTTCCTACGACCGGCGCCTGCGCCGCTCTGAGAACAGCCAGGTGCACCAGCACGAGATGACCGTGGAGCTCGAGCAGGAGCGGGCGCGGCTGAGCACCGCCCTGCACAACCTGGAGGAGGCCCGCCGCGAGCTGATGAGCCAGGCCCGGTTCGCCTCGCTCGGCGAGCTGGCGGCGGGAGTTGCCCATGAGCTGAACAACCCGATGGCCGCGATTGAGCGCACGGCGGCGCATCTCGGAGAGGACGTCGATACGCTACTGGCTTCAAGCCCGAACCGGAAGTGGCGCGAGGGCGTCCTGAAGGCGTTTGACCAGGCGAAACTAGCACCCTCGGTGAGTACGAAGGAGGCGCGCAGGTTGCGGCGTGAGCTCACGGAGGTCATCGGCGACCGCGCGCTCGCGCAGCGCTGGGCGCTCGCCGGGCTGCACGACGCCGCCTTTGCCAAGCAGGTGGCCCGCTCCCGCAGGCTCGACTTCGAGACCATCGAGCGCGCTGCGGCGATCGGCACTGGGGTGCGCAACCTCTCCACCGCGGCGAGCCGCATCACGGAACTCGTGGCCTCGCTGCGCTCGTACGCGCGCCCTGACGGCGACCCCGTCACCGATGTCAATGTCCACGAAGGTATCGACGACACGCTGCGCCTCATCTCGCACCGGCTCGACCACGTCGAGGTCATTCGCGATTACGCGGAGCTGCCCAACATCACGTGCATGCCGGGCCAGCTTGCGCAGGTGTGGACGAACCTGCTGACCAACGCCGCCGAGGCGATGCAGGACACGGGCGTTGGCAGCGCAGTCACGATCCGCACGAGCGCGCCTGAGCCGGGCTGGATCGAAGTCGACATTATTGATGACGGCCCCGGCATCCCCGGCGAGCGCCTCGAGCGACTCTTCGAACCGCGTTTCACCACGAAGAACGGCCAGGTGCGCTTCGGGATGGGCATCGGCCTGAGTGTGTGCCGAAGCATCATCAATAAGCACCACGGAACCATCACGCTGGAGTCCTCGCCACGAGGCACCCAAGCCAGCGTGCGCCTACGTATCAACGGACCAAGGAGACACCATGAACCTCACCATTCTGATTCTTGAAGATGAAGCCGAAGTGCGCGCCGCCCTTGAGCGCGACCTCCTCTCGTTCGCGGACACCGTCCGCCTGGAGGTTGCCTCCAGCGCCGACGAGGCATGGGAGGTTATCGACGAGCTCAGCGACGACGGCGACCTCCTCGCGCTCGCGCTGTGTGATCACCGCATGCCCGGGACCACCGGCGTGGAGTTCCTAGTACAGATGATGCAGGACCCACGCACCGCGGCGACCCGGAAGGTGCTGGTCACCGGGCAGGCGCAGCTCAAGGACACCGTGCACGCGGTGAACGAGGCGAACCTGGACTACTACATCGCCAAGCCGTGGGACGTCGAGGAGCTCCACCAGGTGGTGCGCAATATGCTCACGGACTACGTGGAGGCGCTCGACATAGACCCGCTGCCCTACTTCGATGTGCTTGACCAGCAGCGGGCGCTGACACTTACCCGCCACCGGGACTAGCGGGCCTAGTGGATCGAAGTCGGGGTGTGCTCAGGCGGAATCTTCGGGTGGTCGAGGAGGTCGAACCCGAACAGGATCCGGTCCTTGACCCCGGCCAGGATCGCTTCGACGGAGTAGACGTCGCGGAACGTCTGCTTCGTAAACACTTCGGCGGGTGAGCCTTCGGCGTAGATCTGGCCCTCGTGCAGCACGATGATGTGGTCGGCGAAGCGCTCAATCAGGTCGATCTGGTGCAGGGTCACCACCGTCGTGATGTTGCGCTGGACGGTGAGGTCCTTGATCTGGTGCAGGATGCGGTACTGGTTTTCGATGTCGAGGGCGGAGGTGGGCTCGTCGAAAAGGAGAATCTCGGGGCGCTTCACCATCGCCTGCCCGATGAACACTTTCTGGCGCTGCCCGCCGGAGAGGTTGCGGATCGCGACGTCGCGGAGAGGCTGCAGCTCCAGCATGTCCAGCACTTCGTTGACGTCGTCGATGTCTTCCTGCGTGGTGCGGATGCCCAGCTTGGATACTTTGCCGATCATCACCGTTTCGAAGACCGTGAACGGCAGGTCACCCTCCGTGTGCTGGTTCAGGTAGGAAATGGTGCCAGTGGTTTCGATGTCGCCGGAGATCTTCTTGCCGCGCCCCTGGTTGTGTGAGCGGACAATCGACGTCATCAGCGTGGTCTTGCCCGCGCCGTTGCGTCCCATCAACACGGTGACCTCGCCGGGCTTGGCTTGGAAGCTGATGTCCTTGATGATCTGGCGCTCGCCGTAGTCGAACGAGAAGTTCTTGACGCGAATCATGCCGCTACACCGCCCTTTGACGGCGCTGGCTTGTCAGCGCATAGACCAAGAACGGGATACCGATAATCGAGCTGATGATGCCGATTGGGACCACAACGCCCGGGACGATCAGCTTCGAGAGGATCGAGGACACCAGCAGGATCATCGCACCAAGAATGGCGGAGCTGGTCAGGTAGAACCGTTGGTCCTCGGAGACCAGTCGGCGCGCCAGGTGCGGCGCGGCCAGGCCGATGAAGCCGATCTTGCCGCAGAAACTCACCGCCAGCGCAGTCAGGATCGAGGCCAAGACGAGGGAGAGGATCTTCACACGCCCGACTTTGACGCCGAGCGCTTCGGCTCGGGCTTCGCCGAACTTCAGCGCGGTCAGGTTCCACGCGTTGCGCAGCAGCACCGCGAAGACTACGACGAACGTGGAGAGCAGAATCCACGCTTGCGGGTAGGAGGCGCGGGTCAGCCCGCCCATCGTCCAGAAGACGATGTACGACAGGCTCTCCTCGGATGCGCGGTACTGGATCAGAGACAGGAAGGCATCGAAAAGAAAATTCAGCGCGATACCCGCGAGCACCAGTGAGGAGTTACTCATCTCGATATATTTGCCCACCGCGAAGATCACCAGCACAGAGAGCAGTGCGAGCACCAGCGCACCGCCGGTAACGAAGACCATCGGCAGCGCCATCACGAACACGATGGCAGCACCAAGGCTTGCCGCCGAGGACACGCCAAGCGTGAACGGGCTGGCAAGCGGGTTATTCAGGATCGTCTGCATCACGGCACCCGCCAACCCCAGACTCATCCCCACCCCAACTGCCATGAGGGCAGCCGGCATGCGCATGCGGAAAAACGCAATGTGCTCAACCGAATCAGGATCTAGCACGGCGGAGAAGTTCGAGAGCTTGATGTTGGCGGGGCCGACGCAAAGATCCACCACGAAAAGGACTACGACCGCCAAAATGGCAAATGCGACCAGTAGTCCTTTCGGGAGGCTTTTTGTTGGTGCCTTACTCATACTTGATGAACCAGGTTCCCTCGTATGGGATCGGCATGTACTTATCGAAGTACTCCTTGATCAGCGCTTCCGGATCCAGGTCCGCGAACTCCTCCGGGTGGAAGAGCTTGGCAAGCTGCGCGTAGGAGTAGAAGTCCAGCATTTCGCGGGTCATAGGGTGACCAATCGCGTACAGCTCGTTGTTCTGGATTGCCTTGAGCTTGTCCCAGCCCTCGCGCTGGCGGAACGGCTCCATCGAGGCCAGCGCCTCCTCATTGGAGACGGAGAAGCCCATCTTGACCGAGTCCGGCTGGTTCGCCCACAGGGATCCTGAGAGCACGATTTTGTCCGGGTTGCTGACCAAGACCTGTTCGGCGGAGAGCGCCTCGGCGTCGTCCGCAGCCATAAAGTGCGTCGCGATGTTGTCCGCGCCAACGGCGTCCAGGATGGCGCCCCACATGATGCCGGCGCCGTAGGTGTTGCCGAATTCGGTTGGGCCGTTCGAGGTCGTCTCAAAGTAGACGGACGTGGTGCGGTCCAGCTTCGAAGCGCGCTCCTCAATGTCGCCGACGACGTCTTCGTAGAACTTCGTGATCTCGTCGACGTTCTTCGTCAGCCCGGTGGCTTCAGCGATGATCTTGGTGGACTGAATATGGTTTTCCAGCTTTTGGCTGTGGTAATCGATGTAGATTACCGGGATGCCAGTCTGTTCAGCGATGACATCCATCTTTGCTTTTTGGCGAACCGGAGCAATGACTCCGTCGACACCCATCGTCAAAAGTTGTTCGGCGGAGATCTGATCCTTCGTCGCATCACCAATCTTCGGGATATCAGCAAGCTCCGGGTTCGCCTTAAGCAAAAGGTCCCACAGGTCCTGTCGGTTGGACTCAAGGCCCTTGTCCATCGCAGCGATCTTGGACGTGTAGTTGTCCCGGTCGAGGGCCGCCATCGTCAAAAGCGGCCCGCCTGAACCAGAAAGCTGGATGGCTGCGTGCTCGAGTGGCTTCTCCAGTTGAATCGTGTTCCCGGTGATGTCCGTGATGGTCACTGCATGCGAGGCATCTGCAACGGTCTGGCTCGCTTCCGGAGTGGACTCGTTGTTCGTAGAGGTGCTGCATCCAGTGACTGTCCACATCATCGCGGCGCAGAGCACTACAGCTGGGAGAGATTTCTTGGCGGAGAAGGCCATGTCATCGACTTTCACTTTGGGGTGGTTGCACCGATTCCGAGCAAGGAATATGAAGGCGCAAGGGCGGGTAGCTCCGCCCAACTAACAATTGTTCAATTAATGAATTGAACAATAAAATTATAGCACATGTGAAAGCGATACGTCAAGCCTGTCAATTTATTGTGAGACCTCTTCTGAAGCCTCCGCAATCGCGGCCGCGAGACGCTCAACCGCCTGTGCGATCTCGTCGTCGCTGATCACCAGTGGCGGCGTCAGGCGGATCACGTTATCCGCCGGCGCGTTAAGGATCACCCCGTGCTCAAGGCCGAGCGCGACGACGCGCTTCGCCACCGGCTGCTCCAGCACCAGGCCAAGCATGAGCCCACGCCCGCGGACCTCTTTGACGCCTGGGATGGCCGAGGTGGCGTCGTAAAGCACCTGGCCTTTGCGGCGCACCTCCGCGAGGAAGGCGTCGTCGATGGTGGCCAGTACTGCTGTGGCCGCCGCGCAGGAGACGGGGTTGCCGCCGAACGTGGTGCCGTGGCTGCCCGGGGTGAACAGCTTCGCGGCCTCGCCGCGCGCGATCGTGGCGCCGATGGGCAGGCCGCCGCCAAGCCCCTTGGCCATCGTGATCACGTCCGGGAGCACGCCCTCGTGTTGGAAGGCGAAGAAGTCGCCGGTGCGGCCGACGCCAGTCTGCACCTCGTCGGCGATGAAGAGGATGCCGTACTTGTTGCACAGCTCGCGCACTTGGGTGAGGAAGCCTTCCGGAGCGGGGATGACGCCGGTCTCGCCCTGGATGGGCTCCAGGATGATGGCCGCGGTATCCGAAGGGTTCTGTTCCACGAGTGCGGTGAGCGCGTCGATGTCGCCGTAGGGGTAGAACTCCACGCCGGCGGGCAGGGGCTCGAACGGCTTTTGCTTGTCGGGCTGGCCGGTCATGGCGAGCGCACCCATGGTGCGGCCGTGGAACCCGTGCTGCGCTGCAAGAATACGGCGGCGTCCAGTGAGCCGCGCGAGCTTGAACGCGGCCTCGTTGGCCTCGGCGCCGGAGTTGCCGAAGTAGACGCGGGCGGTGTCATCACCGACGTGCTCGCGGAGTGCCTCGGCGACCTTGACCACGGGTGCGGAGCCGAACATGTTCGAAACGTGGCCGAGCGTCGATAGCTGGTTGGTGACCGCCTCGACCACTGCCGGATGCGCATGGCCGAGCGCGTTGACCGCGATGCCGGCCAGCATGTCGATGTACTGCTTGCCATCCGCGTCGGTCACGGTGGAGCCGGAACCTTCGACGAGCTCGATTGGCGGAACCGGGTAGTTATCTAAAAGCGCGCCCGCCCAACGCTGCGTGAAGTCCTTCATGCGTCATCCTTTCTAAAAATGGTGCCGTCCGGGTACTGGGAACGGTCGTAATCATCTGGCAGAACCATGGTGCCCACACCGCCCATCGTGAGCAGCTCAAGCAGGACGGAGTGTGCGACGCGCCCGTCGATGACGTGGGCGGCTTTCACCCCACCCCGCACCGCGGTCAGGCACGCCTCCATCTTGGGGATCATGCCCGAGTCCAGCGCTGGCAGCATCTGCTCGAGGTCCCCGGCCTCGATCTTAGACAGCAGCGAGTCCCTATTCGGCCAGTCTGTATAGAGGCCCTCCACGTTGGTGAGCACCACGAGGCGCTCCGCGCCGATCGCCGCGGCAAGCGCCCCGGCGGCCTCGTCGGCGTTGATGTTGTACACCTCGCCGTTCTCGCCCGGCGCGATGCCGGAGACCACCGGGATGCGCCCGGCCTCGATGATGTCCATGACGGCGGCGGGGTTCACGTCGGTGATCGTGCCGACGAGCCCGATGTCGCGGGTTTCGCCGTCGACGTCGACGGTGCGGCGCTTCGCGGTGAACAGCCCGGCGTCCTCGCCGGAGGTGCCCACTGCGTACGGCCCGTGGGAGTTGATCTTGCCCAGCAGGTCACGCCCGACCTGGCCGAAGAGCACCATGCGCACCACGTCCAGGATCTCCGGGGTGGTGACGCGGAACCCGCCGACGAACTCGCCACCGTCGAGGCCGAGGCGGGAGAGCATCGCGCTGATCTGCGGGCCACCGCCGTGCACGACGACGGGCTTCGCGCCGACGGTGCGTAGGAAGACCATGTCGGCGGCGAACGCGGCCTTGAGGTCTTCATCGATCATGGCGTTGCCGCCGTACTTGACCACCACAATTTTGTCGCGGTAGTGCTGCAGCCATGGCAGTGCCTCTGCCAGGACGGTTGCCCGCTGCTCGCTGCTGAGATTCGGTAACACGGATGCCTCCTAGCTGCTGTATGCGGAGTTGATTTCGACGTAGGAGTGCGACAGGTCGGTGGTGCGCACGGTGGCACTGCCCTGCCCGCCGGTGCCGAGGTTGACGACGACCTCGATGTCCGCACCGCTCAAGTCCACGTCGCGCGCGCCCGGCGCGCCCGCCGACTGCTCGCATACGGTCTGCCCGTTGAAGGTGACGGAGATGTTCTCGGCGTCCATCTCGGCGTCTGCCATGCCGACGGCGGCGAGCACGCGGCCCCAGTTCGGGTCGGAGCCGAACATTGCGGTCTTGACCAGGTTGTCGCGCCCGATGGCCCGTGCTGCGTTGAGCGCCTGGGCGTCGTCGGCTGCGCCTTCGACGGTGATGGCCACGCGCTTGGTCACGCCTTCGGCGTCGGACTGCATCATGGCGGCGAGCTGCGAGCAGGCGTCCTGCATCGCGGCGTCGAGTTCCTCTTGCGTCGGGGTGACGCCGCTTGCGCCGCTGGCCATGGCGATGACGGTGTCGTTGGTGGAGGTGGAACCGTCGATATCCAGGGTGTTGAAGGTGGTGGCGACGGCGCGCTCGAGCGCGGTCTGCAGCGCTTGGCTCTCGACGTCTGCGTCCGTGGTGATGCACACGAGCATCGTGGCAAGCGACGGCGCCATCATGCCCGCACCCTTGCCCATCCCGCCGAGCGCCCAACCGTCACCCTTGACGACGACCTCTTTCGCCACAGTATCCGTGGTTTTGATGGCGACAGCGGCGTCCGCTCCATGGTCGCCGAGCTGTTTCACAACGACCCCGATGCCGTGCTCTATCTTGTCCATCGGCAGCAGGTCACCAATGATGCCGGTGGAGCACACCGCGATCTGCGAGGCGTCCACCCCGATACCCTCGGCGGTCAGCTGCTGCATCGCCTTGGCGTCCTCGACGCCCTGCGCGCCGGTGCAGGCGTTGGCGTTGCCGGAGTTAAACACGACGGCGGAAATAGCGCCGCCCCTGATTACTTCGCGGCTGACCTTGACCGGAGCCGCGAAGACCTTGTTGCGGGTAAACACGGCTGCAGCCGCGTTCTTTGGCCCTTCGTTGACCACGACGGCCATATCCGGCTTGCCGGATGCCTTGATGCCGGCCCAGGTTGCTGCGGCGCTGAATCCCTTGGGGGCGGTAACACCAGTAGTGCTCATGATGAAAATGTCCTTTACAGTCCGTTATGAGAAGAAGTAGAGATGGAGTGAGGCTGGCGGTTACGGGGCCACCCCGGCTCGCGAGAGCCCCGCGGTCTCTTCGAGCCCGAGCGCAAGGTTCATGCACTGCACGGCACCGCCGCCGGTGCCTTTGGTGAGGTTGTCGATGGCGCTGGTGACCACGAGCTTCTTGGCCGATTCGTCGACTTCTACCTGCACGTGGCACATGTTTGAGCCGACCACGTGCTGCGTCTGCGGCTGCTGCCCTGCCGGGAGCAGAGTGACGAAGGCTTCGCCCGCGTAGGCGGATTCGTAGGCCGCGCGGACAGCGGCAGCGTCCACGCCCTGGGCAAGGGGTGCGACCACGGTGGTGAGGATGCCGCGCGGCAGCGGCGCGAGCACCGGCGTGAAGCTGATACCGACCGGAGACTGCGCTACTTCCTGCAGGTTCTGCTGGATCTCCGGGGTGTGCCGGTGGGTGCCGCCAGCGCTGTAGGCCTTCAGCGAGCCCATCGTTTCCGCGCCCAACATGGCAACGCTCGCCTTCTTGCCTGCGCCGGAAACGCCGGTGACGGAGACGATGGTCAGGTCCGGCTCGACCAGGCCGGATGCCACCGCGGGCCACGCCGCGAGCGTAGCGCCCGTCGGGAAGCAGCCGGGCACCGCGATCCGCGTGGCTGCCGCGATCTGCTCGCGGTGGCCGGGCAGCTCCGGCAGGCCGTACGGCCAGGACCCGGCGTGCTCGGAACCGTAGTAGTGCTGCCAGGCATCGGCGCTGCGCAGCCGGAAGTCCGCGGCGCAGTCGATGACCGTGACCTCCGGTGGCAGCGCCGCGCCGATCTTCGCGGAGTGCCCGTGCGGCAAGCCGAGGAAGACGACATCGTGGCCAGCGAGTACCTCTACGGTGGTGGGTTCAATGATGCGGTCGGCGAGCTCGGGCAGGTGCGGCATGAGCTCCCCTACCGAGGCGCCCGCGTTGGATGCCCCGGTGAGCGCACCGATCTCGAGCTCGCCCGCGAGGTATGCCGGGTGGCCGAGCAGCAGGCGGAGGATCTCGCCGCCGGCGTACCCGGTAGCGCCCGCGACTGCTACTTTCAACACTTTTTGCTCTGACATACACGGGAGTCTAACAGCTATGCGGCCAGGTGTATGTTATTCAGGAAAATTTCTTTCTCCCCACCCCCAAAAACACGCCTGCCCACTACCGAAACGGAATCGGCAGTGGGCAGTGAACGCGTATTTTATGCCATTAGGGCATAATCATGCAGGTTAGATGACGCCCTGCGCCAGCATCGCGTCAGCGACCTTCTTGAAGCCCGCGATATTCGCGCCGGCCACGTAGTCGCCTTCCATGTCGTACTCCTTGGCGGTCGAATCGACCGTCTTGAAGATGTTCGACATAATCTCGTGCAGGCGCTGGTCGGTGTATTCGAAAGACCAGGAGTCGCGCGAGGCGTTCTGCTGCATCTCCAGCGCGGAGGTGGCCACGCCACCTGCGTTGGCGGCCTTGCCCGGCGCGAACGCGATCCCCTTCTGCTGGAAGTAGTGGACAGCCGCCGGGGTGCACGGCATGTTGGCGCCCTCAGCGACGTAGCGGACACCGTTGTCGACGAGGAGTTTGGCGTCGTCACCGTTGAGCTCGTTCTGGGTGGCGCACGGCAGGGCAACATCCGCCTGGACTTCCCACACGTTGCCGTCCCGGTGGTACTCGACGCCCTCCCCGGCCTCAGCCGCGTAGGTGGAGATACGCCCACGGCGCACTTCCTTGACGTCCTTGAGCAGTTCGATGTCCACACCGTTCGGGGTGGTGACGTAGCCGGAGGAGTCCGACATGGCAACCACCACGCCACCGAGCTGCTGCACCTTCTCAGCAGCGTAGATAGCCACGTTGCCAGAGCCGGACACGATAACCTTGGAGCCTTCGAAGGACTCGCCGTGCGTCTGCATCATCTCGGAGGCGAGGTAGACCAGACCGTAGCCGGTTGCCTCGGTACGCACGAGCGAGCCGCCCCACTTCAGCCCCTTGCCGGTGATCACGCCGGACTCGTGGCTGTTTTCCAAGCGGCGGTACTGGCCAAAGAGGTAGCCGATCTCGCGGGCGCCAACGCCGATGTCACCGGCTGGCACGTCGCGGTATTCGCCGATGTGGGTGTGCAGCTCCGTCATGAAGGACTGGCAGAAGCGCATGATCTCGGCGTCGGACTTGCCCTTCGGGTCAAAGTCGGAGCCGCCCTTCGCGCCGCCAATTGGCAGGCCGGTCAGGGAGTTCTTGAAGATCTGCTCGAAGCCCAGGAACTTGATAATGCCCAGGTTCACGCTCGGGTGGAATCGCAGCCCGCCCTTGTATGGGCCGAGCGCGGAGTTGAACTGTACGCGGAAGCCGCGGTTGACCTGGATTTGCCCGTTGTCATCGACCCATGGGACGCGGAACACAAGTTGGCGCTCTGGCTCGCAGAGGCGCTCGATGAGTCCGTAGTCAGCGTAGTGAGGATCCTTGTTGAGGACGATCTTGAGGGAGTCAAGCACTTCCGCGAGTGCCTGGTGGAACTCTGGTTCCCCCGCGTTCCTCTTCTGCAATTTGCCGTAATAGTCAGAGATCTGTTGATCGATAGACATGTGAATCCTTTCTTCGTGGCGCCCCTTCCGTGGCGAGCACTTCATTGACTGGACCCCTGTTAGTTTTCCCTCATTGCAAAAGCGTCGCAGGGAAAAATCCACCAAATTTTTGCGACATAGGTCACATTTTCTGCGCTATTTCGCCAGCCCATCGTAGTGGCTCATCATCGGTGTGAAGAAGGAGGTGAAGAATACCAGCGCTTTCGGGTTCGAGATGTTGGTGACGTACCCCAGCCGCCCGAGGCACCCACCGTGCGCGCGGCCACGCTCGCTACCTCTTGCCTTTCATTACTTTTCGACGCCCCCTTCGCCCGCCTCACGCTCCCCCACAGACCAAACGCGCCGAGCAGCATCAGCGCCACCGACCCCGCCAGCGGCAGCACCACCGACAGCGCCGGCACGACGTGCAGGAGCGCTTCAATCCCGAGCAGCGCGAGTACCGACCGCGTGGCCACACCGAGCATCGCCCCGAGCGCCGTCCAGAACCCTGCCCGCTACCCGAAACGCGAGGTTTGCGTGCCGATAGCCACGATGTCCGGCCCCGGTATCGCTATCACGGTTGCCCACGTGAGCACGTCTACGAGCACGGACGTACCTCCTATGTTTCGGGCCAATGATTTCAGTAGGTGCCAGGATATGCACTCTCTGTGAGATCCGGGGGCGATTCTGAACCCGAACATATCTGCGACTGCGAGCGATCTTGCCCACCGGAATGTCGGACCTCTTCGGTACATTGCAGCAACACCAGCAACACCGAAGGAGTCCAATCATGACAACGCCCACAGTGCGATTCCACGGCTACCCACAACGCCCCGTCCCTGATATTTTCGGCGGCTCCGACTGGGACGTGCCCATGACCGACCGCGATAGCGACTCGATCTTCTTCATCGTGGAATACCTGAAAATCACCGACCCCGAGAACGCGAACGAGCCGACGGCCTACAAATTACTTCGCGAGCTCAGCGACGAACACCGCGCAATGGAAAAGAACGTGTTCAACTTCTTGCGCGAGACACCAGGCATCCAGGAGGAGAAGGACCAGGCGTTTTACCGGGTGATGTTCCAGTTCCGCCAGTACCAAGCCGGGCAGCTCGTGGCCAATGCCCTGGAGGTCACCGACGGGAACCCGTACAAGGTGGTCGGGATGATGCGCTACCACCACCCATCTATAGAATGCGCCTGGGTTGTCGACGCCGTCATGAAAACCACCGTGGAAGAAGCACTAAAGACGCTCGGGAGAGACCACAGCCCGCAGGCCGTCGAGGAACTCTGGTTGGAGCTCAACGAGGAGGCGGACCTGATCGCGAAAACGAAGCGGGTGCTACGCCTGGCCGGGTGGGCGAAGGACGTCGCCGACATCCCACGCAGCGGCGAGGCGATGAAACAGATCTTCCAACAGGACCAGCGCGAAGCCGCCTGGACCGTGATTGACCAGCACCTCACGGAGCCAATCAACGCACTCATGGAGCAACAAGAAGAGGAAGACCCCTGGGCGGTGGACTGGGACAGCTAGGCCTTGTGCCCTGCACGTTCACTGGTCATCTTCGCATAGCTAGCGAAGAGTAGCTCCTGGCGCTGACGCTCGTTCGCAACTTTGCGAATAACGGCCACTTGGCGCCTGGGTGATCCGCTACCGGATACTCACCACGCCGCTACCATTTCAGAATTCTAAACACCTGCAGCTGCGCTGTCATCGATGTGCATGACCGCTGGCCAATCAGTCCGATCCGCTGCTCGTGGCCCAGCCAATCCTTCGGCATCGAAGCATGCCGCCACAGATAATGAAAGGCCCCGGTCATTTGTGCATTTCCCTCATGGGAAAGAGGCTAAACCAGGGATCTATCGGTGCCCACTCTACAGGGCCTCCCCCACCAAATGGAAAGCTACTGCTGTCGGGGTGTCCGCTTCGAAGTCCAGTTTAAGCGTGAGAAAAGGGCGGCTGAACGCGGTTAGTCACACACAAAATGTCCCTTAAGCCAATTCTTTGCGATTCAAAATCAAGTCGCGCCCCCATTTGATTTGTTATGCAAAAGCCCCTCTCGCATTTGAGCTTGCAACGCATAGGCTTGGAGAGGGTATCTCTTGGCTCGGAGTATATACATCTCCAAAGCTTTAGAGCAATTTTCTGCCCTAGCAATTCTCGGGACGAGGTCAGAGTGAGCTGTCTGAAGTGCCCTGATACGAAATCATCCGTCGGCAAAACCGGCCTGGCCCGAGCATTACTTAACGTTGCAGCATTCGCGATTCTCCATTCCAGGAGCGCACCGACCGTAGTCGTTTGCTTGGCACGACCATGTTCGACAAAGGAAATAGACTACCGCTCGAACAAGGCCAGTTGGACGGTTCGCATTTTTCAATTGCTCCGTCCTCATCCTGTCGCTTATTTGGTCATCTTCGCGTAGTTAGCGAAGAGCAGCTCCTGGCGTTGACGATCGTTCGCCAGTTTGCGAGGTGCCCTAAACGCCTTGTCGACTTCCTTATCCAACGCGTCGTGCGCCTTGAGCAGCGCCGGGTCCATCGCGAGCGGGTTGTAGTGTTCCGCCAGCGAACGCTCCGGGTGCAACTCACGGGCGGCCAGCACTTTCTTGCCCGCGTCGATGATCCGCTGGCGAGTTTTCTCGTCTAGCTCGGGGACGGGGAACGTGTTCCAGGTCAGCGTGTTTGCAAACCGCAGGCGAGACTCTAAGCGCCCGCCGACGGTGCGTTGCCACGTAATGAACATCGACGACGAAATGAGCGCAAACGCGAAACCGGTGGGATCATCAACCATGAACGCAAGGTTGCTCGCAACAACGTCGCCCGAGACTTGCTGCGCTGTAAAGAAAGGGCGCGTTTCACTCACAACTGACGGTACGCAAAGGTATTCACCGGTAGGTTTACGGACTTCCGCGAACCTATATGGAACCGCGGCAAGCTGGCGTGTAGCCGCTTTCTTACTCTTCTGGCGAAATGCCTTAACTGCTTCTACTCGAGCGCGTAACTGCTTCGAACGCGTTACGTCAGACGGGTTAAAGTCGTCGTCTGCCATCCAGAGACACCAACGGTCGATTCCGCGGACCAATTCGCGTGACCCTTTAAAAGGACGCAAGTATTTCTTCGCGATAGCGTCCGCTTCGATAGTTTCTAGCTCATTTACTTCGACGATGAGATTGCCGCTATCTACAGGTTTTGATCCAAACACCGCAGGCACTATCTCTGTAGAAAGGGGTTTGCTTCGCTTAGAGACGAGCACGTTTGGCCCATCGATCAGATAGGCGTTGATTCCCCGGTCAATTCGTTGCTCTACGCCTTCGCCTTGCGTGTCCGGATAGTCCCACAACCGCTGTTTCGCTCCGCGATCGCGAGTGAATCCAACAATGACACAGTGCACAGCCGCCTTACCTGGAGCTTCGGAGTCCCATGCGAATGTGCGGTGTGCGAACTTGATCCGCCACCCTTCCCGAATCAACGGTCCGAATAGTGCTGGGACTGGTTGGCCTTGGGTGATCGAGTTGGTAGTGACGTATGCGAACTCACCTTGACGTTCGGCGAGTAGTGTTTTGGCTTGGGCGTGCCAGCCGGTGACGTAGTCCAGGTAGCCGTCGTAGTCTTTGCCCCACACGTGTTTCATGTCGGCAGTTTGTTCTTTGGTCTTCGTGTACTGCCCGATGAATGGTGGATTGCCGAACACGTAGGTTTGCCCGGTGGTTTCTGGTAGGACGTTGCGCCAGTCCACCGCGAGCGCGTTACCGTGCGTGATGTGCGCGGTAATGCTGATCGGTAGGCGCTCCGGTGCAAGTCCTACGCGGTCGGCGAGTTCACGGTTGGCCTGGTGGTCGACCAAGAACATTGCGGTCTCGGCGATGCGCGCTGGCCACCAGTTCAGCTCGATGCCGTAGAACTGGCCGATGGAAAGCTTCTGCTCCCACGTGATATCCAGCGACATGGCAGTGTTGCCTTCGCGTTCGCGGATCGCAACGATCACGTCGGTCTCAATCTTGCGCAGCTCACGATAGGCGACGATAAGGAAGTTTCCGGAGCCACAGGCTGGGTCCATAAACACGTGTGTCGCCAGGCTGTCGCGGAACTCCTGGAGCTTCCTCACACTGGTCGACTTGGAGTTGATGAGGCGATCGGCTTCTTCGCGGAGCTCGTCGAGAAACAGTGGGCCGAGGGTTTTCAAGATGTTTTTCTCGGAGGTGTAGTGCTCACCGTCGTCGCGACGTGCCTCTTTCGACTTCACGAGCTGGAACAGCGAGCCGAAGATTGCCGGGGAGATGTTGGTCCACTGGAACCGGCAGGCAACCAGGATCGCGTCGCGCATCTCCGGGGTGAAGAACTGCGTCGGCATCATGGTTTCAAACAGCGCGCCGTTCACGTACGGGAACGCGGCCATGGAGTCGGGGACGCGTCGGCGACGCTCCTCCGGAGTGTTGAGGACCTCGAACAGACCGGCAAGCTGCGTGCCGAGGTTCTCACTGTTGGTGTGCTCAAGAATGAAACGATAAAACAGGTCCTGCTCCCACAGCCCGGCATCATCGCCGAACAGCAGGAACAACAGGCGCGTGAGGAACATGGAGGTTTCTTGTACCGCGAGTTCTTCGTCTTGCATGTAGGTGGGGGCTGCGTCGCCAACTTCTTCGTCGACGTCGTCGCCGACCATGGCGGTAAACAGGTTCGCCATGATCTTTGATGCTGCGATCGAAGCCTGGGTCTGCTCAACATGCGTGAGCTTGTCCTCATAGCCCGCGAGGAACTTAAGTTCGTCGACGTGATCCGTGATTTCTTCGAGCGGGAACTCGATGTTGAACCGAGTTTCAGGATCGCCCAAGCGCATGAGTCGGATGCGGTAGAAGTCGGTGGCGATGATGTAGCGGGGTTGTTCGGCGTCGTTGACAGTACCGCCAAGCAGGTAGTCGCGGGCTTGATCGATCGCGACTTGTAGGTCAACGCCTGGTTTTTTGGCTTCACCGATAACCACGCCTGGCCAGAAGAGGTCGATGTAGCCGCGTTGGCCGCTCGAGGCGCGTTTGGCGTCCTGCTCAAACAAGTCCATGCGTGAGGCGGTTATGCCGAAGCATGCGAGGAGTTCCGCCCAATACGACTGAGCGTACTTGCGTTCTAGTGCGCCTTCGTCGAGTGAGCGCCACCCGTCGAGGCGTTCGTTCCAACGGTGTTTGAAGCCGTCAAGGTTGCGGCGCATGGTGGCGCGATCAAGGCGCGGAGCAGTTGTCACAGAACTCATACAGGTAGCTTAACGGAGGCGTCCGACATGCGAGCGGGCGATCGTCGATAAGCTGAGGGCCTCAACCCAAGAGAACTTCTTCTTTGGGGAGCCGACGCCTGCTGCCGCAGCGAGTTCACCCAACCATCTTCAACGCCAGTGGTTTCAGGTGCCCCGCGCAACGATGATGACCGCACGTTTTGCTTAACTACTCCCGCTCTTCGCTGTTGTAGTACTCAATGATGCGCCCAAGGAAACTGATGATGACTGCGGTAATTAAATACCCGGTGACCACTACGCTAAAGAAGCCGTCACGCCTCCCACCGCCGAACCCGTCGTACATCAGAAAAACAGGTGCTAATAAAACCATCACCACTAAGAAACGGTATGCAGAAAGCACCTTTCGCTTCACTGAGAAGTGGACTAGGAGTAAGTGGACTACGAACCCAATTACCAAGATGCAAAAGGACACGAATAGCGCGATTGCTGCACCGAAACTGAGAACCGCAAAGACCATGTTTCTCTCCTAATTCTTCTTTTTGGGGGTGACGAGACGACTTCTATTGTGTTCTATCTTCTGCTCCCTGTGTTATCTGAACGGGCTCTGGCTGACTATCGGTCGTGGTGTCGCTTGAGGTGTCGGTCTCATTTTCAAGGATTGTTGGAAATGAAGTGGGCATGCTACCACCTTGCAGTGCCGCTTCGATTTCCTCCGAGGATGTTCCTGCTGGGAAGAGCGGAACGCGGTCCATACCTTCGCTCAACTGGTAGTCTTTCGTGTCAACCACCTCAGCACCTGAAAGGGCAAAAGCTGAGTCCGAATTGGGAACATTCAACGTCCTAACAGAGGTTGTGTTCTTATCTGCGGTGATGTATGTAGCAGATGCAGTCGAAGTTCGCTTCCTTAGATTGTGTGCCAGGCGGGACCATGAATACCGAGCGATGGTTTCGGAGTTCAAAGGCCCGGCGAGCGATGCACTTGAAACTGGCCCCCATGCTTGTACTTGCAATCTGATAGTCGTAACCCCTGTGACGGTAGTCGGAACGAATCTGAAGTTAATCAACCTGCCGGCACCCTCGGGGTGCCCCTCCAGGGATTTAAGGGTGAAACCGTCTGGAGAAATGGCCTCTACTCGTACTGGGGCAACCACAGGTAATGCTGTGTCAAGGTCGCAAGTATCTCCTACGTGGAGGATGTCAGGACAGCCCGTGAAAGTGAAATATTGATTAAACCGAGTGGTCAACTCTCTATTGAGGGCCTGCGGGGTCCATTGCTCACTGATATTGAAAATATCGTAAATCTGGTTGTAGCTACCATATGCAGAGTCGTAGGTTGGTAGGGATGCGGGCCTAAAAGGAACCCATTGAAGGGCATGGCCTTGAAATTCTTGTTGAACTGCGCCGTCATTCAAATGCCGTTCCTCGGATACAGGAAAACCGAACCTACTCTTCTCCCACCCGTGTTTACCCCAGTAGTTTCTAATTTCGCCTAGCACTTTATGCGCGCCGGTGGACGGGCTCCAATAGACCGAGCCTCTTTGAAAGTGATTGAACTTTCCTTCTCCGCCAGGAGTGTCGATCTCGTCGGTCGTAGGAAAGCCAAGTGGGCCCATTTCCCAGTCGCTCAAACCCCATCGCTTTTTAATCTCGCCTTGAACATTATGCGCGCCGGTGGACGGGCTCCAATAGACCGAGCCTCCTTGAAAATGGTTGAATCGCCCTCCTGGCTTCCGAGTGGGAAGTTCATCTGTGACGGGATAACCCAGATGCTCCCGTTCCCACCCCAATTCCGCCCATTTGTCCCTGATTGCCCCTCCAACTTGGTGGGCGGTTCCACCATCGATGTTGGGGTGCCAGTAAATGGAGGAATCGCGGGCAAAGACTTGAAAACGACCATTCCACGCCGACACGCTTTCGGGAGTCAAAGCATCCCCAAATGTGGGCCATCCGCCGAGGCGTTGATACGTTTCTTCAATTCGGCCGCCGATCCAATGCCCATGAAAGACATCGGCGCTAGCTGTGGCCACGCCTAAACTGCACGCGGCAAGAAACGCAGTGACGGGAGGGAGAATGCGGTTAATCAATTTCATTTTGCAACCTACTTAGGGAGGGGAAATCAACTTTCTCGTTAGAGTAGCTGATTCGACAATCCTGCGCAGGACTTTCGTGGCTTCGATATTGGGAGGGGTAAACTCGCTTTCGCACATGCAGCTGTGCTCCTGCGCTACCCCAGTAAAAGCACTGCAGATGGCGGAATCATTACGTGCTTCAACACCTCAACTCTGCGCCTTACAGTCCTCAACTCAAGTCAGTCCTTGCCCAAGCGAACCTTCATGCACGTTTGATGGCATGGACGTTTGGTGCGAGAATCTAGGCCCGAGCCTCCTCCGAGCGCGACCTCTCTTCCGCAAGTCGCCGTTCGACTTTCACGTTGGACGCATAGAAGGCCTCACTAAAAGCCAGGTCCCCGCCTTCCACAAGCTCTCGAGCAGACTCGGCGATAATGAGCATCGAGCCGTTCTCCGTCCGGACCCCGAGGCCAAACGAAAGGTAGAGCGCTGGCCTATCCACAAGCATGGGAACGAAATCCCAAACACCATCAACCTGGTCGATATACCAACAACCCAGCAGGTAGGTCACTGCTTTCTGACGCTCCTCTTCGCTGAGGCTCGAATCGCGGATCCGCTCCACTGAGCTCCGCGGGAAAGCGGTCCCACGGAGATTCGTGACATCCATATCCGGCGAGACGAGAGGAGGCTGCAAAGTCTGGTATTCGGCAAGCAGGGCGCGCGACTCTTCGTCAATCTTCTCCAGGCGCGACCCGTAGGAATCAGCAAGGAAATAACTGGAGTGTACGTCGGCGTTCATGAGGCTGCTCCTGTAGGTTTCATGCCGGTGTTGGTACCACTTTAATCACGCACCCATATTCGATTCGACCCATACGCAAAATCCAGCAAATCGCTCCACGTAGCAGGAACGAAATGTTTCGTATCAACTCTCATCCACGTGATACGATCCGGATCCTCAAAACTGAGTGTTTGAAGAAACAAATCACCAGCAATTTCGTACGCCCACAAATCATGGACATTCTCATACTCAACCGAATTTTCATGAAACGTTCCCTCGGGTTGAAAGAGAGTTTCAAACCCCACGAAGGTGGTCCCAGTCGACGTTTCCACTTCCAAAACGAGATATAAAAATGTATCAATCCAAGCGGCAGCCCCATGAAACTTCGGCGAGGATACGGCACCTTCAACCCGAGAATCGCTTTCACTCAAAGCATCCTTATTGAGAATTTCGGCCAAATAGTTTGCAGCGGCCTTTAAATCGAATTGATGCTCTGGAGCTTTTGCCATTTCCATAAATCCAAAGTGGGAACTTCTGTAGGGTTTACACCCGTCCGTCACCAGATGCTAACACGTGCCTTACCGACTACGCGTCACCCAGCATGCGCCCAGCACAGTGGCCGAGAGAATTGATACCGGCATCGACAGTCAGTGGAGCCCCAGCTTAAGCGTGAGAAATGGGTGGTTCGGCAGCGGCTTTTACACACCACATGTCCCTCAAGCCCAACGAATGCGCTGGGTGCGGTCCACGCGCGGCTGGCAATATCTTTTTGCGTGTCTCCTCGTTCGACTTGGCGACTGGGAAGCTCGAACAAACAGCTGCAGCCCATTCCGGTCGAGGTGCTTAAGGAGTGCGACGCTGGTCGTCGAAAATCAGCCGGGCTGGACGAAAATGTGCGACCTGCATCGCACTCCTTTAACACCTCGACACGAGCAAAACCTTGCAGATCAATCGCGCTACAGCGCCTTTTGACCACAAGCCCGAATCGGAACGACCAGTGAAATACCGTTGCCAACCGATATGTACAAGATGTACATTTACGGTATGGAAACAAAATCAGTGGCATCCAGCGAGTTCCGCAATTCGCAGAGCCAGCTATTAGAGGAAGCGCAGCGCACACCTGTCGTTATCACCAGCCGGGGCAGCCGTGCTCGCGCAGTTGTCGTCTCTCCTACATTCTTTGCCCGCGCTGTCGAAGCTCTCGAGGACCTGGAAGACATCCGCGCCGCCGAAATTGCTCGGCAAGAGAGCGAGGAAATCTCGTTTGAGGACCTCAAAAAGGAACTCGGCTTCGCGTAAAGCTCGGTTATGTCAAACGCCACTTATCGCATCACCTTCAAATCTTCTGCTGCGAAGGAACTACGCAAACTCGACAAGCAGACCCAGAGGCGCATCCTTACCGCAATCGATGCCTTAGCACTCGATCCCCGACCTAGCGGGGTGAAGAAACTACGCGCTGAGTTTGACCAGTACCGCATCCGCGTCGGGCATTACCGCGTTGTATATGAGATTGCGGACGGCGAGCTCCATATTCTTGTGCTGCGCATCGCGCATCGCAGGCATGTCTACCGAAACTAGCGCCCACGCTGATAGGCGTCGAAGCCTCCGGAACCACTCAAGCGTGCGTCCTACATGACACTCAATGCTCAGCCTCAGCGCAACCCAGCCCGTTCGGCCAACACCTGGGCCGTCACCGAACGCGAATCCGGACCCGTCCCCTGCTGGGCGACTGCCGTCGGCGTCCCGGTGGCCAGGATCTGGCCACCCTCGTCGCCGGCGCCTGGGCCGACGTCGATAATGTGGTCGGCCTGCGCGACCACCCGCAGGTCGTGCTCGACGACGACCACCGTGGCGCCGTCGTCGACAAGGCGACGCAGCTGGGCGAGCAACAGATCAACATCCGCAGGGTGGAGCCCTGTCGTCGGCTCGTCAAGGAGGTACAGGCTGTGCTTGCGGCTGGAGCCGCGCTGCATCTCGGAGGCCAGCTTGATGCGCTGCGCCTCCCCGCCCGAAAGTTCCGGGGACCCCTGCCCCAGCCGCAGGTAGCCCAAGCCGAGTGCGTGCAGGAATTCGACAGAGCGCAGAATCTTCGGCTCCTCAGCGAATACCTCCAGCGCCTCGTCCACGGTGAGCGCCAAAATGTCGGCGATGCTGCGCCCGTTCCACTGCACCTCAAGGATCTCCGGCTTGTAGCGCTTGCCGTGGCAGGCCGGGCAGGTCGTGTACGTGCCGGGCAGGAACACCAGCTCGACCTCGATACTGCCGGCACCGTCGCACTCCGGGCAGCGGCCCTTCGTCGTGTTATAGGAAAAGTCCGACACCGACATACCTCGCTGCTTGGCCTCGGGGGTCGCGGCGAAGAGCTTGCGGACGTGATCGAACAGCCCCGTGTAGGTGGCCACGGTGGAACGCACTGTGCGCCCAATCGGCTTCTGGGTGATGTGCACCAACCTGCGAATCTTATCGACGCCCTCTACGTTGTCCACCCTGAAATCCTCAGAGGGATCTGAACCCGCCGTGAGCTCACCATCCGCATCCCCATCCGATGCCTCCTCGGCGCCAACCACCTGCTTGGCCGAGCGAGACACCACGTCCGCCAGCACCCCAATGACCAGGGTGGACTTGCCGGAACCGGATACGCCCGTGACTGCGGTAAGTGCTCCCAGTGGGAAGTCCACGTCGGCGCCGTCGAAGGCGCGGGCATGCACACCGCGCAGGCTGATGGATGCACCGGTGTCGGCCGGGGTGTCCGTCAACTCGGGGAAGTCCGCATTCAGGGCGATCGCCGTGGGCGAGCCCAGCTGCTTGGCGTTGGCGCGGAACTGGCTAGTCGGGCCGGAGAACACCAGCTCCCCGCCACGCTCCCCTGCGCGGGGGCCGATGTCCACAATCCAATCGCATCCCGCTACTAGGGACATGTCGTGCTCCACGAGAAGCACCGAATTACCAGCGTCGATGAACCGCTGGAGCAACTCGGAGACAGCCTTGCGCTCCACGACGTGCAAGCCCGCCGAGGGCTCATCCAGCACATATGTCGTGCCGAATAGGCTCGAGTTCAACTGGGACGCCAGCCGCAGGCGCTGGTGCTCGCCGGCAGACAAACTCCGTGCCGGGCGGGAGAGGCTTAAGTGCCCCAGCCCCAGCTCGATCGCCGCGCGCACCGTGGGCAGCACCTGATCCAACAGCAGCTCTTCGGCCTCGTCGTGCTCGTTCCAGTCCTGCTTCGCGATGCCCTCCAGGCGCTCCAGGCGCGCCTCCAGCACAGCCAGCACGTCCTTCAATGCCAACGCGTTGAACTCATCGATGGCGTAGCCGGCGTAGGTGACCTGCAAGGTATCCGGCTGGAAACCGCGGCTCTGGCACGTCGGGCACGTCGATGAATGCATGAAGGAAAGCACCCGACGACGGTTCTTGTCCGACTCCGTCTCCGCCAACGTGTCGGTGAGGTACGAGGCAACCGAGCGCCACTTCCCCTTATACGACCGATGCACCGCATTTTCGTCCCGCACCGGGTGGACGGTGACCACCGGCTGCTCGTCCGTAAACAGGATCCAGTCGCGGTCCTCCTGCGGAATATCCCGCCACGGGACGTCGAGCGGGTAGCCGAGGGTGCCCAGGATGTCCCGGAAGTTCTTCCCTAACCACGCCCCCGGCCACGCTGCGATCGCGCCGTCCCAGATGGACAGGCTGGGATCCGGCACCATCGACGCTTCCGTCGGCCGGTGCACAGTACCGGTCCCCTGGCACTCGGGGCACATACCAGCGGTGGTGTTGGGCGAGAAAGCGTCGGAATCGAGCCTGCCGTATTCCAGCCGCTCACGCATACCGTCCGGGTAGCTGCCAGAGCGGGAAAAGAGCAGCCGGATACTATTCGACATATTCGAGATCGTTCCCACAGAAGATCGTGCCCCACCCAGGGTGGTGGACTGCTGCAACGCCACCGTCGGCGGCAGACCCGCGACCGACCCAACCCGCGGGTTGACCGCGCCACCGATCAGACGACGCGCAAACGGCGAAACAGATTCCAGGTAGCGACGCTGCGCTTCCCCATGGATGGTGCCGAACGCCAGGCTGGACTTTCCCGAGCCCGACACACCGGTGACCGCCACGAGGGTATCCCGAGGCAGATCAACGTCGATGTGCTTCAGGTTATGCAGGTGCGCATCACGCACCTGGATCATGGGATCGTGACCCGCGCGCTCTGTCGAGTGCGCAGCCGGGGACTCGGACGTGGCGTGATTCATGGTGGCCACCCTACCGTGTGGGCTGCTCCCCTATCTGGCGAGGTAGCTGATCGCTTTGGACGCGGTCCGGGACGATCTTCCAGGTATAACAGCCTCTTCGGAAAACCTCCCCCGAAGCAGCCGCTGACGATATAAAGAAAAACCGCAAATCTTTGCGAGAGAAAATACGCCGGGACACCCCTCTGACCAGCGCTGACTCAAACTCAGAATGCCAGCATGCCGTCCCGCCAGCATGACTCCATGCCGTCATGTCGGCATGCCTGCATAGCATTGCCGAAAGTAGAAGGGAGCAACGATGACCACACCACAGATTCGATTTCACGGTTACCCGAAGCGACCAGTGCCGGACATCCTGGGAGGGTCGGATTGGGATCTTCCGATGGTCGATCGCGACAGCGACTCGATCTTTCTGCTCGTGGAGTATCTGAAGATAACCGATCCGGAGAACGCGAACGAGCCGACCGCGTACAAGATCGTGTCTCAACTCAACCAGGAGCACACAGAATTGGAGCGCAAAGCGATCGACGTACTTCGCTCGACACCGGGCATTCAACAGGACAAGGATCAATCCCTGTACCGAATAATGTTTCAGTTTCTGCAGTACCAAGTAGGACAGCTCGTGATCAAAGCCTTGGAAGCGACGGGAGGGGACGCAACGAAGCTGGTAGGAATGATTCGCTACCACAATCCAGCGATCACACCAGCAGAGCTGAACGACGCAGTGATGAAGACTACCGTGGAGGAAGCACTGAAAACGTTGGGCAAGGACCACAGTCCACAGGCAGTCGAGGAACTTTGGCGGCAGCTGAACCAACAGGTCGATCTGTTGTCGTGGACTCGGAGAGCACAACGCTTAGCGGGATGGGCGGAGGACATCCAGAGCCTTCCGGACAGCAGCGAGGAGATGAAACGAATCTTCCTGCAGGATCAGAACGAAGCAGCGTGGACGGTGATCGGCCAGCACCTGACGGAGCCGATCAACGCACTGATGGAGCAGCAAGAAGAAGAGGATCCCTGGGCGGTGGACTGGGACAGTTAAGCGGGGTTATCGATACCGCAACTCGTTCTGGCACACCGGTTCAGTTTGACCGGTCAAGCTTGGAACGGGTTGCGTCCTCGCCGCGCGCATCCAAGCCAACATTGAGGCGATACGTCTAGCGCATCACGGGATTCACGGTGTGCTCAATATCGTGTGCGCTCATGACTGCGCTGCTTCAAACTGCTCAAACGCGTGTTTTGCCTCAATAAGATGGATACGACGAACCGCCTCCTCAACGACTTCGCCTACAACGCTCCTAACATCGCCCGTGCCCAGGAGAGCGTTGACAGCATCAATCTGTTCATCCGTCACTTCGTCGTCGACACCCGCAGGAACCTGGTAATACTTGGCCAACAAGTACCTAGAAAGGTCTTCTGTCAACGCGTTCAATCGCTGAAACTGCGCTCCAAGGGTTTCCGGCCCCAAAAGCCGCACTGCTTGGTCAATGCCAAAGACCTGCCACCCGCTTGCATCCGCCTTGCTGTCATCTCCTCCCCATGTTGCCGCGCACTCGGCGATATGTGATACGAGCAATTCTTTGGTTCGGTGCTTAATCAGGCTCCATGCCCGTGGCGACACACCGTTAAAAGCCCTGCTCATTGACACAATGTGTTCATTAATCGTGGTTGTTTTCATCATGGCAATACTCCATCTGCGAATGCTTGTCTATATTTAGACGCTGGAGACCGCGTCTCGGTTCCCAACGCTATTGCTCGAAGATCGAATGTGGGCGTAAGGGACATTTTGTATGTAGATGTCTATCTGGTTTCCCGGGATGGCCTCGGCCAACAACCAGATATGGTTTTCAAAACAGTTCCATTTGTCCGTTTTGAGAAATCAACACCGAATGACGTCTGGTGTGTTTAGAAGATTGAAATGGTAGCGGCGTGGTGAGTATCCGGTAGCACCTGAGTGAGTACCCGGTAGCGCGGGGATCGCCCAGGGGCCACGGAGACGTTGGAGGGTTACTCGTTGGCTTCTAAGCGCATATTCGGTCCTTCCAGCGTGATGATCTCAGCACCAACGACAAGCCGGTTGAGAATCGACTCTGCAATGACCGCGTCAGGAATCGACGCATACCAGTCTTTCGGGGTGAACTGGGAGGTCACAATCGTCGAGCCGGTATGTTCGCGCGCGGCGAGGATATTAAATATCTGATGCGCCGTGGCAGCATCAATCGGCGTGGTTAAAAAGTCATCCAGGACAAGTACGTCCACGTTGTGGAGTTGCTCAATGAACTTCAACCGGGTGGGGTCATCGGGCTGCAAGACTGCAAGTTGTGCTGCAAGCATGTCCGTGCGGTAGAAACTCGCGGAGTAATCGTTGCGGCATGCCGCGTTGATCAATGCTTGGGCCAGGTAGGTCTTGCCGACTTCAGGATTTGCCCAGGATGACAATGTTTTGTCCCAAATGGCACCATTGACCATGAGCGAGTCGGCTGATTTGCTCCGGGTTGATGTTGCGGGCAGGTGTGCACACCACGTTTTCAAGACAAGCATCAAGGTTTGGCGATCGGGATGCTTTCAAAAGTTTGTTGATGCGTCGTTCACGCCTGGCCGCGACTTCCTTATCTAGTGCGTAGAGCACCTTTTGTGAAAACGTCCACGTGTCGAATGCTGGGTCATTAGCAATGTCGATCACGGTTTTACCGAACGCGGTCATACGCAACGCTGTGAAGTCAGCAAGGACAGATTCATCAAGAAATCGATCCATTGGCGGGGTTGAGTTTGTCATGAGTTTCGGGTTCCTTTCTTCATAAGGTTGTCCATGCTGAACTGGTCTGCGCCGCCAAGTAGTGCCCCAGTGGTATCGCGATGTTCAATCACAGCCGAATCAGGCAAGATTGGTGTAGTAGTGCGTTGTGCTTGGTCGAACCCGCGGGGTCGGGTGGTGTGCTCTTTGCGTACCGCGGCCATCATGTTTTTCACTGCGGTATAGGACACGGCACGTCGGCTGCCATCATTGGCTGTCAGGCGCAGGCAGGCCTCTTCCAAAATGGGTTTGTTGGCGTGTTTGCCCATCGACAACACGTTGCGACACGACTGATAAGCCTGGGCCGGGATTGCTTTTGCCGCGATGAGCTCTTCGATGACTTTGCGTGTTGCCGGCCCAACTTTGCTGGCTTCACGGTAGAAGTACTCACTCGTCCACAACCCGCGTGTGGTATCCATACCTGAGGGAATGTGGTCACAGTCAGTGACATAGGCCCCGCGTGTATGTGAAACCCGGTGGGTTGCAACGGTTTGACCTGCATCAAAGACTGTCAGTACCTGGCCGGTGATACGCACATCGACGGTGCGTCCAACGAGTTGATGCGGTACCGAGTAGCGCACCGTGGCAACAATGATGTGGAAATCTGGTGCGACTTTCGCGCGTTTCCATTCGGTGTGCTGCCATGGTGTTTGCGGTAGATCGGCAAGAAGATGCTGCTCATAGGTTTCAAACAGGTCCCGGCGGCTTGATTGCTGACTCCGAAACGGCGTGGCATCGTTCATTGCATCGACAAGGCTGACAATCTTGTCATTGAGCTCGTCAAGATCAACACACTGGTGACCATCGAGTGCATGGATGATCTTGTGTGTGACGATTTTGACTGCGGCTTCCACATTCGCTTTATCTTTCGGTCGACGCGGGCGGGCAGGAAGAGCTGCAGTGTTGTAGTGCTCCAAGAACTGTTCGTAGGTGTCGTTGACCTTCCGGTTTCTATCTGACGTACTGATTGCGTTCGACGCAGTCGACGCGTTATCAGGCACGACGACTTGGCAGACACCACCGAAGTATTCGAATGCACACCGGTGAGCATCAAGCCAGGCCTGTTGGCGTTGGTCAGCACACGCACAGGCAAACAGCATCCCTGAATATGGAAGAGAGGCGACAAAGATACTGACTTTTGCACCCGGTTTCCCGGTTGGGTCAAACAGTCGCATCTTGGTGCCTGCCCAGTCGACTTGCATGGTGTGTCCTGGTGCGTGTGTGATGCGTGCTGAAAGCCCGGTCGCGTCGACATGTGCTGCGACAAGTTGGCGGAACCTGTCGTAGCTGTAGTGACGCTGCCCCGGCCCGGCTGGGGTGGTGGTGTAGCGTGCCCATAAGACTTGCAGGGTCTGCTTTGTACGTCCTGTGCGGGCTTTGACGACTTTTTCGAAGTCAATCGGGACGAATTCACCTTGTCCGGTACTTCGTTTGTCAACGAACAACTCGTCTAGCTCGTTGTCTGTCAGCGCTGCGACTTGTTCAACGGTGCTAAACCCACAGGTTCGCAGTGTGTGGTTCGCGCGTGCGATTGCACGGTGCGAGCACCCGAGTTGTTGTTCTATTTGGCGATAAGAACGCTGTTTGATCAGCAACGTCATTATCGCGCGGTAATCCGTCATGAGCGGACTCCTTCCGGTTGATGCCACACCCGTGTGGTGTGGCTACCGGAAGTATGAACGTGAGGAGATGTGCAGCGCTACCAGATACTCACTGTCGTGCTACCGGATAGTCACGACACTGCTACCAAATAGCCGGTCGCAACAGACAGCGCTAAAACCGCTCTAATTCAGCGAAAATCGAAGAATTAGAGCGGTGTTTTTTGAAGCGTCCTGGGTTCAGATTCAGGTAACTCAAGGATGAGTGTGAATCCGGGGTTTGTGTCTTTGAGAAGGCCCTTTAGAAGCCTTCAAGTACTTCGTAGAGGGCGGTGGCTAGGGTTAGTCGCCGTCGCTAGCTGTGCTTGGCTGTTAATGTCATGTCGACCAACTGCAGGAAGCGTATAACGTAGTCTTTGACAAAGCCTGCGGTGCCTTCATTGAGATGGCCGGAGTCTTCGAAGAGGGTGGGGGATTGGCCAAGGAATACCTCGGGCTGACCAGGAAGCGGCATATCGAAGTAGGACAGGGCGAGCCGGAGGTTCTTCTGTGAACTGTAGCCGCCCATGCGGCCTACAGAGTGACTGATGATACCTGCGGGAAGGTTCTTCCAAGCCACATCCGAGTTGGGCTTGGAACCGATGTCCACTGCATTCTTGAGACAGGCAGGGATAGTACGGTTATTTTCCGGGGTAACAAAGAGGACGCCGCTCGAGTTCTTGATGGTGTCGCGGAAAGTGGTGTACTCAGCTGGAATGGGCTTGTCCGTGACCGAGGGGTCATCGTAGTCGAAGTCATAGAGCGGCAAGTCACGGATTTCAACGATGTCTGCCTGGTAGTTTTCAGGGATCATTGTGAGCACTTCGTGTGCAATCTTGCGCGCAAATGAGCCGCGGCGCAGGCTGCCGACGATAACACTAATGCGTGGGGTGGTCATAGGAAGTCCTTTCTTCTTAGTTGGGCGTAGGTACGTGCGATCAAGGGAGAAAAGGCTTGCAGCCAAAGGCAGGCGGTGGCCCGGCGGCGTGGGCGGCAGTAAGAAAGTTATCCACTTTGTCTTCTTCATGGCGGAAGTACAGTTCGATGAGTCCTAACCGTCCCCCGAGGACGGCCTCCCGTGCGGCGGACGTATCCAAAAGCCGCATGGCTGCTGGTTGGTTTCCTTCGCGGATGGCTTCAAACAGCGCGATGGTCTCAAGCCAGCTTCCTTGGTCTGGTCGTGGAAACGGTTTAGAAATCCCAGTCATCATCACTCGTTTCTTCAGCGGTGCCAATGACATAGGAGGAACCGGAGCCGGAGAAGAAGTCATGGTTTTCATCTGCTCCAGGTGCTAGGGCAGCGAGGATTTCCGGGTTCACTTCCGTTTCTTCAGGTGGGAAGTAGTCCGGGTAGCCCAAATTCATGAGCGCCTTATTGGCGTTATAGCGAACGAATACAGCTACATCATCCATGAGCCCCAACGGCTCATATAGCTCGCCGGAATAATCCAGCTCTAGGGCATAAAGCTCTTCGAGCAAGGAAATAGTGAAATCATGCATCTCCTGTTGCCGTTGTGGAGCAGACGTTTCCAGTCCGCGCTGGTACTTGTAGCCTGAGTAGTAACCGTGCACTGCCTTGTCACGCAGAATGAGGCGAATCATGTCTGCCGTATTTGTCAGGGTGGCGTGGACGGAAAAATGCAGGGGAAGATAGAAACCCGCGTAGAGAAGCAGCGAGGAAAGCAGCGTCGATGACACTTTGCGCTTGAGTGGATCGGGTCCAAAATAATGAGTGAGCACTTTTTTGGCGCGTGCCTGGAGAAGGTCATTATTCACCGCCCAGCGGTATGCCTCATCAATTTCTTTCGTACTGCTCAAAGTAGAAAACACTGAAGAGTAAGAACGGGCATGGACTGATTGCATGAAGGCGATGTTGGTATACACGGCCTCCTCGTGCTCGGTGCGGGCATCTTGGATCTGACAGATTTCGCCCACAGTGGCCTGGACGGTGTCCAGGGTGGTGAGTCCCGTGAACACCCGCATGGTGAGGTTGCGTTCCTCCGGTGTCATCCTCTGCCACGCCGGGAGATCGTTTGAAAGTGGAACCTTTTCTGGCAACCAAAAGTTGGCGGTGAGGCGGTTCCACACTTCAAGATCCTTCTCATCGCTCACCCGATTCCAATTGATGGCGCGGATGCGGGCTGAAGGGTCATGCCGGTAACTTGGCGGCGTAACTGAGATGCTGGTTAGCTCAGCAGTGTTTGATGTTGAAGACATAGCTTCTTTCTTTCTTGATGGATGGTTGTGAATGAAGGAAGGACCGTGTTCCTACAGAGCACAGGAAACGCAGCCTTCGACCTCGGTTCCCTGGAGTGCAGGTTGGCGTAAACGGATGTAGTACAAGGTCTTGATTCCGGCTTTCCAGGCATAGATTTGTGCCTTGTTGATGTCCCGCGTAGTGGTGTCAGCGGTGAAGAACAAAGTCAGGGAAAGCCCTTGGTCCACGTGTTGGGTGGCCATAGCGTAGGTGTCGATGATTTTTTTGTACCCCACGGTGTAGGAGTCATCGAAATACTCCAAGTTGTCGTTGGTCATTTCCGGTGCGGGGTAGTACACGCGCCCCAAGCGGCCTTCCTTGCGTATTTCAATCTTGGAGGCAATCGGGTGTATGGACGCGGTGGAGTCATTGATGTAGGAAATTGATCCAGTGGGTGGAACTGCCTGCAAGTAGGCGTTGTAGATGCCGTCTTGCATCACTTGGTTCTTGAGCCGTAGCCAATCCTCGCGTTGAGGAATCTGCACGCCAGCCTCATGGAATAGCTGTTTTACGTGGTCAGTGGCCGGCGCCCAGTCTTGGTCGATGTACTTGTCGAAGTAGACGCCAGTGGCATAGGTGGATTCTTCAAAGCCAGTGAATCGTTGACCTTTCTCAACCGCTAGCGCATGGGATGCACGGAGCGCATGATAGGTCACGGTCAGGAAATAGATATTTGTAAAGTCCAGTGCTTCGGCGCAGCCATAAGGAATACGCTTGGAAGCCAGGAAACCGTGGAGATTCATTTGGCCCAACCCGATGGCATGCATGGATGCATTACCGTGAGCGATGGAAGGAACAGCTTCGATATTTGTTAGGTCTGAGACCTTCGTGAGAGCGCGCACCGCGGTTTCAACAGTTTCCCCAAAGTCCGGTGATTCAAAAGCTTTAGCGATGTTGAGCGACCCTAGATTGCAGGAAATGTCCTGGCCAACGGTGGTGTAGTTACCTGAGGCGCCGTAGGTGGATGGCGTGTTGACCTGGAGGATCTCACTACACAGATTGGACATATTGATATGTCCTTTGAGGGGATTAGCGCGGTTGACCGTATCCTCAAAGAGTATGTAGGGGTATCCAGATTCAAACTGAAGCTCAGCCAGCGTGGTGAAAAACTCGCGGGCCTTGATAGTCGTATGAGAAATTCGCGGATTGGAAACCAGCTCGTCGTAATACTCGGTGATAGACATGTCAGACATGGCTACGCCGTACTCGCGAGCGATGTCATACGGGCTAAAAAGATGCATATCCTTGTTCTCTTTGGCCAGCTGGAAGGTTATATCTGGAATAACAACTCCCAGCGAAAGAGTCTTAATGCGGACTTTCTCATCGGCATTTTCCCGCTTGGTATCCAGGAAACGAAGAATATCTGGATGGTGCGCATGTAGGTAGACGGCTCCAGCGCCCTGTCGAGCGCCCAATTGGTTGGCATAGCTGAAGCTATCTTCCAGAATTTTCATGACTGGGACTACGCCGGAAGCTTGGTTCTCAATCTTTTTGATTGGGGCTCCGGATTCGCGCAGATTGCTCAGTAACAAGGCCACACCACCGCCGCGTTTTGAAAGCTGCAGTGCAGAGTTCACGCTGCGGCCAATGCTTTCCAAATTGTCTTCGATGCGAAGGAGGAAGCAGGAGACCATTTCGCCACGCTGGGCTTTTCCTGCGTTGAGAAAAGTAGGGGTGGCGGGCTGGAAGCGTCCGGTCATGATGTCATCCACCAGCTTCTCCGCAAGCTCTTCATCGCCCTGTGCAAGGTACAAAGCTGTGGTGGCGACGCGTTCTTCGTAGCCTTCCAGAAATCGCGAGCCATCAAAGGTTTTCAGTGCGTATGAAGTAAAGAACTTAAATGCGCCGAGGAAAGTGCGGAACTGATGCTTGGCTCGGTGGGCTCTGTCGTACATAGTGCACAGAAAATCGTCATCATAAAGCTCAAGGAATTCCCGCTCGTAGTATTCGTTATCAACCAACCACTCCAAGCGCTGCTTGGTGGATTCAAACTGATGCATGCGGGGAGTGACATGGTGCGCTAAAAAGTCTTGTGTTGCCTCAATGTCCTTGTCGAACTGGATTCTTCCCGAATCGTCGAATAGGTTCAGCTGCGCGTTGAGTGCATGGTAGCTCTTGCGCTTACCGACACCGCCGGCATCGTCTGCTGAAGCGGTGCGGGGCGTAGGGCCAATGGGCTGTGTGGGGGTGGCCTTAAGTGGCGGCATTGTGGTTTCCAATCTGTGTGTTGCGGATGTGGTCTTCATTTTGTGGGAAATCAATGGGGTGTAATTGTTAGTTGCTTTGCTGCTCCCAAAACTTGTGAAGGCCCTGCTTTACAGCGGCAACGTCCTTCTGCGTGCCGAGTAGCTCGAAGTGATACAGCTCTGGAACGTGGCACTTAGCGGAAATGATGCGGCCGGCGACGCAGTAAGCGCTTCCGAAGTTGGTATTGCCTGAGGTAATCACGCCCCGGATAAAGGAACGGTTGATTGGGTCATTGAGGAAGTCGATGACCTGTTTGGGGACTGCGCGTTTGAGCGAGCCACCGCCGTAGGTTGGAACGATGAGTACGTACGGGTGTGAAACCTGGATCATTCCGGTTTTCTTGGGCCGCAGTGGAATGCGCACTGCGGGTCTATCTAAGCGTTCGACGAATCTTTTTGTGTTTTCAGAAACGCTAGAAAAGTACACCAAATCTGGTGAGTCTGACATGACAATCCTGCTCATCCTGGCCTTAGCCATAAGTGGGATAGGTGATGATCGAAAAGATTAACTACGTACTACCGTAGTTGCAAACTACGCCGCACCGTAGTTTTTAAAAGGGCAGGTAGGGACAGGATTAATGAGAAAGGGAAAGACTACAGGCTGTGGTGTGCTACAAACACTGCGTCCGTAGCTGGGCGCCCAAGTACTACCCACTGAGTACTGTCGGCTACCTGTACTTCGAGCGATTCTGAAAAGGGCGTTCCTTCGCGCGTGGTAAGAACAGCCCCAATGACGATGCCTTGCTCTTTGAGGAAGGCCAGCAGTTGTGGGTCGGAATCAGAAATGCGTTCCACGGTCACCTGCGGTTGTGCGCCGCTGTCGGTGAGACGGTGCGCACTGGGGATAGTGACCTGTCCATCAACCGTAGGGATAGGGTCGCCGTGTGGATCCCTAGTGGGGTAATTGAGGAACTTATCCACGCGCTCTATGAGCATGTCAGACACCGCGTGTTCAAGATTTTCGGCTTCATCATGGACCTCGTCCCACGTATAATCCAATGCTTGAACCAAAAAAGACTCAAGCAATCGGTGGCGGCGCACCATGACCAATGCGTACTGCCTGCCAAGTTCGGTTAACTCCACAGAGCCATAGGGCGTGTGTGACACGAGCCCTTGCTTCGACATTTTGCGCACTGCATCGGAGACCGAGGAGAGCTTGAGTCCCAGCTGTTTCGCTATAAGTGTGGCGGTAACGGGCTCGGATGACCATTCCTTTAGCCCCCAGATAGCTTTCAAATAGTTCTGGGTACTGGTGGACAGCTCAGAAACAGACATGAGTAAATGTTAACCCAGCTTCCGTATGCGCCTTAGGCGCTGTGCCCCAACGCTCATAGCGAACAGAGGCCAAGTTTGAGAGGAATGCCGGTAAGGTGGGGCCAGTTAAAGCATTCTTCACTTGAAGGAGAACCACTAATGTCTGAGAAGGCTTCAATGAACTTGAAGTGCGCCAGCGTAGTGCGTAATGGAATGGCTAGTACACAGTGCAGTAAAACAGCGCATGTAATGGCTCATGTAATGCACTGTGTAGAGACAGAGCGTCTGGAGCAGGAGTATCAGCGCTCCCGTACTGGACGGCGACGGCGTTATGCGTGGTCTGTGCTGAAAAAATAACCCCGCAGGTTTCCCTGCGGGGTGTTGTTGCAACTAGAACGGCACTTCTTCAGAGTCATTAGCAGCAGCGTTATCTGCGCTGTTCTCGCGGCGTGCTGCTCGTGCCTCAGACTCCTTCTTGGAGTCGATCAGCTGCACAGTGTCGATGCGCGCTACCAGCGGATAGTTCTTGTTGCCGTCCTTATCGGTGTAGTTGTCAGTCTTCAGCGAGTAGCTCACTGCAACGCGATCACCAGCGCCGATGCATCCGAAGACGCCGAGGTTCTTGGCGTCAGCCACGTAGCCAGTGAGTTCGACAATCTCGGACTCGACCTTGCCGGTGGTCTTGTTCTTGAACGTATTACGTGCGTAGACGTTGAGCTTCACCGTCGCACCGCCGTTTGCGTGCTCAAAGATCTTCGGCTCGCGTGCTGCGTTGCCAACGATGGTGCCATTGTTAAACGGGTTGGACATTGTGATTTCTCCTTATATGAGTGAGTGTGTGATTGTCTTTCAATTGTGTGTTTGAGCAGCGGCTTTGCTGCTGCTGTAAGTGCTGTTACAGCACTGCCCAGGGCAGATGTGCCCCTGCTGCTTCCAGGTCGCGTAGCTCTTGTGCGGCACCCGGATCGGCGTCTTCGCCATCCATGCCGTCAGACATGAGGTAGAGCAGCTCTAGGTCTTCGTGGGTGTAGTGGTACATGGCGTGCCTCCGTGTCGTGGATTGATTCTCAATCCGTTCTTTGAGACAGCTCTGCTGTCTAGAGACCTCTCCCCTGCTCGGTGGAGATTTCCTTCTTCCCTGGTCACGGCGTGGGTAGAAAAGAAAAACCCCGCTACAGCAACTGCTGCAACGGGGTGTGAAGTACTAGTTTTCGAACAACTGCACGCGAGCCTGAGCACCGCCCTCGTGAACCACTTCTGCGAGACGACTGCCCTCGCCAATGTCGATTAACTTCGCCACCAGCGACGGGAACGTCTCTTTGCTGCTGATCTCGGTGGCCCTGTGTGCGGCAACGCCAGCCAGACCCGTCTGGCCGTTTGCCTGGGCCAGCACGGCGACAGTGGCCGTAAGCTGTGCCCTCATCCCAGGCCAGTGAGCCGGTACAGCGCGCATCACCTGCTCAGCGAACTTGAGACCTGCTTGTGGCTCCTCAAGCAGCGCAGCAAGCAATGGATCACGCAAGCGCGGTGTCGTGAAGCACTTCAGCGCAGATCGGATAGCACGCGCACTCGGCTGCGTCATCCCCGCCGCTGCCTGCTCGTACTCACGCTGCAGCACGTCGGAGAACATGGGCGGGATATACGCCAGCGCGTCTTCGATGATGTCGGCGTGCTCGGTAGCGTCGATGCCGTGATCGGTGCTGTTCAAACGTGCCTCGATGTCGTCTTTGCTCGGCTCCGGCAGCTCGCCGGTGTGCTCTAGCATCTGCCGCAGCGCCGCCGATGCGGCGACGTCGCCGACAACGCCGTGGCGCGGCTCGTCGATGAGCGGATGCTGATACACGGACCACCACGCAGCCCCGGTGACGATCTCAGGCACCTGCACCACCCCGAGCAGCGGCGGTAGGTGCACTGCCCCGCTGGTGAGATACGTTGCCGTCTCCTCGAAGACCGGCTGCGCAATGTCATCGCTGATCATGTACGCGATAACAGCGTCGAGTTCGAGGTGGTGGACCCACGCTGCGAACCGCTCGCGGCTCTCGGTGAGCTTTGCAACAGCTTCGTCCAGGTCGAACCGCGCGACCGGGCCGAGGCGGACGGTGTCGACGCCCTCGTCGTCGACGAAGAACGCGAGGATCAGCGAGTTGTTCGGGTAAAACCCGAGGATGCCGGGGAGGTTCGCGAGAATCTCGCCGTGGGATGCAAGCGTGTGAGAATGGGTGGACATGGCAGTGCTCCTTTGCACGAATACGGGGTGTATGTGGTCAATCCCGTATTCGGCCCGGCTCTGCCGATCGCAGGCGTATCCCAGCAGTGCAGCACTCATGTGTGCCGAGCGTCGCTAGCGCAGCCTGATGCCTTCTCGCCGGGTGCGAGCGCTAGCGACGCAGCCTGTGCCTAAGCGTCGGCTTCGATGCGCTTGAGAGCGCGATAGATCGTCGGCCGCGAGACGTTGAGTGTCCTGGCTACTGCGCTGACGGACTTGCCGCCCTCAATAAGCTTTCTCCCGAACGCCACGGTTGAGCAGTCTCACCCCCGAGATAGGCAGACCCCCCGAACTGCCGGCTCCCGTGGCGTTCCTTCGTTGCCGCCGACCTCGCAATCACTAAGCAATGCCCCGAAAACCTGCGCCGCTTCGTTGGAGCGTCGCAGCTCCGTTTGGTGCAGGATTTTGACCCTAGTACACCAGCTAGTGCACCAAAAGGTGATCCGCTCACAAAATGAAGAAGGCCCCTACCAGCATTTGCACTGGTAGGGGCCTTATCTTAGTAGCGGGGGCAGGATTCGAACCTACGACCTCTGGGTTATGAGCCCAGCGAGCTACCGAGCTGCTCCACCCCGCGTCGGGTGATATTTGATTTTCACCTGCTGCCTTAACGGGCAACGAGTGATAACTATACGCATACCTCTTTCAAACACCAAATCCCCTGCGCTCCTCACGGGTTCGCAGGGGATTCAAGTGGTTATACGAGAAGGGTTACATGCTCTGGTATTCCTTCACCGCACGGTCGAGCGCGTCGAGCGCCTTGCCGTACTCCTCGAAGGAGCCGTCACGGGCGCCTTCCAGATTGCGCAGCGCGTCGTTGATGTTGCTCAGAGCCTCGTCCTTGTTACCGGCAGCTGCTGGTGCTGGGGTCTCCGCCTTCTCACCATCGGCTGGTGCTTGCTCTGCTGGCTTCGTGTTGCCCTTGTCGTCGACGATGTCGATGTCCTGGGCGGCCTCAGAGTGAATGCCAACCTGCTTCAGTGCCTGGGAGATCGTCGGCGCGTAGCCAACCTGGCCGCGGTAGAACACGAGCACGCGCAGCAGCTTCGGGAAGGCGGATGCCTGGTCCTTGCGCTGCGAGTAAATCGGCTCCACGTAGAGGATCTCTCCCCCACCAACAGGCAGGGTGAGCAGGTTACCGTTCTTCAGGTCGTTGGTGCCCTTCCACAGGGTGCGGTCGCGCGCCACCTGATCAGAGGACATCAGGGCGTCCTGCGCCTGCTTCGGGCCCTGGGTCTGCGTGTTGGTTGGCAGCACGCGAACGGTGATCTGGCCGTAGTTCTCCGGGTCGGAGGACACGGACATGTGCGCGGACAGGAACTCACGGTTCAGGCCACGGAACGGCGTAATCAGCTGGAAGGAAGGCTGGTTGGTCTCCGGGTCGCCGGCGACCACGTAGTACGGAGGCTGGTTGAGCTCCTTGCGGCCTTCCGGCGCGGTCGGGTCGTTCGGCACGGACCAGAAGGCGTCGTTGTTGAAGAACACGCCTGGGTCGTTCACGTGGTAGCGGGCCAGCAGTTCGCGCTGAACCTTGAACAGGTCCTCTGGGTAGCGCAGGTGGTCGCGCAGCGAATCGGAGATGTCGCTTGCCGGGCGCACGGTGCCTGGGAACGCGCCCATCCATGCCTTGAGCACCGGGTCGTTCTCGTCGAACGCGTAGAGGTCCACAGTGCCGTCGTAGGCGTCAACGGTCGCCTTGACGGAGTTGCGGATGTAGCCGACGTTGTTGTTCAGCAGGCGCTGCGTGGTCCCGTCCGGGTTCAGCGCGTCCTGCGTCGTATCGGTCAGGGATTCGCGCGTTGCGTACGGCAGTTGGGACAGCGTGGTGTAGCCGTCCACGATCCACTTGATCTTGCCGTCGATCACGGCTGGGTACGTCTTGGAATCCGTGGTCAGCCACGGCGCAACTTTCTCAACGCGCTCGCGTGGGTCGCGGTCGTAGAGAATCTTGGACTCGGAGCCAACGCGGTCAGACAGCAGGAACTTCAGCTCCTGGTACTTCGCAGAGTACGCGATGCGGTTGACCCAATTGCCGATGTTGACGCCACCTTCGCCCTTGTAGGTGTAGGTGGAGCTGTCCGTGTCGTACTCGACGGGGCCCTGGCCGTTATCGCCGACGATGGCGTAGTCCAGCCCGTCGTTCGCAGAGGCGATCACCGGGCCGTAGTAGACGCGGGGCTCGTCGACCTGGATCCCCAGCTCGTCCGCCTGGTCCTTCTCAGCAGCGATCGCGTTGGACTGCAAGTCCGAGACAGTAAAGATTGGCAGGCCACCACGGGTGGAGCCTGCGTCCTGCGCGGCCTCGTCAACGCGGTTCGCCTGCGCTGCAATGAAGCCGTTGCCGTGGGTGTACACGGTGTGGCGGTTGATCCAGTCACGCTGGTTTTCGCGCAGCGCGTTCGGGTCCATCTCGCGGGCCGCGACGACAAAGTCGCGCATCTTGCCGTCAACCTCGTAGCGGTCCATCGCCAGCTGATCAGGGAAGCCGTAGAAGTTACGCAGCTGCTGGTTCTGGGTAAACGTCGGGGAAATGATCTCCGGGTCCAGCAGGCGAATGTTGCTGATCGTGGCGGCGTCGTCCGCAACCTTATCGTTGGAGACCTTTTCCGCGCCCCAGTTGTCCTGGTACTTCACCTGCTCGTCGGTCAAGCCGAACGCGTAGCGGGTGGCCTCAATGTTGCGGGCGATGTACTCGGCTTCCTTCGACTGGCGGTTCGGCTTGACCGAGAACTGCTCCAGCAGCGCCGGCCACACACCGCCGACCACGAGCGAGGACACGAGCATCAGCACTGCAGCCAGCACTGGAACGCGGAAGTCCTTATATACAACGGACGCGAAGAACGCCGCTGCGACGAGCACCGCGATGACCGTCAGAATCACCTTGGCTGGCAGCGAGGCGTTGACCGTGGTGTAGGACGCACCGGTGAAGATGTCGTTCTGGGAGTACAAGAGGGTGTAGCGCTCCAGCCAGTAGCTGACTGCCTTGAGCACCATCCACAGGCCGGCGGTCACGGCGAGCTGCACGCGAGCGGACGTCGAAATGTGGCCCGGCACCCCGCTAACCTTATTGCCGATGCGGATACCGCCCAGCAGGTAGTGGCCCACCGCGCCGACGATGAAGGCGACGAGCAGCAGGAGCGAGAGGCCATCGATAATCGCGGTGATACCCGGCAGTGCGAAGGCGTAGAACCCGAGGTCCTTGCCAAACTGCGGATCATTCACGCCGAAGGATTCCCCGTTGAACCACAGCATGAACGTGCGCCACAGGCGCTGCCCTGCCAGGCCGGAGAAGACCGCGATCACCACCGGAACCCACACCAAGAGCGTGCGAACGCCCTGCTGCAAGTTGACCTGGGTCCGCGTGTCGCCGACAACGGCTTCAAAGCTCAAGGCTTCTTTTGTGCGGCCGCGCCACGCAAGCCACGCGGCGAGGTAGGTGATCAGCGCGCCAACGGCGGCAAAAATAACAAACAACACCACTCGCGCCACGATGACGCGGTTGAAGACCCCACGGAAATCAAGCTCCCCGAACCAAAGAAAATCGGTGTAGAGACCGATCAGGATCGGGATGCAAAACAGCAATACACCGAGGACACCAATGGTGATGGCAAGTCCGGAGTTCTGTTTCTTCGCGTGGGGCTGTGGTTGGCTGAGGCGGGTGGCCAAATCCTGCTCCTTCGAAATAGTCTTAGTACGCGTATTAAGGTTCTACCTTAAAAAGTGTAACGCCTGAACTGACAGAAGGGTTCCCGTGCTCAACCAACAAGCATTAAATAAGGCCATGTCCGAAGCCGTCGAGTTCGTGCACGCGGAAGGCTGGGACCAAGGGCCAACGCTCTTCGCACTCGTGCCCTCCTCCCTGCTTGTGGACGAGCTCGAGCAACTCGAGGTTGACGACGCCTCTTCGCCCCTGACCCTCGTCGTGCAGGACAACCTGCCGGACAACATCCGCCCCGGCTCCGAGGAGCTGGCGGAGTACGTGGCACGTATCGCCTGGCCACACGCGGTGGAGGGAGCCGTGCTGGCACAGGAGATCATGTTCCGGGACACCAGCAGCGACGACCCCTCGCCGCGCCCGGCGCGCCTCTTCTCCGGTGTGTTGCGCGAGGAGGGCATCGAGCAGACGCTGCTGCAGATGCGCCTAACCGAGGAGGAGCTGGAGGAGCGCGGCCTGTTCGCCCAGGATGATATTGAGCTTCGCGGTGGGCCTAACGTGGCGCCGAATGTTATTGCTGCGTTACGCTACGGTTTGGAACAAGACCCTGATGAGCTGTCCTAAGAGGTTAAAGGAGCACAACGTGGCTACATTTTCGAACGTTTGGCGTCGGCGCGTCGGTACGCCAGCGGTGCTGGCGATGGCGCTGGTGGTAGCCACCGCGTGCGGTGGCAAGGACGAGCCATCGGAGGAACCGACCACGACGGAGGCACCAGCCTCCTCCACCGTTGAAACCACGGAGTCGCCGTCGGAGTCTGAGTCTGAGTCCGCGAAGGCTACGACGGAGGGGACGTCGACAAGCACCACGAGCACCACAAAGAAGGACGATAACGGCGTTGCTGAGGTCGCCAAGCAGTTCTCGACGCTCGCTCCGCCCGAGTTCTTCGAAAAGCTAGACAGCTGCACCCCGACCGGCCTCCCGGACGCGTTCGATTGCAGCAGCTCCGAGATGGGCCAGTTCCAGTTCATGGAGTCCGAGTCCGTCGCCACCACGAGTACGCAGGTGCTCACCGAGCTGCGCTCGAGCGAGGTCGTGGAGGACACCGGCCGTTTCGTGGTCGGCTGGTCCACGGTTGGGTCCTCCGCCGTGGTGACCGTCATTGATAATGACAAGGGCCAGATTATGAAGCAGCTGCTCACCATGGACCGCGAAGGCCCGCGCGAACACATCTACAAGCTCGGGCTGGCGAAGCGCCCGGAGGGCGCCACCACCCCTGCGGAGGCAACCACCTCCACCGAGTCTGAGTCCTAGCTGCAGCTGCGCACCGGCTGGCCGTGGGCGAACGCGTCCATGGCCTTCACGGCGTCATCAAGCGTTTTGACTGCCGCGACCTGCATCTCCCCGCTGTCCGTGCGCATGACTTCCGCGCAGTTGCCCTCGGGCGCGAGGAAAAGCTCGGCGCCTGCGTCGCGGGCACCGGCGATCTTGTGGGAGATGCCACCGATCGGGCCGACCTCCCCTGACTCATCAATCGTGCCGGTTCCGGCCACGAACTTCCCGCCGTTGAGCAGACCCGGCGACAACTTATCGATCACCGCCAGCGAGAACATCATCCCGGCACTCGGCCCGCCCACATCGTTGAGGTTGTAGGTCACCTGCACGCCGTCGGCCGGAGCGGACGTCATCAAGATCCCCAACATGGGCACCTTCTTATCCTCCGGATTCGCGCCGAGGGTGATCTCCTCCGTGTGCGGCGCGCCGTCACGCAGCACGTCGACGCTGAGCCGGTCGCCGGAGGCGTGCTCGCGCACGATCTGCTGCACCTGACGCGGCTGCGAGACGTCCTTCCCCCCGACCTTCGTGATGATGTCTGCCGCCTGCAGCGCACCGTTCGCGGCGCTGCCCTCCATCACCTCGTGAACCACCACTGTCGTCGGCCGGCCAAGGTAGTTCATCGCGGCGATCGTCGCCGCCGACTCCGAAGCAACGAATGCCTCCTGGTTGCGCTGCTTCATCTCCTCCCGGTTCGTATTCGGAGGCATGATCTGCTCCAGCGGCACAATCGTGTCATCCGTGGTGATCCAGCGGGTCAGCGCCTGCACCAGCGTCATATTGGTGCGCACAGACACCGTGGTCATGTTGAGGTTGCCCTCCGTTTTGTCGGAGTCCGCGCCCTCGATCTCAACAACGGGCACGCCCTCAACATCGCCGAGCGTGTTAAACGTCGGCCCCGGCCCCTGCGCCGCGTACGGCACGGCCAGGGAGATATCGGTGCCAGGAATATGGTCGAGGCTCAGCGCCGCGGCCAGCACCGCAAGGGGGATGGCGCCCCACACAATCGTGGCGAGGCGGCGGCTGCGCGGCTGTGCCTGTGCTTGTTCTTGCTCGGCGTTCATCACGCCCACAAATCTTAGATGTTCGCCCACAGCGTTGCGATTTTCCCGCTTGCACCCAACACAACCTGCGCACACGACTGTAGGGTGGTGCCTATGAGCAATGGATTCGGATTTACCTTCCCCAACAACGACAACGACGGTGACAACGGTGACGACGAGCGTCGCAACCAGCAGAACAACCCGTTCGCCGCGTTCGGGTTCGGGGGCAACGTTGGCGGTGGCCAAGGTGGCTTGGGCGAAATTTTGAACCAGTTTGGGCAGATGCTGTCCGGCATGGGCTCGACGATGAACGCCCGCACAGAGGGCGAGTCCGTGAACTTCGAAATGGCACTGCGTATGGCACGCCAGCACGTCGGCGACAAGGCTGCGGTCTCCGCGGGGGATCGCACCGCGGTTGAGGAGTCAGTACGCCTCGCCGACCTTTGGCTTGACGACGCCACTACGCTTCCTTCCGCGAACGCCCAGCCGCGCACGTGGAACGCAGACGACTGGCTGGTTGAGACCATGCCGATGTGGAAGCGCCTGGTCAACCCCGTTGCGGAGCAGATGAACCGTGCCCAGCGCGACACCATGCCTGCCGAGGCCCGCGAGATGATGGGCCCGATGGTCGGCATGATGGAGCAGATGAACGCCATGAACTTCGGCGTCAAGCTCGGCCACGCCCTCGGCGATCTTGCCGAGCAAGCCCTGACCGGCTCCGACTTCGGCCTGCCCGTCGCCCCAGCAGGGGTCACGGCCATCTTGCCGAAGAACGTCACCGCCGCCGCCAAGGGCCTCGAGATCCCCGGCCAGGAGGTCCTGGTCTACATCGTGGCCCGCGAGGCAGCGCGCCAGCGCCTGTTCAAGCACGTGCCGTGGCTCGTCGAGCGCCTCGTCTCCTCCGTTGAGGAATACGCGGCAGGCCTGGAGATCGATACCTCCCAGCTGGAGGAGATGGCCCGCGGGCTGAACCTGGAAAGCGGCGACCCGCAGGCCATCCAGGAGGCGCTGCAGCAGTTGGAGGGCGCGGACCTCTCCCCGCGCGTGACCTCCCGCAACGCATCCGCCACTGCCCGCCTGGAGACGCTGCTCGCGCTCGTCGAGGGCTGGGTCGACGTTGTCACCGACGCTTCCCTGGCAGACCGTATCCCGTCGACGCCGCAGCTCGCCGAGGCGTGGAACCGTCGCCGCGCAACGGGTGGCTCCGCCGAGCGCGCGTTCGCGAACGTCGTCGGCATCGAGCTGGGCGCCCCGAAGGTCCGCGAGGCCGCCGAGCTGTGGCGCCGCGTCGAAACCGCCGTGGGCCAGGCCCGCCGCGACCAGATCTGGGACCACCCGGACTTCCTGCCGGCCCCTGAGCACCTGTCCAACCCGGCGGCGTTCATCGACACCCTGCTGGACGATTCCTCCGACGACAACTTCGACGAAGAGCTCGCGCGCCTGGAAGAGGAGCTGCGCAAGAACGACGAGGACTAGCCTTCCCCGCCGAACCGCTGGTAGGCCTCAAGGTAGCCCTTCGCGCGTTCCGCGAGGGGCGCTTTGTCTGCCCACTCCCAGAACTTCGGGCCGTGCCCCGGAATGAAGGTGTGCGTCAGCTCGTGCACGATCACCGCGTCGAGCACGTAGCCCGGCACGTGCTGCAGCCTGTCACTGATCCGAATCGTGCCCGTTGACGGGGTGCAGCTTCCCCACCGCTTCGTCTGGTTCGACACCCACCGTATCGAGCCCACCTTCGCCCGCCCCTCAAGCACCTGCTCGTTGAGCACCTCCGCGCGCGCCTGAAGGTCGGCGTCGCTGACGTGCTGGTGGCGAGTCTTCTTCCGGATCTTTCGCAGCATCTCGGCCACCGCCTCGCGCTCCTCGCGCTCGCTGAACCGGGCTGGGATGCGTACTTCCACGACGCCGTCGATAAGCCGGGCCTGCACTGTGCGCGTGCGCCGCGGCGAGCGAATCACCCGATACTCAAACTCCGACTCTTGCATGCCGAAGATTGTATGCTGTACAACCGACACAGCTTAAGGGGCATGAGGGGGAAGCATGTGTAACCAGTCGGATACTGTCATTGCGCTGGCCATGGGGGTACAGGTACTCAGTAGGGGCCCGCACGCGCTGCAATTCGGGCTCGACGCCACACGCAGCGGCATCATCGAAGTCGGCGACGCCCGTGCGGTCGCCGCGGTGCTCGACTCGCTTTCGGCCCCGCAGGCACTCCCCGAGGTGGTTCGGCGGCTTGCGGTTTCCATGGACGCGGATGCCGCGCGCAGCCTCATCCAGGACCTCATTGCCTACCGCGTCCTCGTCGAAGTCTCCCGCCCGGAGGTACTGCTGATCGGCACCTCAACGCTTGCGAACACGCTGGTAGAAACACTGCGTGCCAGCGGCATCCACGTGCGCTCCCCCGAGCCCACCCAGCCACTGTCCCGCTTTCTTTTCGACGCCCCCTCGCCCCTCCCACTCATCATCGTCGACCAGGCACACCGCACCCGAGCGCTTGCCGCGTACACCAGGCACCGCACCGGCCCCGTGATTCCGGTGCTGCAGATCGACACCCGCGTCCTCGTCGGCCCCTACGCCGTCGGTGTGGAAGGCCCATGCCTGATCTGCCGCGAGCACTACCTGCTTGAGCGCGACCCACAGTGGGCAGCGATCGCCGCCGCGGCACCCGCCGGCGTGCGCAACCCGGACCCGGTCGTAATCCAGGCAGGCGTGGCCGCCGCAGCAACCATGACCAGGCGGATCTGCCAGCTGCCGGACCCGCCGGGCGTATCCGCCCCGGACCCCCGCACCGGCGACACCCTGCTTGTGGACCCCTTCAACCGCACCCCACTCAAGACGCTTCACCTGCAGCCACACCCCGACTGCCCGCTGTGCTTCTAGGTGGTTTGTCGCGGCTAGCGGAACTCCGCCAACGTTTCCAGAACCTCGGCGCCGTAGCGCTCCACCTTCACCGGACCCACCCCCGACACGGCGAGCAGGCCCTGCTCGTCCTCCGGCATAGTCTCCGCGATGGCGAGCAGGGTGGCGTCGGAAAACACCATGTAGGCGGGCTGCTTCGCCGCGCGCGACGTCTTCAGCCGCCAGCGCTTGAGCGCCTGGTAGACGTCCTCGTCGATGTCGGCGTCGCAATCCTGGTGCCGGCCCAACGCCTTATCTGCCGGGGCGAAGAGCACGTTGCCGCACACCCGGCACCGGCGGGTCTGCTTCAGCCGCTGCGGGGTTTCCTCCGCCTCAAGCTCGGGCACCAGCCCGTCCAGGAAACGCGAGCGCGACCGCGACTTCCTGCCGCCCTCCTGCCTGGCCAGCGCCCACGACAGCTGCAGGTGCTCCCGGGCGCGCGTCACGCCGACGTAGAAGAGCCTGCGCTCCTCCTCGATGTTCTCGTCGCCCGCCCTGATCGCGTGCGAGATCGGCAGCGTATTTTCCACCAGGCCAACGAGGAAGACGGCGTCCCACTCCAGGCCCTTCGCCGCGTGCAAGCTGGCGAGCGTGACCCCGTCAATCGCCGGCGGCTGCTTCGCCTCCGCGCGCTGACGCAGGGACCGCAGCACGTCCTCCAGGCTCGAGGCCTCCTTGGTATGCACGATCTCCTCGATGAGGTCCACAAGTGCGCGCAGCCCCTGCCAGCGCTCCCGGGCCTGAGCGCCTTCCGGCTCCGTCGGCGTCAACCCGAGCGGCGCGAACGCCGCCTTCGCCACCACCACCGGGTCATCCGGCAAGTCGTGGCGCCTGGTTGCCGCGACGAGCGCCTGCAGCGCCTCGCGGATCTCGCCGCGCTGGAAGAAGCCCTCCCCACCGCGCACCTGGTAGACGATACCCGCGTCCGCGAGCGCGGCTTCAAACGCCGCCGACTGCGCATTAATCCGGTACAGCACCGCGATCTCCTTGGCAGGTACCCCGGAATCAATCAGGCGCTGTACCGCCGCGGCGACCTCGCGGGCCTCCGTCGGCTCGTCGTCGTAGGCGTGGAACGTCGGCTGCGGTCCGGACTCCCGCATACCGATCAGCTCAAGCCTGGTGCCAGCGGCCCTGCCCGTCGCGCGCGAGATGACCGCGTTGGCCAACTCGGTGATTTCGGGCGTCGAGCGGTAGTCGCGCTGCAACTTCACCACCGTGCCGTGCTCGTAGGTTCGCGAGAAGTTCAGCAGGTAGTCCGGGGTCGCGCCGGTAAAGGAGTAAATCGTCTGGTTCGCGTCCCCCACCACCGTCAGGTCATCGCGCTGCCCAAGCCAGCCCTCCAGCACGCGCTGCTGCAGCGGGGTCACGTCCTGGTACTCGTCAACCACGAAGGACTGATACTGGGAGCGGAACTCCTCCGCCACCGCCGGCGCGTTCTCCAAGGCACCCGCAACGTGCAGGAGGAGGTCGTCGAAATCGATAAGCATGCCCTGCGGGCTCGTCTTCGCTTCCTCGTAGAGCCGGTAGACCTCCGCGACCTTCTTCGGGTCCGTTGGCGGGGTGCGGTTCGTATCCGCGATGCGGTCCACGTAGTCCTCCGCGCCGATCACGCTCGCCTTCGCCCACTCGATCTCCCCCAGCAGGTCGCGGACCATCTCCTTGTCCGACTCCAACCCGGCTGCGCGAGCCGCCCGCCCCACCAGCGGGAACTTGTTGTCCAGCAGCCGCCACGGCAGATCCCCCGCAATCTGCGGCCAGAAATAGCGCAGCTGCCGCATCGCCGCCGAGTGGAACGTACGCGCCTGCACGCCCCCAATGCCCATCGTGCGCAGGCGATCGCGCATCTCTCCCGCCGCGCGCTGCGTAAACGTCACCGCCAGTACCCGGTTCGGGCTGACCGTGCCCTGGTCAATCATGTGCGCGATACGGTACGTAATCGTGCGCGTCTTACCCGTCCCGGCACCGGCCAGGATGCACACCGGGCCACGCGGAGCGGTCGCCGCGATCCGCTGATCCTCATCCAACAAACTCAGGTCAACAGCCACTTACGCTCCACTCCCGTTCTCGTTGAACTCTCCTCGAGCCCATTGGTCAATCATCCGCCGCGCAATCGTCCCCGGCACCGCCAGCGTGACAGTGCCCAGCTCGTCGCGGCGCAGCCAGCGCAGCTGCGTCAGCTCCCCATCCAAGGGGCCCACAGCATCAACATCACTTGTCGACGCCACCATCCCCAACATCAGCGCACCCGACAGCGCCCACGGCTGCGACCCAACATAGCGCACGCCCCCGACACGACGTCCTGTTTCCTCCCACACCTCACGCGCGAAGGCGTCCTCGATGGTCTCGCCGACATCGATGTATCCCGCAATCAGCGTGAAGTAGCCCGGGCGGCGCGCATTCTCCCCCAGCAAAATCCGCTCCCCATCCGTCGACTGCACCACCCCGATCACCGACGGGTCAATGCGAGGAAACAGCGGTTTCCCGCTCGCACCACGCGCAACGATGCCCGCCTCGCCCCAGGTGACTTCGCTGCCGTCGCGAGGGTCAAAACGCAGCTGGCGCTGGTTGCGTAGCAGTCCGAACCCGCGTGCAACACGGTAGTCGCTTGCGTGACTGCGGCAGGTGCCGAAGCGCTCGCCCAATGCCTCAAGCTGCGCCTCGCTCACCAGCACCGCCCACACATCGTCGCCGACGTGCACCGTGTTCTCGGCGTGGGGTTGGGCGGAGTGGGCGTCGAAAAGCGTGGGCGTGTCATCAGCTCCAAGCACAAACCTGCCGGCGGCATCGAAGGCAATGAACCGCTTCATAGGCCGCCTACTCCGTCGGGCGCGTGCGCTCAGTCAGCGGGGTCGGCTGCGTCATCTGCACGAACAGCAGGCGGTCGCCGGGCTCAACCGTCTCGGCCTCCGGGGCGTCGATGCGGTAGAGCTCGCCGGAGCGCACCACACCCAGCACAATGTCGGCGAGGTGACGCGGGTTCGCTCCGACCTCGTCGTCCGCGATCGGACGCTCCGCAACCGCGAAGCCCTCGTCCGGGCTGAGCAGGTCCTCCATCATCTCCACCACAGGTGGCGTGACCGTCGCAATGCCCAGCAGGCGGCCCGCCGTTTCAGAGGAGACCACCACCGAGTCCGCGCCCGACTGCATCAGCAAGTGCTGATTCTCACTCTCACGGACGCTGGCAACGATCATGGCGCTCGGCGCCAACTCACGAACAGACAGCGTGACCAACACCGCGGTATCGTCCGAGGACGGCGCCACCACAACTGAGCGCGCACGCGCCACACCCGCGACCTTCAGTACGCTCGAGCGAGTGCCGTTGCCGTGGACGGTGACAAGGCCGCGCTTCTCGGCGTTCGACAGCACCACGGCGTCATCATCAACAACAACGATGTTGCCCGGCGCGGTACCGCCCGCGAGCAGCGCATCCACCGCGGACCTGCCCTTCGTGCCGTAGCCGATAACGATGGTGTGATTACGCACTGTTCTCCTCCATTGCTGAATCTGTAGCGTCTTGCGGGAATCCTCCGTCAACACCGACAACGTCGTACCGACCAAGAGCATCAGGAATGCCACACGGCACGGCGTGATGACCAAGATATTCATCAGGCGCGCGCTTTGCGTCACCGGCGTGATATCGCCGTAGCCGGTCGTTGAGAGCGAAACCGCCGAATAGTACAGGGCGTCGATAAAGGTCAGTGGCTCGGTGTACCCCTCTTTGTCGAAGTAGACCACCGTCGCCACGGCCAACACCAACATGGCCGCGTAGCCGAAGCGCCTTGCCATCAACGCCCATGGAGTGGTGCGTTCCGCCGACGGAATCCGAACGACATCCAGCAGGGTGTGCACCGGTATTTCCGACGGATCCGCATCCGCACGGAACCGGTCACTCCATGACAACGCAAACGGCAGTTTCACTCCGCTATCCTTCCTCGCTACTACGGCGTGAAACTGTACCGGAAGTTGCGCCGTTTGCTGCATCTTCCAACAACTTCGTCAGCTGCTGCGCATCCGGAAGCTCCGTCGCGGTGAAGTCCTTTCCGTCGCGGACATAGAAGAACACGGCCTTCACTGGGCGGCCATCGTTGGCGATTCGCTTCCACGCCTCCGTGTACACGGCAAGCTGCAGCTTCGCTGCCTCCATCGCCGCACCCACCGGGCGGTTGCCGGTCTTCCAGTCCACCACGACCCAGCCGTCGCCGTCCGCAAAGACCGCGTCCATGCGGCCACGCACCACCGCCTTGCCGAGCGCCAGCTCAAACGGGCACTCCACGTGCGTCGGCGTCTTCGACGCCCAGTGGCTGTTCTCGAAGTTGGCTTTCAGCTTCTGCAGCGTCGACGGATCCACCTCAAACTCGCCCATGCCCGGCAGCTCGTCCTCAGTGAGCAGCGGGTGCGCACCGTAGAAATCCTCGATCCACTCGTGGAATGCGGTGCCGCGCTTCGCGTACTGGTTCGGCTTGAACGGCACCGGGCGACGTGCCCGGCGCGCGAACTGTTCCACGTCCGCCTGCATGGCCACCACGTCTGAGGCGGTCAGCTCACCAGGCAGCATGACGGGCACGTCCGGCGACTGCGCCGCCTTGTGTTCCTCAATGAGCGCGGTGGCGTCGCGCTCCCACAGCTCGTAGAGCTCGCCGGCCGCGGGCGCGATTTCGGTCTCGAGCGCGTCCCTGACCAGCTCACTCGGGCGAGTGGCCTGACTACTGGCGGCGTGCGCGGCTTCGTAGGACTGCACAGGCCACGTGCCGACGGCCACCTCCGGCTGCTGTACCGTTTTCTCCGCATCCTCGTCCTCGACCTGCTCCGGCAGCTCGAGGCCCTCGAACGCCGCGAAGTGCTCGTACGGCCCGTTCGTATTCTTTTTGCCGCCCAGAGAGATGTTCGACCCGGTAAGCAACAGCCTGTTTTCCGTACGTGTGATAGCCACGTAGAACAGACGCGCCTGCTCCTCAGCGAGGCCCTCGCCGATGTGCTTGCGCCACGCATTGGCAGCGTTCTTAAACTGCGTGCGGTGCTCTACCTCTGCGAACTCCTCGTAGATGTCCGGGTCACCGAACGTCTCAGGCTGCAGGAACGGGATCTGGGCAAGGAAGGTCTCAATCTTTGAGCTGTAGGTGTCCTTATCCGCGTGCAACACAGCGACGGTATCCCACTCCAGGCCCTTCGCCTTGTGCACCGTCAGGATCTGCACGCGGTCCCCGCGCACGGTGACGTTACCCGGCGCAAGCCCGTCCTCCTGCTGCTTCGCCAACTCGAAGTAGTCCAGCAGCGCTTCCACGCTCGTGCCCGGGTACTCCTCGACGTAGTGCAGCAGCTGGTCCAAGTGCACCGTGCCTGCCGACGAGCGCCGCGCCAGCACCTCAACGCGAATACCGAAGACCTCGATGATGTCCGCGAACAAGTCACTGAGCCGCTTGCCCAGCGAATTGCGCCGCAGCTGTCGCAGCCGCGACGCCAGCAGCTGCAGGCGCTTGTAGCCTTCCTCGCTGTAGCGCTCTGGCTCGCCCAGGTCCGCCACCGCGTCCGCCAGGCCCGCGGGCTTCGCCGACTGCATCTTCAGCGCCTCCGCCTCGAGTGCAAGCTGCGTCAGCTCCTCGATGAGGCGCTCCTCTGGGTCCGCGGGCACCGGCCTGGCTGCTTCCTCCTCCGCGGCCGGGCCGTCCGCGCGGGCTTGCAGGTTCTTGGCACGTGCGGCGAGCGCCTCCATATCCGCTAGCCCGAGCCCGACCGACGGCCCACCCAGCACACGCAGTGCCGCCTCAGAATCCTCAGGGCGGACCAACATCGTGGCCACAGCCAACGTGTCCTGCACCTCCGGGGTATCCAGCAAGCCGCCGAGCCCCACGATCTCATACGGCACACCACGGGCCTCAAGCGCCTGGGCGATCGGCTGCGCATGCCTGTTCTTCCTGGTCAGCACCGCGGCCGAGAGCTTACCGCCCTGCTCAAACTGCTGCTGCAGCGCGTCGGCAACGAACTCAATTTCTTCCTCCTCCCGCTGGAAGAACTGCATCTCCACGTCGCCTGCCGCAGCGTCCTTGCGCGGTTCCAGGGGCGCGACGGCACGATCTTCCCCGCTGCCAAGGATCGCGGTGGAGACCTGGTTCGCCATCTCAAGCACCTTGCTCGGGTTACGCCAGGAGATGGTGAGCTGCTTCTTCTGCGCCGGTACACCGCCCGCGGCAGGGAAATCCTCCACGAATGCCGCGAGGTTTTCCGACGTCGCCCCGCGCCAGCCGTAGATTGCCTGCATCGGGTCGCCCACCGCAGTCACCGTCAACGTGGGGTCCTGGCCCTCGCCGAACAGGCTGCGCAGCAACACTCGCTGCGAATGCGAGGTGTCCTGGTACTCGTCGAGCATGACCACGCGGTACTTCTGCCGCTGCGCAGCACCGACGGACGCGTGCTGCTCCGCGAGCGTGGCCGCAATGTTCATTTGCTCGTTGAACGTGACCACACCACGCTCACGCAGCGCCGCGTTAAGCTCCTCAACCAGCGGCAACATCAACTGGCGCTGGCGCTGCTTGTTGCGCCACCCCGTCATGGTCTTGCAGAACTCGGTTTTACTCCGCGGCGACTTCGGTAGCGATTCCGTCTCTTTCAGGAAGATCTCCGCGGCCTCGTAAATATCGTTTGGGTCTGCCAGTGCGTTGCCCATCGCCGTGGTGAGCTTCAGTAGGTCCTCCACCACCGTGCTCATCGCGGGGGCAGGGGCACCTTCCGCGATGAGTGGTTTGTTGTAATTGCTCACGACTTCGACGGCGATCGCGTGCAGCTCAGCCTGCGTAATCAGGCGCGCATCCGGCTCCACCGGGACGAGCAGCCCATAGTCGCGAACGAGCTCGCCCGCGTACGAGTCATACGTAGCAACAGTCGGCGCGATAACCTCCAAGCTTTCCGCCAGCGCGCCCGAAGGATCAAGCTCCCGTACGAGCTCCCGGTGACGAGCCAACGCCTGCAGCCGGTTCCGGATCCGCTGCCCCAGCTCGCGGGCCGCCTTGCGGGTAAACGTCAAGCCGAGGACTTCCTCCGGCCGCACATACCCGTTGGCGACGAGCCACACCACGCGGTCCGCCATCGTCTTCGTCTTGCCCGCACCAGCACCGGCCACGACCAGCATCGGTCCCGGCTCGGCACCAATTACGTCGGCCTGCTGGCTACTAGGGGGAAATGCGTCCCCGAGCGCCTGGAAGAGTTCCTGGGGTGTGAAATCAGCCATTGTAAATCATCGTCCCTTCGATCTGGACCGGGCACAGCGCGCGCACAGCGCAGTAATCGCAGTGCTTGCCCGCCTGCGCTTCGAGTTGCGGCCCTGTTGTCTTGCCGGGCAGCGGTGCAATGAGTTCGGTGAAGTACTCGAGTTCTTCCTCTTCTTTGCGCGGTTGCTCGCGCGTGGTTGCGGCGTTCGTTCCGTGCTTCGAGTACACGAGCGCCGCCCCACCAACGTCCAGGCCTTCTTGCCCATCGGTGGACGTCACAACGCGAAGATCGTCGCCCTCACCGATGAGCTGCCCATGGCTCAGCGCAAGCTGGTACGCCATGAGCTGCTCGCACTCCTTCGCGCTATCTACGGAGAGCATCGTCGAGCCAGTCTTCAGGTCAACGATGTGCACGCTGCCGCTTTCTTCCTTATCCAGCCGGTCGGCTCGCCCGCGGATATGGACGTCTTCTGCGACCTGGACGGAGATCGGCACCTCCATGCCCACAACCTCGAACTTCTTCGCGCGGTTTTCCCACCACTTGTTGGTTCGCTCCAGCATCGCCTCGAAGTCGCGGACTTGGGCCTCGGCCTGCCACGCGGGGGCGTCAACAATCGCGCGGTACGTGGCCAGCGTGTGCATCCGCGCCTGTTCCTCCGGCACGCCTCGGCCGAGGGCCTCGAAGTAGGCGTGCACGATCGATCCGATCACCATCGGCATCGAGCTATCAAAACCGAGAGTGCGCTCGAGCACCGAGCTCATCGGGCACTTCAACAGCGCCTCAATCCTCGACGGCGACAGCGAACGTTGCCCTTCAACGGGCTCATCCGTCGAAGGCTCCGTGGTGGTCCACCACTGCTCCGGGTCCGCCAGCGGCACCCCGGCCTCCACCAGCCGCGCAATCTGGCGCGCGGCCTGGCGCCGGTCTGCCTCCGTACTGTGTTCCTCGTCCGCGAGTGTGCGGCGTAACTCCCCCAGGAAATCATCGCGGGACAGTACGCGCACAACCGTAGCCTCCGCACCGTCATCCCCAGCCACGGCGTCCTCCGCGGACAGCGTCACCAGCTGCGGGGATATGCCGGTTTCCTCGCAGAGCTCCTCAATGAACCGGGACGGCTCGATGACCTCCTCGCCGTCAGTCTGGTCGACGGCCGTGACCAGGACGCGCTCCGTCGCGCGGGTCAACGCCACGTGGAACAGGCGACGCTCCTCCTCGAGGCGCTCGCGCAAATGCGACACCGGGGTGGCGGGATCCACGTCGTGGTCAACCAGGTCCACCAGATCCTGCTGGCCGAAAATCGAGCCGGTCTCGCCCAGGCTCGGCCACTCGAGGTCCTGCACACCGGCAACGACGACACGGCTAAACTGCCTGCCCACCGCACCATGGGCGGTCAACAGCGCCACTGCATCCGGCGTGGCCGCTCGGCGATCGCGCACACCGGTAGGCAGTTCCTGCTCCAACATGCTGTTCACGAACAGCTCGAGCCCACCCTGGGTTTTACGCTCGGTGAAGTCACCGGCGGCGTCGAATAACGCCATGACCGCATCCAGGTCACGGTCAGCCTGCGAGCCCGTCGTGCCGCCCCGAAGCGCAACCGCAGTGAGGTGATCTGCCAAACCCGTGGCGTTCCACAGCGCCCACAACACCTCCTCGACGCTGCCGTCAGCGTCGTAGACCTCCCTGGCGGCATCCAACACCTGGCGGATGCGGTGCAGCATCTGCAGCTCACGGTCAGTGAGTACCTCGCCGAAATCCGGCAGCTCTGCCTTGGAAACAACAAGGTCACGCAGCGTTTCCTCCGCGCGCGAGTCCGGCTTCCAACGCCGCAGGCCGCGCAACAGGCGGCGCAGCGTCACCGGGTCCGTACCACCGATGGGCCCAAGCAGCAGGTCGCGCCACTGCTCAACCGTCAGCGGTGTGTACAGCGACTGCAACCCAAGCAGCAGCGAGGCAACAATGCGTTGCTCGCTGAGCACCACATCCGTCGGATTCAGGGCTACCGGCACGCCCGCGTGCAACAGCGCGCGGCGGAATGGCTCAATCATCCCTGACGAACGCACAATGACCGCCATATCCCGAAACGCGACCTCCTCCTCGAGGTGCGCGCGACGAAGTGCGTCCGCCACCGCCGCGAGCTGCGCCGTCGGCGTCTGCGCTAGCGCCACCGAGACCTCAGGTTCGCGCTTGGTCTGCCCTAAGTCAATCACCGTGTGCTCAAGGCCCCCCAGCGTGGCAAAGAACTCCGGGCTTGCCCCGCGGAACTGGTAGACGGACTGATCCAAGTCACCACCCACAACCCCGAGTGTGGCCCCCTGCAGCAGGCGCTGCACGAACTTTGCCGCCGCGGGCGAGAGATGCTGGGCGTCGTCCACAATCACGGTGTGCCACGTCCGTCCCAACGGCACGTCGAGCGCCCTGGCAATCAGCTCGGATGCCGAGTAACGCACCGTCCCGGTCAGCGCCATGACCTGCTGGTATTCCTCCAAAAAGTCGCCGGCCGCGCTCCAAATCCCCTGCCCGTAGCGGGCTCCGAGCACCTTGAGCTGCTCAGCGTCCAGCCCGCGCTCAATCGCGCGCAGCAAAAAGTCACGCAGCTGGCGCGCAAAGCCCACCATCGGCAATGCCGGGCGCAGCTCCGCGGGCCAGCTCCCCCGGCCATCCTCAACATGTCCCTGCAGCAATTGACGGATGACCGCATCCTGCTCCGCGCCAGAAATCAGGCGCAGCTGTTCCTGCTGCTCCCGCAGCACGGCAAACGCCAGGGAGTGCACAGAGCGCACCATCGGGCCGTCGGCAACAAAGTCAGTATCAGCGAGCCGCTCCGAAATCTCCGCCCTGATCCGCGCGGCGGACTCCTTCGAATCCGTCAAGAACAAGACGCCCTCCGCGTCCGACTGCCGCTTCGCCGACGCCACAAACGTATCGATGAGAAAGCTGGTCACCCCCGAACCCGCCTGGCCGGTTACCTTCCATAACCCCTCGGTGGGAAGTGGCTGCGACCACGTTCTATCGTGCGCTTGGTGTTCGCGCGGGACTAAAAACGCGCGGGGTGTGGTGGACTGCTGGTCATTCATGCCCACCATTGTGGCATGTTAGCGGGACATAAGGAGCTCGGAAACCTCCGAAAATTTCGAACGCGCGTTCGCATTCTGGAACGTTCCGTCGTGCTGCGCCATCCGCATCCGGAAATCCAACGCGCGCCCCGCCAGGAACACAAGGTCCGGAATGTGGGACCAGCGCTCGACGATTCGCGGATCGACAGCCCCGGCGAGCAGGGCGTCGACAATTACGACGGCAGCCGAGTACCCCCTCGGGCGAAGCCGCGCCGAAGGTACAAGATCCGTCAGCACGGGCGCGGCGTAGCCCGAAAACAGCGTGTGGGAGAGCACGTCCACGTGCGCCACGCACAGCCCCTCAGCACTGGCATCCTCGTGGCCCTTCCACGCGCTGCGATCCGCCTCTGCGATCACGTCAGAGCTATCGCGCTCGGGCAGCTCCTGCGCCACCTCGGCCTGCTGCAGCGCGCGCTCCAGCGCAAGCGCCGCCGCCACGGCCTCATCCACGCGGGCCGCCGGCGCACCGGGCGAGAACTCGTTGGCCACGAAGCCAGCCACTACGAAGCGCCCGTCCGTCGCACGCACCGGACGCGCAACGTGCACCCCCTCAAGGTGGTCAGCGATGCGCTCACGCACCTTGCCCGACCACGCCGCCGTCGGCGCAGCTTGCGAAATCACAATGCGCCCAAATTTCTTCGCCTCACCCCAGGCAGCATCAGGTGTCGACGCCGCCTCCCCATCAACCTGAAACGCCGACAACACATGCTCGGGAATAGTCACAGCGCAGCTCGCCTTCCTCTCGTCGCCTGTTTATAACTACAACAACTACAGCACTTACAACACTGCCGGGCGCGGGTACGGCCACGGGTTCGACCTGCAGGTGTCCTGGTTATCCGGGTACACCTCTTCCTTATCAAAGGAGTACAGCTGCGCATTGTTCAAGCTCAGCGTCTGCTGCATCATCACCGGCGCCAGCACGCCATTTTCCGGGCACGGCTCGTGGTGCGCGAAGCCGAGCGCATGGCCAACCTCGTGATTGATCAGGTACTGGCGGTAGCGACCCAGATCCCCCTCATACGGCGCAGCGCCCCGGACCCAGCGGGCCTCGTTCAAAATGACCGTGTCCTCGCCGGTCACGCGGGTGCGGCAGCTGGTCTCCATTTCAAGGTGCACGCCGCACAGCTCTCGTGTTGTCGCCGCGGACGCGAGCCGAATCTTCAGCGATGGCTCATCGGCCGCCGTGACGTGTTCAAACCGGAAGCGCGGGTCGTTGGTCCAGCCACGGGGGTCGCTCAAGGTGGCGTCGACAAGCGCGGCGACGGCCTCATTGCCCCCGTACAGTGCCGTATCGAGCCCATGCTCCACCTCGACAACAAAGCGAACCGTGAGCTCATCCCCCTTGCCAGCCTGCATCCCAGGGTGGCCAACCTCGTAAAAGGTGCCCTCGCCAGTCTCCGTAAACGGGCCACCCGGCGGCAACTGCAGTACGTCCTGCTGGCCTTCCGGCAGCACACTCACCGTGCGCGAGGCCTCGTCACCGTCAGGCTGCTCGATCGCGCTCTCACCAGCGCTTCCCGCAAACACCTCCCCGTCGGGGTTTTGCAGCATGTTCACAATCACGAACACCGTCAGCACAGCCAACACCGGAATCGCGTAGGCGCGCCACCCGTACTCGCGGGCGAAGCGCACAAGCCGACCCTCCGCTTCCGGGTCTACCGCGGTGAACTCACCGTCGTCCTCAAAGTCCCAATCCTCGAAAACGTCGGTGTCGTGATTGTTCTTCATGGTCGTAAATGTAGCGGGTTTTAACGCATGAACCCAACGGAACGAGCCTGCGCAGAGCCAAGCTCAACGTACGCAATCTTCTCGGTGCGCACCAAGTACTTCTTACCCTTGTCATCCTCCAGCGTCACCGTCGGAGTTTGGTCCTCAATCGCCTGCTTCACCGTATTGAGCACATTCTCATGCCCCTCAGCAATCGCGATGGAGAGCTCACGTGCGGTGTCTGCAAGACCGATCTTGATATCCATATGTTCGTTTCCGTCCTTATCGTTGTTCATCTTTGTTCATCTTCACGGATGTCAATCCATTGTAACGGCCTACAGCTAAGATGAGGGCGTGTCCAAATCAGCTGCTAGAGAACAGTCACCCGATTTTCATGAGCTAGGGGTCGCCGCCGAACTCATCGATGCCCTCGAGGAGCTCGATATCCATCGCACATTTTCCATCCAGGAACTTGCGATCCCCCTCGCGCTCGACGGCCGCGACATCATCGGCCAAGCCCGCACGGGAATGGGCAAAACCTACGGCTTCGGCATCCCGTTGCTCGACCGAGTATTTGACGACGCCACCATCGCCGAACTCGACGGCACACCCCGCGCCCTCGTGGTCGTCCCCACCCGCGAGCTCGCCGTGCAGGTCGGCGACGACCTGGAGCGGGCAGCGAAGTACACCCCGGTGCGCGTCGCCACCATCTACGGCGGGCGGCCCTACCAGGAGCAGATCGACGCGCTGCACAAGGGCGTCGACGTCGTCGTGGGTACGCCCGGCCGCCTCATCGACCTCTACCACCAGGGCGAGCTGCAGCTCGGCCACGTGGCGATCCTCGTCCTCGACGAAGCCGACGAGATGCTCGACATGGGCTTTTTGCCCGACATCGAAACGCTGTGGTCCGCTCTACCTGACCAGCTGCAAACGATGTTGTTCTCCGCGACCATGCCCGGCCAGATCCTGCAGCTGGCGCGCTCCAAGATGAACACGCCGATCCACATCCGCGCCGAGCAAGGCGAGGAAGCCGCCTCCACCCACGAAAGCACCAAACAGGTCGTGTTCTACGCCCACCACATGGACAAACCCGAGGTGCTCGCGCGCGTCCTGCAGGCCAACGGCCGCGGCAAAACCATCATCTTCACCCGCACGAAGCGCTCCGCCGCGCGCGTCGCAGACGACCTCGGCCAGCGTGGCTTCTCCGTCGGTGCCGTCCACGGCGACCTTGGGCAGGGTGCGCGCGAGGCCTCCCTGAACGCCTTCCGCGAAGGGGACGTCGAAATCCTTGTCGCCACCGATGTTGCAGCACGCGGCATCGACGTCGACGACGTCACCCACGTGATCAACTACCAAGTCCCCGACGACCCAATGACCTACGTCCACCGCATCGGCCGCACCGGGCGCGCAGGCCACTCCGGCACCGCCGTGACCATGGCCGACCTCGACGAAACAGCGAAATGGGAAGCGATCAACGAGGAGCTTTCCCTCGACAAGCCCCAGCCCCCAACGTGGTTTTCCACCTCCGAAGAGCTCTTCGAGGCCCTGGACATTCCGGACTCGGCTTTATCCACGGTGGGCAAACCGCGTAAAGTGCTCGGAGCACGCCCGCAACGCTCGGGCGAGAGAACACCCTCCACGAGACGTGGAACGAACCGCTCAGGAAGGAAACGGCGTTGAGTCAGCCCCTACGTCGCACCCGCAACGACTTGATCGCGACCGCAGTCATCACCGCGATCGCGATCATCCTCCTTGCCATCGCGTTTTTCACCGCACCGATCCGCAGCTCTCACCTGGAGCCGGCGGCGGAGGAATATGAGAACGCGGGACGCCTCGCCGTCGTCCCCTCGAAGGTCGAGGAAGCCTTCCGCCTTCCGGACACCTCCCCCGGCGTCCAACCCGTGATCGCTGCAGGCATGATCATCACCTACAACGACGGCACCATCACCGCAACCACGCCGGCCGGCGACACCGCCTGGACCTACAAACGCCCGAACGAGCTATGCCTGCTCGGCCATGCGTGGGACAAGGTCGTCGCCGCATACCGCGACAATGCTGGCTGTGGGGACGTCGTCACGATTAACGCGCTCACCGGCGAGTACGCGGGCACACGCTCCGCCATCGCACCCGAGGTAATTACGCGAGTGCAGTCGAACGACCGCGTCGGCTACGTCAGCTCCCACCGCGTCGAGCTGTGGCGCTCCGACATGGTCAAGACCGTCGAGTACGGCTACAACGAGGCCCCGCAGGAGCCGGACATGCAGCCCGAATCCTGCACCATCAACTCCGCGCTGACCCGCACCGACATTATGGCGACCACGGAGTACTGCGACGACGGCCCCAAGCTCAAGTTCCAGAACACCACTCCCGAGGACTCCCGTGAGCCCGAGATGTACGAAAGCGTCGACATCTCCGAGAACGCCTACCTCGTCGCGGTGTCCCAGGACGCGGCCGCGATCTACGACCCGGACAGCCACAAAGTCCGCACCTACGACAAGGACGGCAACGACCTCGCCGCCTCCGAAATCCCGCCACTGGACGGCCCGCAGAAGATCGACCAAATTGTCGACGTCCTCCCCGTCGCCGACCTGCCCCACCACATGACGTACCACGAAGGCGACACCCTGCTGCTCATGGAACCCTCCCGCCTGAGCGTTACCGGCGTGTTCCAGGGCGCGCTTGGCACCGGCTTCCCCGCCGGCGAGCGCCTGCTCTACGCCTCCGACACCGGCATCGCCGTCGCCAACTGGGACGACAACAAGGTGGAGAAGATCATCCCCGTCGATCGTGGCGGATACACCGGCCCCGTTTACATCGACTCCGCCGGCACCACGATCGTAGAAAAGCGCGGCGAGGAGATCGTCGTTCTCAACACGAACCTCTCCTAACGCCGCGCAGCACCCCGCTCCCCCGCGCCCGTCGCCTGGTAGCTTTGTTAGCTTCGCTAGCGGCGGGCCTTTTTCAGTTCGTACATCGCCTCTTGGTAGGCCGCTGACGCCGGGTGGAACACCGTAATCAACACGAGCACCGCCGAAAGCGCCGTCGCCGCACTGAGTAGGTGCGCGCCCCCGAGAAACATATAAAACGCCACACCGAGCAGGATCGCCTCGATGAGCACGATCGCGCCCGAGCCTCTTGGCCGCCCCCGCAGCGTCGAGATAGCCACAAACGCAACAAAACCGAAGACGATGGCAAGGAACACCGCCGTGCCCAACGCCACGTAGTGGCTTGCTTCGGTGCTCGATTCAATGCTGCTATCGCTAATGCCTTCAATCTGGGCGTAGATCAGCATGATGATGTAGCCGAGCATCGCCAAGCACTGCAGCAACACGACGACCGCCCCGAACCGCAGCATGCCCGGAACGCCAGTGTGGTCCAATGAGTTTTCTTTGCTGTTCACACAACGGAGTCTAATGATCAGGGCCAGATTCCGACACCAATTGCGGTGCAGACATTGCCGATTTGACCTTAGCGAACACATATGTCAGCTAATTCTTTTCTTATATATGCAGCTCAAGAGCGTACAGTTCATTGGTTCCATGTTTTTGCCGTGCGTTATGAGCGGTAACCATGAATACAATTCTTATGATTCCAGTCACATTTTTGGCCAGAACCCTAGCGGAACGGCGAAATACATGCCATAATTTTCGAGTAGCAAAAATTACGGGCTGGTGTCACAGCCCTTAACCCTAAGTCACCACAGGGTTAACGCCAGGTCTGGAAGTGGAGTCCCGCACGATGCGGAGCACTCGCCCGGGCAATGGAATCAAACTTAGTTTGCAACACGCCCCAAAAGGGTTGTGAATGTGGTGCGCAAAAAATACATAGTCACGAAACATTTTTGATCTTGAAGGAGTACTTATTATGGATTGGCGCCACGAAGCCGTTTGCCGCGACGAAGACCCAGAACTCTTCTTCCCTGTCGGCAACTCCGGCCCTGCACTCGCTCAGATCGCCGAAGCCAAGCTTGTTTGCAACCGCTGCCCAGTCACTTCCCACTGCATGAAGTGGGCACTGGAGACCGGCCAGGACGCCGGCGTCTGGGGCGGCCTTTCTGAGGAAGAGCGTCGCGCACTGAAGCGCCGCAACAAGGCCCGCGCACGCAACCGCGCACGCCTGTCGGCCTAAGCTCTACGGCTATTGCCGGTGCCTCTCGCAGAATTTCCTCGGGGGATTTCACCGCACTGCGGCAACAACGATAAACTGAATACTTCGTAACTAGGTTTGCACCTAATTCATCGCATTTTAAAGGAGGCACCATGAGCAAGCGTGGCCGTAAGCGTAAGGACCGTCGCAAGAAGAGCGCGAACCGCGGTAAGCGTCCAAACGCATAAGAACGCGAACACTCCCCATCGGCAAGGACCATGAGTCCAAGTCGGTGGGGAGTTTTTTCGTGCGCTGAGCTGGCGCTGCGGGATGTTTTGGTTGCCTGTGCGTTGGCTGGGCACCACATTCCCACCGCATGCAGACACGACCAGCAAGTTCTCGTCGCGACGGGCAGCAAAACCCGGATTTTGGTGCGCCACCTGCTGATACCACTCGAAAATAGTTCTCACGCCCGGGAACCATTTCAGCCTTCCGGCCCGCTCCCGTCGACCAACGAATTCGTTTCCCCCAGGTCGGGATGCATGTCCACGAAGATCCTTCCCCGCTGAACCTGATGATGAGCATCGGGGAACAATCCCAACACCCAGTGCGCACCGCACCCTCACCATCACTTCACCGCGATGAGACAGCACCGTAGCTCTCTACTCGCGCGTTAGCTGCGCCCCAAGTCCCTTTTCTAAACTGTCGATCGTTCCCAAACCTGAAGCAGGTTCAGCGCGGTGAGGATCGCAATGATAGTTGCTACTACCGATACTGAAATGGTTTGATCCTGCATCAGCCATCTGAAGAGAAAGAAGGTTGCGACCCCCACGATCGCTACGGTCGATAGCGCCGTAACACGCGTTTTGTGGGAGGCGTGCCTCCACCAGGCCACTGATCCTCCCTCTGGGCCATCCACTCCAATAGGTCTCCTGGCCGTTGAACCGTCTTTCTTCAAAGCGCACTTTCTCCTGTGTGTTGGCTGGGCACCACATTACCATCGCATGCAGACGCGACCAGCAAGTTCTCGTCACGACGGGCGGCAAAACCCGGATTCTGGTGCACCCCCTCATGCCACTCGAAAATAGTTCGTGCTGCCGGGGAACAATCCCACACCCCAGCCCGACACACAATAGAAAAACGGGGCCCATGCCACCAGGAGCACTCCCGGCACCACAGGCCCCACATCACATCCGGCTAGAAGTGCAGACCACCAGACATCGCCGCGGCAACACCACCACCAATTAACAGCAGCAGCACCACAATCGGAGCAACAATCGCCGCGATATTCGTCTCACCCTCCGCCTGGATACGATCCTTGCTTGCCGCATCCTGACGATCATCCTGCACACTCGCCGCTGGACGCTGCGCCGTCGTCAACTGCTGCGAAGACTCATGCTTACCAGCCTTCGCCGTCGTCGGGGCAGTCTGCGTATTCTGCTGCGGTTTACGAGGCGCACCAGCCATCGCATCACCATCAACATCCGCATCCATGACCGCGGCAACATCAAACCGGCCAGCAAAGGCTTGGGAGCCATCCTCATTGACCACACGCACATCCAACGGCAACGACGACGTCTTAACCACACCAACACTGATTGGCAGCGCAACCGTTGCCTCGCCTTGGCCTGCAACCGTCACAGTCTGCTCAGCCTTCCCAGACGGGTAGACAACCTCAACACGCATCCGGGCTGCATCCAACCCAGGATTTTGAACCTTCACACTCACCGTATTCTCCCCACGGTGAAGCTCAGGGTCACCTGCAACAGCAACCTTGACAGAACCCTGGGCTTCTTCGGC
>NZ_JAGPYT010000007.1:0-125642 GCF_024453995.1 Corynebacterium sp. CCUG 51687 | reverse complement strand
AGCGGGGGAATATCGTGCGGGGACATGGGTGCGGACCTCCTTCAGGTTCTGGCCCACAACCAGCCTGCCACCTAGGGGAAAAGCTGGAATTTGGTGCGCGTTTCCGCTTAAAGCAGGTCTTTCGCTGCCTGACGCGCGTTGCCGATCACGGCCGGGACCCCAACCCCGGCAACCCAGGCGCCTGTCACACCAACGCCGTCGACACCGGCGAGGGCATCCTGGACCTTGGCCACGGTGGCCAGGTGGGTGGCGTCGTAACGCGGGAGGCCACCCAGCCAGCGCTGAACGAAGATCTCCTCGACGCCGGCGGCGCGGCCGTCGAAGCCGGTGATGGTCTGCAGGTCGTCGAGGGCCCAGTCCACGAGGTCATCCTCGCTGGCGGTCAAGGCGACGTTGTCGCCGTAGCGTCCGAAGCTGGCGCGCACAAGCGCGCCGCCGCGCTCGGCGAGGTGCGGCCACTTACGCGACGAAAGCGTGAACGCCTTGGCGTGCACGTCCTTCGCATCGGTGCTGACCAGCACGCCGGAGTTCTCCGGCAGGCCCTCGTCGGTGGCGAAGCGCAGGCCCACCACGGCGGAGTTCGCCAACTCGACGGAGCGAAGCGCCTCGGAGGCCTCGGGGGCGATGTCGCGAAGCAGCAGCGCGGTCGTCGGCGCCGGGGTGGCCAACAGCACGCGGTCGTAGACGGTGTCCTCGCCCCCCTTGAGACGGAACCCCTCGCCTTCGCGGCTGATGGACGGGATGAAGGCGTCGACGTAGATATTCGCGCCGGACTGCTCGGCGAGTGCCTCGTAGAGCTCCTGGTAGCCCTCACGGAACGAGGCGAAAATCGGCGCCGGCTTCGAGGGCTTCGAGGCGCCAGCAGCAGCCATGGCCTTCTTCCGGGCGGCCTCCAGGTTGGCGACCGCGGTGGACAGGTGCACCGGGCCGTCGGCGGCCAGGCGGTCGAACTCGGCGGCGAGCTGCGGCACGGTGGCGCGAACGCCCAGGTCATCGGCGGTGCAGGAGTACACCCCGCCAAGCAGGGAGGAGACGATGTTGTCCACGACATCGTCGCCGTAGCGCTCGCGGACCAGGGCGCCGACGCTCATGTCGCCGCCGATGGTCCACTCGAAGCCCTCGCGCTCCGCCTCGGTGTCGATGCGCCGCGCGGTTTCCTCGCTGACCAGGTGCGCGACCGGCTCGGAGGTAGATGGGATACCCATCATGCCGCCTGCCGGCATAGCGCGGGTTTCGCCGTCGACGTACAGCAGGGAACGCATCCCCGACGGGGAGACCAGCGAGTCTTGCAGGCCCAGCTCTTCGACGAGCTGCTTTGCTTCCGGGCGGCGCGCAATGAAGGCTTCTGCTCCCATATCGGTGGGGCCGCCGTCGAACGCAACGGTGTACAGCTTGCCGCCGATGCGGTCGTTGCCTTCGTAGACGTCGACGGTGTGGCCGGAGTTGCGCAGCTCAAACGCTGCGGTCAGCCCGGCAAGCCCTGCACCGACAATGGCGATATTCAATGGGGATCTCCTTCGTTATGCTTCGTGGATCATTGCGACGGCGTCGGTGATGGCGCCTGCATCGGTGGTCGGCAAGACGCCGTGCCCGAGGTTGAAGATGTGGCCGGTGGCGGTGCCGGCGTCGATAGCTCGGGCGGCCTCGGCCTTGATGCGGCGCACTTCTTCCTGCACCACGGCGGGGCCGGCGAAGAGCATCGCCGGGTCGAGGTTGCCCTGCAGCACGCGCGGGGACGCGAAGCGCGTGGCGGCGACGTCGAGCGGCACGCGCCAGTCGACGCCCATCACCTCGGAACCGGCCTCGGACATCGCGCCGAGCAGCTCACCCGTGGCCACACCGAAGTGGATGCGCGGGATCACGCCCTCGACCTCCTTCAGGATCTCGGCGGAGTACGGCAGGACGTGCTCGCGGTAGTCGGCCTCTGTGAGGAAGCCCGCCCAGGAGTCGAAGAGCTGCATGGCGTCGATGCCGGCGTCGACCTGCGTGCGCAGGAACGCGCTGATGGTCGGCACGAGGCGGCGCATCAGGGCGTGCCACGTATCTGGGTCGCCGTGCATCATGGCCTTCGTCTTCTCGTGGTTCTTGCTCGGCCCGCCCTCGATGAGGTAGCTGGCCAGCGTAAACGGTGCGCCGACAAAGCCGATCAGGGCCTGGGTGTCGGTGAGCTCGTCGAGAATCATCTCGATGCCCTTGGCCACTTCCTCAACGTTGTGGTCCAGCACCGGCAAATTATCGACGTCCTCTCGCGTCCTAATCGCCTTCTCCATCACTGGGCCGCGGCCCGGCACGATCTCCACGCCGATGCCCGCTGCCTTCAGCGGCACAACGATGTCGGAAAAGAGGATCGCCGCATCCATGTCGTGGCGGCGCACCGGCTGCATCGTGATCTCCGCGAGGAGCTCCGGCATGAAGCAGGAGTCCAGCATGGAGATGCCTTCACGGACTTTGCGGTATTCCGGCAGCGAGCGCCCGGCCTGGCGCATAAACCACACCGGGGTGCGTGAGGGCGTGCGGCCGTTGGCGGCCTCAATGAGCGGGGCAGAAGAAAGGTCGCGTCTGGTCATAGTCCCCCACCCTACCGCCGTTGCGGTTTAGGAGGGAAAATGATTTGCCCGCGAGGAGTGCGCCTCAATCACGAGCGAGCTGCCGAGCATGAGCAGCGTGGCCCCCACCGGGGGCAGCACGCCGATCGCGGCAAGCACGATCGCAGTGGAGTTGTACGCCCAGGCGAAGATCATGTTGTAGTCGATGATGTGGCACACCCGGCGCGCGTGCGCGATGAGCTGCGGGACGGCGGAGACGTCGTCGCGGATCAGCACGGCGTTGCAGGCGCGGGCGATGGTGGAGGACTGGGCGTCGATAAGGTCGTCGGTGGCGTAGAGCAGGCCGACGTCCGCCACCTTGATAGTGGGAAGCGCGGTGGCGTCGCCGATCATGGCAACCGTGGCGCCCTTCGTGTGGATGGCGCGAACCGCCCCCGGCTTGTCCGGCGCGGTAATGCCGGCGAGCACGTTGGACATACCCAAAAAGTCGGCAAAGCGGCGGGCCACCGGGTAGGTATCGCGGGTGAGCATCACCGTCTCTACGCCCATCTGTTCCAGGCGGTTGATGGCCTCGTGGGCGTCGTCCTTCGCGGGGTCGTAGAGGGTGATCACGCCGCGGTCCTTGCCGCGCCAGCGCACCACTACAGGGGTGCCTCCGGCGGTCGCGGCCATCGCGAGGCGGCCGTGCAGCTGGGACAGGTTCGTGGGGCGCCACAGGCAGGCGTCGAAGGACTCGGTGCGGTCCTCGTCCTCGTCGCCGTAGGTCAAGGTGAGGCGGCCGCGGAACTCGCCGCCGGGCGTGATTTCCTCGTTGCTCATCTCGATCCACGACGGCACATCGGCGCTCTTCGTGCGCCCATCGCGCGCCTCACGCGCCGCCTTCACCATCGCGCGTGCCGACGGGTGGTTGGACTCCACCGACAGCGCACCCGCCACGCGCATCACCATCTCCGGGCTTTCGCCGCGCTCCGCGGTGACGGTCTCCACCGTCATCTGCGGCTTGACAAGGGTGCCCACGCGGTTGAACACGGCCGTGTCCGTCGACTCCAACGCGCGGAAGGTTTCGCCGTCGCGGATCAGGATACCGTTTCGCACCGCCGACTCAATGCCGAGGCGGATCGCCAGCGAAGGCGAAATCGCCAGCGCCACCGGCGCCACCACCACCAAGATGGCCAACGCCGTGGAAAAGCCAGCATTGTAGTTGCCGGTCAGCAGCACCCACAGCCCAAAATCTAAGATAGCCAGCGCATAGGCCGCCGGGATGAGCAGGCCCGCCGCGCGCGTGGACATCAACGTGGCCTCGTTCTGGTGACGCAGCACCGCGTCCACCCAGCGCTCCACCGCGCCCAGGCGGGTGGTGTGTCCGACGCGCTCCACGCGCATCTTGATCTTGCCGCTGCGCAGCACCGACCCGGCGCGCACCGTTGAGCCGACTTTCACCTCGGAAGGCTCGCGGGCGTCGATAATCTGCGGGTTCAACACGCCAGAGCCGCCGACCACCTCGCCGTCGGCAGGGATGATCTCGCCCGCGTGGACGTAGACGTCATCCCCCTTGTTCAGCTCGACTGCCGGGAAGTCTTCCTCCGTCACGTTGCCCGCCCGCGAACGACGCACCACCTTGTACACCGCGTCCGGATCAGGGTTGCGGGCCTGCAAATCCTCCATGAGGCGGGGGCGAGCGCGCATGGTGAAGTAGCGTCCCACCAGCAACAACGTGGTCACGGCGCAGGAGACCTCGAAGAAGATCTCAACGTCGTGGCCCATCTGGTGCGGCACCCAGCCACTACTGGTAGTCCAGCCGATCTGCCCAGCGGACGTCAGCACCACCGCGACCAGCGACCACAGCCAAGCAGCCAAAATCGCGATCGAGCTCGCGCCGTCCAGCGCGGAAATCCCGCGGCGCACGCCACCGAGCATCGCGCGGTGGAACGGGAACGCGCACCACAGTGCGACCGGGGTGGACAACGCCAACGAACACCACTGCCAGCCCGGAAACTGGAACTGCGGCACGTACGCCATCAGGACGACCGGGATGCTCAGCACAATAGCGATCCACATGCGAAGCGGTGTGACCAAGTCGCGGGCGGTAAACAGCACGTCCTGGCCACGCATCATGCCGCGGCGCCGTCGGGCAGTGCGCACGAACCCGCTCGCGCGCGCCGTGCGCAGGGAGCGCTGCTCGTGTTCCTTCATCCGGCGCATCCGGCCGGACATGCCGCGCGTGCCACGCCGCGGCAGCGTGTGATCCACCACCGAATGCCCCTGGGCGCGGCGGCGCAGCGTCGAATCCGTCAGCTGCACCTCCACCCCGAAGCGCTGCATCACCTCGGCGATCGTGTGCGGTGCCGTGGTGTCCGGCGCGGTCACCCACGCCATCTTCGTCGGGTACACCAGGCGCGCCTGCACGCCCGGCAGCTCTTCGAGGGCCTCCTCGATGTCGCGCAGCTGCGCGCCGTCCTCCAGGCCCTCGAGCTCGAACGCGTAGGAAGCGTGGGGGCGCAACGGGTTGCCGTTGCTGTCCTCGGAGTGGCGCGAGTCCGGGTCGAACCCGGCGTCCTTGGCCGCCAGGCGGGCGTCGTCAATTGAGCGCGTCACATTATCAGCCATGCGCCGTTACTCCACTTCTTCCCTACTGCTGCTACTGCTCAGCCGGACGCAGATAGTCCTGCGATTCCTTCCGGGAAGCATAGAACAGCCCCAATGCTCCCGCCACACCGACCACGATCTGCACCGCACCGTCGACGGCGAACAGCGCAACCGGCACTTTAGTCGCAGCGGGCGTCATCAAGAAGAGCGTGAGCACGCGCACCGCGAAGAAGACCGAGAAGACCTGCAGCACCCGCGTGGCGTTGAGCATCCACTTTCCGCGGCGCTGCACTGAGCGCAGCGCCAGGCAAAACACCACGATGATGCCCAGCTGCAGCAACGCCATCAGCACAACCGTGGCGTACATGCTCGCCTGCATCATGTTCTCCGGCAGCGCCTCCGACTGGTTCTTCGCGGCCTGCTTCGCCGCCTCGCGCAGCGCAGCCGGGTCGAGCACCGTCACCACCACGGCGAGGATCTGGTGCAGGAGCTCACCGAGGATCATCACTGCCCACGCGCCGAGGAGATAGCGCACCGCCTCGGGCTGTTGCTGCGTCGGCTCGTCCTTCCGGTGTCTCGGTGGCAGGGCCGGGGCCTGCGCCGCGGGAGGTGTGTTAGCCATGAAGCTCCTTCAGCGCACGCGCGCCCTCGATTGCGTAGTACGTCAAAATCTGGTCCGCGCCAGCACGCTTGATAGAGGTCAGCGACTCCATCATGGTCGCCTCGAAGTCGATCCAACCGTTTTGACCAGCGGCCACCATCATCGCGTACTCGCCCGAAACCTGATACGCCGCCACCGGCACCGGCGACATGTCCGCCACGCGGCTGAGCACATCCAGGTACGGCAGCGCAGGCTTGACCATGACGAAGTCCGCGCCTTCCTCAATATCGAGCTCGGTCTCGAGCAGGGACTCGCGCACGTTCGCCGGGTCCTGCTGGTACGTGCGGCGGTCGCCCTTCAGGGAGGAGCCGACCGCGTCGCGGAACGGCCCGAAGAACTTCGACGCGTACTTCGCCGAGTACGCCATGATGGCCACGTCCTGGTAGCCCTCGGCGTCGAGCCCCTCGCGGATCACGCCGATCTGCCCGTCCATCATCCCCGACGGGCTCACGATGTGCGCGCCCGCGGCAGCCTGCGACAGCGCCATGTCGCGGTAGAGGTCCAAGGTGGCATCGTTGTCCACCACCTGGTTGCCATACTTATCGACGCCCACTACGCCACAGTGCCCGTGGTCCGTGAACTCATCCAGGCAGGTGTCGGCCATAATCAGCAGGTCCTCGCCGAACTCCTCGCGCAGCGCACGCACGTTGCGGTTCAGGATGCCCTCCGGGTCCCACGCGACGGAACCCGTGGCGTCCTTATCCTCGTCGAGCGGCACGCCGAAGAGGTCCACACAGCGGATCCCCTCCTCGAGTGCCTCGTGGCAGATCGCCTTCAGGGTGTCCGTGGTGTGCTGGTACACCCCCGGCATGGAGGCAATCTCTCGGCGTTCGGTGATGCCATCAGCCACGAACAACGGCAAAATAAAATCGGCCGGAGCCAGTCGCATCTCCGCAGTAAGCTGCCGAATCGCAGGATTCTGGCGGAGGCGACGTGGACGGCGTGGAAGATGATATGTAGTCATGTGCTACATCATAACGCCGGTTTCCGACGCGCCCTCCGCTTCTTCCGCGGCGGCGGCAGCTCCCCAGCTGCCCGCAGGGCAGCGACGTGCTCGGCAAGCGCGTCCACCAGGGACGGTACGTCCGCGACCTCTGGTACGACGTCGACACGCAGCCCCTGCTCGCGCGCTGCCTCAGCGGCCATCGGGCCGATGCACGCGATGATCGTGCGCTGATGCGGCTTGCCGGCGATGCCGACGAGGTTGCGCACCGTCGAGCCGGACGTGAAGCAGACTGCGTCAAACCCGCCGGTCTTGATCATGTCGCGCACCTCAGGAGCTGGCGGGGCCGCGCGCACCGTGCGGTAGGCCACGACGTCCTCGACGTCCCAGCCCTTCTCAATCAGACCATCCACCAGCACGTTCGTTCCGATGTCCGCCCGCGGCAGCAGCACCCGCGAAACCGGGTCGATGTCCTCGACGTACTCGGGGAACACCTCCACCAGTCCAGCAGCGTTCTGTTTCGTGCGGTGCGGCAACAGCTCCGGGCTCATCCCCAGCGCACGCAGCGCCTCAGCCGTCTTGCGGCCGACCGCCGCCAGGTGCACACCCGCGAAGGCGCGGGCGTCCAAGCCAAGCTGCTCGAACTTCTTCCACACCGCGTGCACAGCGTTCGTCGAGGTGAACACCACCCACTGGTAGCGACCCTCCACGATGCCCTTAATCGCGCGGTCCATCTGCGCCGGGTTACGCGGTGGCTCCAGGGAAATCGTCGGCACCGACTGCGGGATCGCCCCGTACGACGCCAGGCGGCTGCTCATCGCCTCCGCCTGCTCCTTCGCACGCGGCACCAGCACGCGCCACCCGTACAAAGGACGGTTTTCCCACCACGAAAACTTCGATCGATCATCATTCACAGTACCGAGCGTCACCACCAAAGAACCAGGCAGATCCGCCGTCACCGAGTCCATGGTTGCCAGGGTCTCCAGGGTCGCATCGACCGTGCGCTGCAGCCGCGTCGTTCCGTTGGCCGTGACGCTGCACGCCAGCTCACCCGGGAACCCGCGCTGCATCAACTGCGACGCCATCTCCGGCAGCTGCTCGCGCACCGCCTGCAACACCAACGGCTGCGGCGCCTGCGACAACTGGTCCCAGTCCACCGGCCCGTTCGCCAGATCTGCTTCCGTATACGTTGAACCAAGCGCGATACCCGCAAAGGACGGCACCGTCGACGGCAGCGACATCCCCGGCACAATCTGGAACTCCAGGCCGGCGGCCGCCACCGCGGCGATCTCCTCCCGCACGGCATCGCGCGTCAGCGGGTTCCCGCTGACCAGACGGATCACATCCCCGTCACCGTCATCCCCCTTGCGGATCACCTCGGCCGCCGCCTGCAGCGCCGAGCGCAACCGCGCAACAATATCGTCCGTGCCAAGCGGCACCTCTTCAACCTCAGCCGCGGTTGGGTCCGCAGGCTTCGACGGGCGGCGCCGCGCCCCCGAGGCCTTCGCCTCCGCACACATCGCCTCGTACTGCGCCTCAGCAGCGTCGATCTTCTCCTGCGGCACCGCGCACGCTGCGGCAAGAACATTTCGGACACCCTCAAGAACATCCGGTTCCACCAACGCGATAGAATTGCGTTCCATCACCTGGCGAGCGCGGATCGTCAGCAAATCGGGATTGCCAGGTCCGGCACCGACGAAGATCACCTTCCCCGGCTGGGGCGTGATTGAGGGCAGTGTCATCAAAATGGTCTTTTCTGGTCTTGTATAAGGCGTAAAGAAGTGTCCCGGCGTACAGCGAGCCCCAAAGGGACCCCTATACACCGAGACGATTGGACGTATGGTAGTTACACCTTAATTTGCATACGCCGTGTTTCAAAACCTGTTTCAAAACCAGTCTGAAAACTTACTGCATAATTTCTGCCGCCCCGCGCCCAATCAGCGTCTGTGCAAGCTGTGTTCCCAGCTCACGGGCGTCCTTACCAGAAGCTTCCTCAATCAGCTGCTTGGAGCCATCCAGGGCGAACACCCCCGCCCGCAAGGTAATGGTGCCGTCAGCGATGGTCGCGTGCGCCGCAACCGGGGCCGTGCAGCCTGCCTCCAAAGTCGCCAGCACCTGGCGCTCCGCCGCCGCGCACGCAAAGGAATCCGCGTGCAGCAGCTTGTCCAGGCCCTCGCGCAGCGCGGTGTCATCGACGCGGCACTCCACCGCCAGCGCACCCTGCGCCGGGGCGGGCATGAACACCTCAGCATCGAAGACTTGGGTGGCGCGGTCCGCGAACCCACCACGGACCAAGCCCGCGTACGCCAGGACAATCGCGTCCATCTCGCCGCTTTCCACCCGGCCCATGCGCGTCTCAATGTTGCCTCGCAGCGGGAGGATCTCAAGGTCAGGGCGCAGCGCGCGCAGCTGGGAAACACGGCGCGGCGCCGAGGTGCCCACCTTCGCGCCTTTCGGCAGCGTGTCCAGCGTCAGGCCGTCGCGGGCGATGAGCGCCTCGCGGTGGTCTTCGCGCTCCGGAACGATCAGGTAGGTGCGGGGCTCTGGGGCCGTCGGCAAGTCCTTGAAGGAGTGCACGGCGACGTCCACCTCGCCGTCGAAGAGGGCGTCGCGAAGCGCAGACGTAAACACACCGACGCCGATGCGCTCCACCGGCGCGTGGGAGACATCCCCGGCAGTTTTCACAATGTGCAGCTCAGACGGGTAACCGTGCGCGATCAGGGCATCACGCATGTGCCCCGCCTGCGTCGTGGCCAAGTGCGAACCCCGCGTACCAATTTTCAGCATGTAAATTACGACTCCTTCAACTTCAATTCGTCGGGACTCGGCAACCGGTCCATATCAGTAGCAGCCGACACGGGGCGCACCCCAAACAGCTCCTCAACGGCGGTCTCCAGGCTAATCGAGTCCGAGCTCGCCGCCAGCTCCTTAATCTTCACCGTCGGCTTATGCAGCAGCTTATCCACCACACGCTTCACCGACCGCGCCACCTGCTGGAAGTCCTCTTCTCCCAGGTCAGGAAGACGCTTGCGCAGCCGCGCCAGCTCCTCCTCCGAGATCTCCGCACCAATCCGGCGCAGCTGCGCCACCGCCGGCGCCACCTCGCGCATCCGCTGCTCGGAGCTAAAGGCCTGCACTTCCTCGGCCACGATCGCCTCTGCGGCCTGCAGCGCCTTCGAGTCCTCCGAATCCGCGTGGTGCAGCTGCTCGTGCAGGTACTCAATGTTGATCAGGTGCACGCCCTCGTGCTCCAGCACCGAATTGTCAATATCGCGCGGCAGCGACAAGTCAATCAGCATCGTCGGCCCCGAGATGTCCTCGCCCGAAATGGTGAACCCATCCGACGCCGTCGCCGACACCGTAATATCCACACGCCCCAACGCCCCCGCGCGCGCATTAAAGTCCACGACCTCCGCAGCCACCCCGGCCTCCCGGGCGTGCTCCGCCAACCGCTCCGCGCGCGAGCGAGTGCGGTTCGCAATAATCAACTTATCGACGCCCCTCTTGCCCAAATGCGTCGCCGCCAACGAGCTCATCGCACCAGCCCCCAACACCAGCGCAGTCTGGCCCTCCAGCGTGTCCACCCCCATCGTCTCCATCGCCGTATCCAGCGCGAAGGTCACCATCGAGCCGCCGGCATCATCAATCGACGTCTCCGTGTGCACACGCTTGCCCGTATGCAACGCCGACTGCGCCAGCGAATGCAACGCCGGGCCCACCGTGCCCTGCTCCGCCGCGTGCGTATACGCGGTACGCACCTGCCCGATGATCTGCTGCTCCCCCACCACCATGGAATCCAGGCCGGAGGCGACCGTCAACAAGTGCTCCGCAGCCGCGTCCGAATACCGCACGTACAGGTAGCCGCGCAGCTCCGCCTCACTCACCCCGGAGACCTCCGCCAGGACCGCCAACACATCCTGCACACCCGCATGGAACGCGTTGGCAACCGTGTACACCTCCAGCCGGTTACACGTCGAAATGATCATCGCCTCAGACAACGACGGGCGCTCCACCAGCGCCGACGCCGCCGAATGCTGCACCGCATCATCCATACTCAAGCGTTCCAACAACGCAACGGGCGCCGAGCGGTGCGACATCCCTACAACGAGAACACTCACTCAATCCCTCCAGTCAGCCGTGAATCAAACCAAAGGATAGCGCGTCACTCTGACAGCGCCTCGGCCAGGTCTGCGTTATCCACTTCCCAACACGCGAACTCGTCCCCATCAATCACTACAACCGGGACACGATCCCCGAACTCGGCGTTGAGCGACGGAGAGGCGTCGACATCTACAAGCGTGAGCTGCGCGCCGCACTGCTCGACCACCGGGGCGATCTGCGCAGCCACCCGCTCGCACGACCCGCAGGTCGCGCGCACCATCAGTTCAACCTGTTTCATCTCTCCGCCAATCTTGTTTACGATACAAACTATCACGTCTGCCACACGGTGAAAGGCTCGCTGGCAATGTCCGACCACAAAGAACTCCTGGCCCAATGGTCACTCACCCAAGGCAACCTTCGCCGCTTCCTCGAAGAAGTTGCCCTCCCACCTCTCGACGCCGAATCCCAACGCACCGCTGGTAACGCCGCCGCAGCCGCCGCCATCGAAGAAACCTTCGGCATCAGCATCGAAGAATTCGCCACCGGCGTCGACTCCGTCGGAGGCGCCTTCAAAACCGCCGGCCGGGAGAAAATCACCCAGCCCGACCCCGACGTCCCCCAAGACACCGAGGCGGCCGCGTTCTTCGACATCGACAACACCCTCATCCAGGGCTCCTCGCTCATCCTGCTGGCCAAAGGCTTGGCCAAGCAGCGCTTCATCACCCTTCGCGAGCTCCTCCCCGCGCTGACCAAGCAAATCCGCTACCGCGTCTCCGGCTCCGAAAGCGCCAAAGACATCGCCAAAGGCCGCGAGCAGGCCCTCCAAGTAGTCAAAGGCAAGAACGTCGAGCAGCTCAAAGAGCTCTGCGCCGAAATCGTCGACCGCCAAATGCTCGACAAGACCTACCAATCAACTATCGACGCCGCGTCCCGCCACATCGCCCAAGGCCAACAAGTCTGGCTGGTCTCCGCCACCCCGGTCCAAATCGGCCAGGCGCTCGCGGAACGCCTCGGCTTCACCGGTGCCCTCGGCACCGTCGCCGAAGAGGAAGACGGCAAGTTCACCGGCCGCCTCGTCGGCGACATCCTCCACGGCCCCGGCAAGCAACACGCCGTCGCCGCACTGGCGGCCATCCAGAAGCTCGACCTGGAAAAGTGCACCGCCTACTCCGACAGCATCAACGACCTGCCGATGCTGTCCATGGTCGGCAACCCGGTCGCTATCAACCCGGACCGCGCGCTACGCCGGTACGCGACCGGCCAAGGCTGGACCATCGAGGACTACCGCTCGCTGCGCCGCTACATGCTCCCGGCCCTCGGCGCTCTGGCGGGTGGCACGCTCGCTGCCGGTGTCGCTGCTGGTGTGATGGCGCTGCGTCGGCGTTAGCGTTTAGGTGCGGGCATCATCGCTCAAGCCACTCCGAACGCAGCAATCCGTGGCGGGAACACGCCGCCGACCACGCCATCGGCGAAATCTTCACCACCATCCGCCGCTGACACAGCGGGCAGATGCGTGGCGCGTCGTAGGGGCGGGCTGGGTCGAGGGGCCAGGCAATATCGCCGGAGAGGATGGCATCCGCGAGCTCGGTGTTGTCTGGAATGCGCATCAGAGTGACTTGATCGTGTCGTAGAGGATGCCGTGGCCGGAGTTCACCTTCTGGCCGACGGGTGTAATGCCCAGGTTGATGCGCGGCCGGGAGCTCCCGTCGAGGACGCGGTCCACGGCGTCGCGGTCCTCCTCTATCGGACGGCCAAACGTGGTCAGGTAATTACCGCCGATGATGGCGTTCGCGCCGCCCATCAGGCCGGCTTCGGTGCCGTCGTCGCCAAGCGCGAGCTCCGTGCCACCGGCAAAACGGAGCTGGGTTGTGGGCATGGCCAGGCGGAACGCCGCAACGGCACGAAGCGCCTCCCCCTGCGGGACGAGTGGCCGGTCGGCGAACGGGGTGCCGGGACGTGGGTCGAGGAAGTTCATAGGCACCTCGTGAGGCTGGATCTCAGCGAGCTGGGTGGCGAATTCGGCACGCTGCTCGATCGTCTCCCCCAGACCGATGATGCCGCCGCAGCAGGTCTCCATCCCCTCAGCGAGCACGTGCTCGAGAGTGTCCTTGCGCTCCTGCCAGGTGTGGGTGGTGACCACGTTCGGGAAGAAGGACTCGGCGGTTTCGAAGTTGTGGTTATAGCGGGACACGCCCATCTGCGCGAGTTGGCGCGCCTGTTCACGGGTCAGAATGCCAAGCGAGGCAGAAATAGAGATGTCCACCTCCTCCCGAATGGCAGTCACCGCCGCCGCGACCTGGTCCAGCAGGTCCTGCGTCGGGCCTTTCACGGCGGCGACAATACAAAACTCGGAGGCGCCCATTTTCTCGGACTGCTTCGCGGCCTCCACGAGCTCGTCGATATTCAGGGTGACGGCACGGACCGGGGACTCGAACAGTCCGGACTGGGAGCAGAAGTGGCAGTCCTCGGGGCAGCCGCCGGTCTTTAAGGAGATGATGCCCTCCAGGGAGACGTCGACGCCACAGTGCTTGATGCGGACCTGATGCGCGAGGTCGAGCAGTTCCGGCAGGCGCTCGTCCTCGATGGTGAGGATCTGCACGAGCTCTTCCTTGTTCAGGCCTTCGCCGCGCTCAAGGGCTTTTTCGCGTGCGATATCGAGGATGTCGGTCATGGTAATGCGCTCCGTTCAGTGCGGGGACGTGTTGTAAGTACGCATCAGTGTAGACCGCAATTGAACACCGTTCAGGTGTTTCGTGCCCCAACCTCCACCCACACCAAAAAGTTCCCGTGCCCGGGAACCATTTTGCGGTTTGGGCCGGTTCCGGTCGACCAACGGTTACGTTTCTGCAGGTCGCGACGACTGTCCACAAAGAAAGTTCCCGCGATCACAGAAATCCGAGGAACTTTTCGCAATTTCGGGGTACTCCACCCGCCCGAACACCCGCCTGACCTGCAAAGTGTAGTAACAGGAATGTAGTAATCCTCGAAAAGGGGGCCCCCAAAACGGGGATTACTACAATCCTGTTACTACCATTTGGGTTTTAGCCACGCCCACAACCGCATTTCCCCAGGCTAATTCGCTCGCTCACCGGTATGGAGCGCGAGCCACACGCATGAAAAAACGCCCGCTCCAACCATGTGGTGCGGGCGCTGCAAAAGCTTACTTGCCAAGCTTACGACGCTGAACACGCGTGCGACGAAGCATCTTGCGGTGCTTCTTCTTGGACATACGCTTGCGGCGCTTCTTAATCACTGAACCCATAAGGTTTCCTCGTTTCTTCGTAGTACGTTCTTGACGTGCCGGCATCCACCCGGGGTGCACGCAATGGGTGTAAGCATACAACCAAGGTGTTTGGCACTCAAAAAGGTTCGGGCAAGGTGAGTGCTATTTATCCGACGTCGTACACGGAGGATTCAAGGTACTCACTGACCGCCGTTTCGTTGACGCGGAAGGAGCGGCCGACGCGTACTGCCGGCAGCTCACCCGAGTGCAACAAGCGGTAGACCGTCATCTTGGAGACGCGCATAATTTCGGCGACTTCAGCGACGGTTAAGAACTTGCCTTTATCTTCATTTGCCATTAATTCATAAACCCTTCAGCACGGTCGCGCTGCAGGCTTCCCCTCCTGCAGGACGAAACACGCACGTGCTTCAAACAACCTTATCGTGAACACTGGGCCTAATGCGACTCATGTGCCGATAATTTTTCAAAGTGCCTGGAGAAACACCCCGTATCTGGTGTGAAAGCGGTGACTGCTGTGGCACAACCGGCGCAACCGGCGCAACCGGCGCAATCGACTCAGTAGGCTCAGTAGGCTTCGGAGCGCGTCGCGCAGGCGTCGGTGGCGCGGTAGATCGCTGCGCGTAGGCCGGACTCCTCGAGTTCGCGGATCGCGGCAACAGTGGTGCCGCCCGGCGAGGAGACGGCAGCGCGCAGGCCAACCGGGTCGGGGTGCTGGTCCAGGAGCGCTCCGGCGCCGGCGCAGGTTTGGGTGGCCAATTCCGTGGCGAGGTCCCGGGGCAGTCCGAGGGCAACGCCGGCGTCGATAAGTGCTTCGGTGAGCAGGAAGTAGTAGGCGGGCCCCGACCCCGAGAGCGCGGTGACGGCGTGCATTGCCTTTTCGGGGACGGCGACGACGCGGCCCGCGGACGTCAAGAGCTTTTCGACGGCCTCCCGCTGCTCGTCTTCCACGTAGCGGCCGGCGGAGACGGCGAGCACACCTTTGCCCACGAGCATCGGGGTGTTCGGCATCACGCGCATGATCGGGGTGCCCGCGGACGAGATGGCCTCTTCCATGTCGGCGATGTCAACGCCGGCTGCCATCGAGACGAGCACGGTGGGCACCGAGTTGCTCGCGACGGTCTCCGCGATCTCCCCGATCACGTCAATGATCTGGTTGGGTTTGACGCACAGGAAGACAACGTCGGCGTCGGCGGCGGCCTCGACGTTGTCCGTCGTGGCCTGGATGGCGTAGCGCTCGGCGAGCGCCGCCACGCGCTCTTCGGAGCGGCAGGTGGCAATGATGTGGTGCGGTTCGACCTTTGAGGCGATCAGCCCCTGCAGCAGGGCCTCGCCGATATTGCCAACGCCAATGATTGCGATTTTTTCCATGCACCACACACTAGCGCCACGGGGGCACTGTGGTGGAAAACGCCCTTAGAGCAGGGCCGGACCGAACGCCATGACCAGGGCGGCGACGCCCGCGAGCGTCATGGTCAGACCATCGCGGCCAGTGTGCATCGCGCGCACGCCGAAGACGACGCCCGCAACAGCGGCGGCGCCCAGGATGGCTGCGAGTGCGGTTGCCAGGTTCGCCCAGATCCAGCTGAACAGCATGAACCCGAGCACGCCCAGGACTACGCCGATGAACACGAAGAGCACCAGCATGATGGGGTTGACGGCGCCGTCGTCATCGATTTCGGCGACCTCGGCGGCTTCAGCCTTTTCGACGTCCACATCCTCTACATGGTCGTCGTCGAAGAGGTCGAGGCTGTCTTCCTCGGCGGGTTTCTCAGCAGGCTCAGCCTTGGTGCGCTGCGCTGGCTCCTTGGTGTCCTCCACGACGCGGATCTGCGTCGTTTCGTCCTCGGAAGGGCTGGCCTTCTGCGCGGCAGGCGCAGGCGCGGGCGGGTCAACCGGCTTCTCGGCCGCAGGCTTTGCAGCCGCAGGTTTCTCGGCAGCAGGCTTCTCTGCAGCAGGCTCAGGCTTCGCCGGTGCGGGTTCGGCTGGTGCGTCGAGTGGCACGCTGGAGTGCTTCGCTTCGGCCGGGCGGGCGTCGACAGCCTTGAAGGAGCCGGTCAGCTCCGCGACCGAGACGCCGCCTTCCTCCAAGCTGCGGCGTCGACGGGGACGCTTACCCACGTCCGGGTTGGTTTTCTGGGCCCGGGCGAGGAGCTCCGCAACCGTCAGCTGCTTGTCCTCAGACATCAGTCGTTGTCTCCTTCGTCATCTCCTAAGTCATGCCCTTGGTCGATCCAACGGAGGATCACGCCTTCTCGTAGCGCCCATGGACAGATCTCTAACTTATCAAGCTTAAGCGCTCGCATGGCAGCCTCTGCAACTAGGGCACCCGCAACGATCTGGTGTGAGCGGTCGGCGCTGATGCCTTCGAGCTCCGCACGGTCGGCTGCGGTCATGCGGGAGATGAATGCGATGAGCTGGCGCAGGCCCGGCGCGGTGAGGGTTCGCTTCACGAAAGGCCCAGCTGAGGAGGGTGCAGCGCCGGTTAGCCGGGCGAGGGAGCGGAACGTCTTCGAGGTGCCGACGGCCAGCCCCGCCTCCCCCAGCGCGTGGAACTCCCGGGCGGGCCCGGCGAGTTCAGCGTCGATGTAGTCGCGCAAAAGGTTGATCTTTTTGCGCTCCGGCGGGTCGGATTCGAACCACTCGTGGGTGAGCCGCCCGGCGCCCAGGTCGAGGGACACGGCCAGGTCGGGGCTTTCTTCGGTGCCGGTGGACATCTCCAGGGAGCCGCCGCCGATGTCCAGGTTGGTGATGCGCCCGGCGGACCACCCGTACCAGCGGCGCACCGCGAGGAACGTCAGCCGCGCCTCCTCCTCGCCGGAGAGGACTTCGAGGCGCACGCCGGTTTTCTTCTCAACCTTCTTCAGCACATCCTCGGAGTTCGTCGCCGAGCGCACGGCGGACGTCGCAAAGGCGAGGAACTCCTCGCACTTCAGCTTGCTGCTTAGACCTGCGGCTTCCCCCACGGCGTCGACAAGCTTGTCGACGCCCCGAGGCTCAATACTGCCCTCGTCGTCGAGGAGTTCGACGAGCCGGAGCGGCTGCTTCCAGTCACTCATCGGGGTGGGGCGGCCACCGCTGCGGGCATCTACCCCCACGAGATGCACCGTATTACTGCCTACGTCTAATACACCTAATCGCACACCCTCAGCGTAGTGCGTCTACGGTGTGTTGGTGTGAATCAACCAGTTTTTCTCGGATTCCCCGCCGAATCCCCCGCCGGCCGCTCTATTCTCGCGGGACGCGAAGTGCCCACCGACTTCCCCCGCGAATGGTTCGTGTTCATGCACCCGGAGGACCCGCTGCACTACTTCAGCATCGACCTGACGTGGGTGGAATCCACCTGGTCATGCCGGTTTGGCACGCCGCAGTGTCACGGGATTGATGAGGACTTCTCCGTTGTCGGCTGCTGCATCCACGGCGCCTACCTCTCCGACGAAACGGACCGCGACGACCTCTATAATGCGGTCGCCGAGATGCCTGCGAAGTACTGGCAGCTGCGCCCCCGCGACGTCGACTCCTACATCGCGGCCGCCGACCCCACCATCCTCGAGCCCTGGCTGGAATGGGACGACACCGAAGAAGAGGACGACGGCCCACACATCAAGACGCGCGTGGTGGATGGCGCCTGCATCTTCGCCAACCGCAACGGCGCTGAGACCGGCCCGGGGTGCTCCCTGCACCAGTGGGCGATGGCGGAGGGCCGCAACATCATCGGATCCAAACCGGAAGTGTGCTGGCAGGTCCCGTTTTCCCGGGAGGACTCCTGGGAGGAACGCGCCGACGGCCAAGAGATCCTGCGCACCACCATCGGCGAGTACGACCGTCGCCAGTGGGGTGGCGGCGGCGAAGACTTCGACTGGTGGTGCACCGACGCGCCCGCCTGCCACACCGGCGGTACACCCGTGTGGCAGTCGATGAAGCAGGAGCTACAGCAGCTCATCGGCGAGAAACCCTACGAGGTCCTCGCCGCGCACTGCGCCGCCCGCGCGAAACTCCCGCGTGAGGCGAAGACCACGCACCCGGCCAGCGATCAGGCCTCGAACTTGTAGCCCAGGCCGCGCACCGTCACCAGCTGCTTCGGCTTCGACGGCTCCTCCTCAATCTTCGAACGCAGCCGTTTGACGTGCACGTCCAGGGTCTTGGTGTCGCCGACGTAGTCCGCACCCCAGATCATGTCGATGAGCTGGGAACGCGTAAGCACCCGGCCGGCGTTGCGCATCAGGTACTCCAGCAGGTCGAACTCCTTGAGCGGCATGCGGACTGGTTGGCCGTCGACAAGCACGCTGTGGCGCTCGACGTCCATGGTGACGCGGCCGCCGATGAGTACGTCGCGGCTCGGCTCGTCCTTTTCCTCCGCCGCCGACTCCCCGCCGCGGCGCAGCACCGCCCGGATGCGCGCAATGAGCTCGCGAGTCGAGTACGGCTTGGTCACGTAGTCATCCGCGCCGAGCTCGAGGCCCACCACCTTATCGATCTCCGAGTCACGCGCCGTGACCATAATGATCGGCACCGACGAACTCGCGCGCAGCTTCCGGCACACATCCGTGCCGCTCATGCCCGGCAGCATCAGGTCCAACAGGACAAGATCGACCTCGTTGGCCTCGAACGCCTCGAGCGCCGCCGGGCCGTCGGCCGCCCACACCGTGGAAAAGCCCTCCTTTTCCAGCAGATACGACAGCGGATCCGCCAGGGACTCTTCATCTTCAACGATCAGGATCTTCGTAGACACGGTTAGGGAAACCCTCCTGCAAAAGCTACATCGGCAACTCGAGCGTGAAAGTCGACCCGGTCCCCGGGCGCGACCACACTCTGATAGTACCCCCGTGGTTTTGCGCCACGTGCTTCACGATGGCCAAACCCAAGCCAGTCCCCCCAGTCGAGCGAGACCTCGCCTTATCGACGCGGTAAAAACGCTCAAACACGCGCTTCTGATCCTCCAGCGCAATTCCGATCCCCCGGTCAGTGACGCGCACAAGCGCCACCTTCTGCTTCCCGGACATACGCACCTGCTGCGTAATACTCACCGGCTGGCCGTCCGGCGAGTAGTTAATGGCGTTCGACACCAGGTTGCTCACCGCGGACGTCAGCAGCGACTGGTCCCCCATCACCGTAATCCCGGTGGGTTCCCCACGGATCAGGTCGATGTTGCGGCCCTCGGCGGTGACGTGATTGCGGGTGATGGCGTCGTCAATCACCTCGTCGAGGCTCACCGGCGACATCTCCGGCAACGCCTCCGCACCCTGCAGCTTCGACAGCGAAATCAGGTCCGTGATCATGTCGCCCATCCGGTGGGCCTCCTTCAGCACCTTCGTGCCGAAGTAGTCCACCATCTCCGGGTCATCCGGGTCCTGCAGCAGCGCCTCCGCGAGTAGCGCCATCCCGCCGACCGGCGTCTTCAGCTCGTGCGAGACGTTCGCCACGAAGTCGCGGCGCGCGTGCTCCATCCGCACGTTCTCGGACTCGTCCGTGCTGTAAGCAATCACGTAGGAGTTCTCCGTCAGCGTCAGCGGTTTGACCACCACGCGCACGTTCCGAATGCGGGACCCCGTCGCGCGAATCGGCAGGTCAAGGTCAAGGACGTGCGTCTCCTGATCCTCAAAGACCTGCTGAGCGGTGTCCCACACCTCCGGCTGCACCGTGCGGTCATACACCAGCGACATATCGTGCGCCCTCGCGTTCGAGAGCAGCACCTTGCCCTCCTGGTTCATCACCGCAATCCCCGTCGGCGAGCCCTGCACCGCCAGCTGCAGCACCTCACTAATCGTGGCCGCCCTGCGGGAATCCGAACCACCATCAACCCGGTTGCGTAAACGCCAACGCAGCGCCCGCCGCACCAACGGTGCAGCAAGCGCTGCGAGAACTACGCCCCCTAAAAACGCCAGTAGCGGGGACAATGCGACTACTTACTTCTGGCCCTGGTTAGCAACCGCAGCAGCACCTGCCGCAGCCGCCTCCGGATCAAGGTACGTCCCGCCTGGGTTGAGCACCTTGCCCTTGCTGTCAATCTCGTAGACCAGCGGCATGCCGGTCGGGATGTTCAGGGCAGCGATGTCATCGTCGGAGATGTTGTCCAGGTACTTCACCAGCGCGCGCAGCGAGTTACCGTGCGCAGCCAGCATGACCGTCTTGCCGTCGAGAACCTCAGGCAGGATGACGTCGATGTAGTACGGCAGGAAGCGCTCCACAACGTCCTTCAGGCACTCCGTGCGTGGCACCTCTGGGAGGAACGCGTAACGCACGTCGTCGGTCTGGGAGTACTCGTTGTCGGCGTCGATTTCTGGTGGCGGAGTGTCGTAGGAACGGCGCCAGCTCATGAACTGGTCCTCGCCGTACTTTTCACGGATCTCTGCCTTGTTCAGGCCCTGCAGTTTGCCGTAGTGACGCTCGTTGAGGCGCCAGTTACGCACAACTGGGATCCAGTGACGGTCCGCAGCGTTCAGCGCGATGTTCGCGGTGCGGATCGCACGACGCAGCAGCGACGTGAACACGATGTCCGGCAGCACGCCCTTTTCTGCCATCAACTTACCGGCGTTGACGGCTTCCTGCTCACCCTGCTCAGTCAGATTGACATCGACCCAGCCGGTGAACTGGTTGGACTTGTTCCATTCACTTTGTCCGTGACGGACAAGAATCAACTTTCCATTCGTCATGGCACCAATCATGCCACGAATCGTATGATTTTTCTTTAAGGTTGGGTCTCATGATCCACACCAACGCCGTCGCCGCCGCGCTCACTGCCGCACTTCTCGCACCTGGAGCGCCATTTCGCGTCCTCCCGGAGCAGCCGCCGACCACAATGCGAGTGGGCAATCACACAATTTCCATCCCCGAACACGCCAGCGCCGCGTCCTGCTCCCAAGGCTTCAGCGGCACCATCAACGGCCAGCTCGTCATGCTCACCGCCGGCCACTGCTTCGACCTCTCCGAGGGTGTCGACAACGAGCCCACCGACGTCATGCGCACCCACCGCGTCGAAGTGCCTATCGACGCCAGCTACCGCCCCATCGGCACCCCAACCAACCTCAAACCCTCCACCGACTACGCCGACGTCTACCTCCCCTCACAGTTCTTCTGGGACACCGTCAACACCCCGGATTGGGGCGTCGTCACCGCCGCCCCCGACACCCCAGCCACCCGCATGTCCTTTTCCCGCGACGCCAACGGCCACGCCCACGGCGCACCCCGCGAACTGCGCTACATCCAGGACACCCGCAACCTGCCCTACAACTATTTCGACACCTCCAACTTCGGCCAGCCCATCTGCAAAGACGGCGCCACCACCGGCCGCACCTGCGGCCACCAACTCGCGCGTTCCCGCAACAGCATCTACTCCTGGGGCCTGCGCTACGAACACGGCGACTCCGGCGGCATCAACTACGACCCCCGCGACGGCGCCGTCCTCGGCGTCAGCTCCATGGGCATAGGACCCCTCGGCAAAGCCCAGCGTGCCGACCGCATCATCGAAGACGCCTTCAACGTCCCCGACGGCAAAGTCAACGAAGCCTTCGCACTCCCCGATTCCACCGCGCCCCACGGCGACTTCACCCCACTCAACCAGGAGCAAGGGGCGTTGATGGGCCAGATCATGCAGGACAACCCCGAACTGAAACCGCGCAAGACCGGCAAGCAGGGCTTCGACGAGGCCGTCGCCGCAGCCCAACGCGACGCCGACGTTGCCGCCCAGCGCGCCGGACAGGTCCGCACCGTTGAGCAGGCGCAACGCCTCGCCGCCGACGTCTCAGGTGCGGTCGACCACCACGCGCAGCAGCTCGGCAAGTGGGGCGCGGCCGCGGCGGTGGAGACGCTTGGGACGGCTTCACTCAATTGATGGACAAACCCTAGCCATCCCTTGGCAAACCCCGTCCGACAACCTTTTGGTTTTACAGCCTCACAGCCAGGGGACCGGCACACCCCAAGCCGCCAGCTGAGGGCCAGCCGCGTACACAGCACCACCAAGCGCGGCCAAGACCGCGACAGCTATCCGCAAGGCCAAAATCGGCGACCCTTTGGCAAACGTGGAGGCATACTTCGCTAGGGCCACGTCTGCCGACGTATATGCCTGAGATGGACAAATTGGCTCACCAATTGCAGGCTGGACCGGAGACTTCCGCAGCTCACGACACTTCGCTGCTTTTTCTTCTGATGTCACTCCCCAGACAATCGCCTCATACATCTCTCCAGAGAGCTCGCGATGTTTGAATACATACCCCATCGTATCGGCGAAATCGAACACGTTGTCTGTTTTGCTTGACTCCGCTACGTTGCTTGCTGCTTGGGGCTCCGTGACTTCGGCAGAAGCGCTATGGGTAGCCCCAGATGCCGCCACAGCCACTGTGACCAATCCGGGTACAAGAAATCTAAATTTCATCATCACAGTAACTCCTCCATGAAAGACTAACAGTCCAATCCTTTTCGATTTGAATGTAGCACCGGTCAACGAGGGGAGAACATCGGATTTGGTACATAGATTGGGGAGCCAGTGCCAAAGGACGCAATCCTGTCCGCCGATTCCGGCAAACGCCCAGGTCGCGAAAAGTGGGTTGCGTCCTTTGGCACTCGGGTCTGCTGGGGTGACACCACATTCCTTCACGCAGCGCCGGTGAACTGGGGAAACGCGCCAGCACTAGAACGAAACGAAACATCGAATTTGGTGCGCAACCCCCCAAAAACACGCGACTAGCTCCCGATGGCCTTCCGGTCGCAGAGGCCGCGGTCGAAGTGGTCGAGGGCGTCCTGGTAGATACCGGTGAGGTCGTGGGCGCTTTCGCGCCAGCTGAACTTGCTGGCTTGGGCGACGGCGGCTTGGCCCATGGCGATGCGGGTGTCGTCGTCGCGGAGGAGGGTGCCGATGGCGTTGGCCCAGTCGACGGGGTCGTGGCTGGGGACGAGAGTGCCGGTTTCGCCGTCGGCGACGACGATCGGTAGGCCGCCGACGGCGGCGGCGACAACGGGCGTGCCGGTGGCCTGGGCTTCAACGGCGACGAGGCCAAAGGACTCGTTGTAGCTGGGGACGGCGACGATGTCGGCGGCCTGGTAGACGTTCACGAGTTCCTGCGGCGGTCGCGGCCCGAGGAAGCGCACGATGTGGCCCACGCCCTCCTCCTCGGCGAGTCGCTGATACGTATCGACGCTCACCCCGCCGCCGGAGGCGCCGCCGCAGATGAGGACGCGCAGGGGGTAGTCGACGCCGTCGCGAACGAGTTGGCCGATGGCCCGGATGAGCACCTGCGGACCTTTGAATTCTTGGAGGCGGCCGACGAAGGCGACCACTTTGGCGTGGACGGGGATGCCGAGGTGGCGGCGTGACATTTCGGTGTTGCGGTTGGTGCCGGGGGTGTAGAGCTCGGTGTCGGCGCCGGGGGTGACCACGGCAATTTTGGCGGGGTCGACGTCGTAGTGGCGGGACAGTTCGGTGATTTCGTCTTCGGTGTTGACCACGAGGCGGTCGGCGTTGTCCACGAGTTGTTGTTCGCAGATGCGGCGGGCTTCGCTTTCGGAGCTTTCGGCGCCAGACGCGTAGGCGTTTTTGACGGCGGCCCAGGTGTGGCCGGTGTAGATGAGGGGGACGTCGCTCAGTTCGGCAAGCAGCCAGCCGACCTGGCCGGAGAGCCAGTAGTGGGCGTGGATGATGTCGTAGTGGGCGTCGTAAATTCGGCAGAACTGTACGATGCCGCCGGCGAACGTGGCGAGCTGCGTGGGCAGTTCCTCTTTGGGCAGGCCTTCGTAGGGGCCGGCGACGATGTGGATGACCCGGAAGCCGGGCTCGACCTCGGCGATTTGTGGCTGGCTGGGGCGCGTGGCGCGGGTGAACACGTCGACTTCGATGCCCTGGCGCGCGAGCTGCTGGGCGATATTGAGGATGTACACGTTCATCCCCCCGGCATCCCCGATGCCGGGCTGCTCGAGGGGCGAGGTGTGCATTGAAATCATGGCGACGCGCATGCCCGCCAGCGTATTACATCACCGCGTGGCGGTGCCACGACCCAAAGTCCGCTGCGACGGTCGCGGCGAGCTGCTGGTAGGCGCGCAGGGTGTCGGGTGCGAGGCGGTCCATATCGACGACGGCACCTTCGGCGAGGTGGCGGTCGTATGGGATGGCGTGGACGGCGCGGGTACGGGCGGCGAAGTGCTCGGTAAGGCGCTCCATGTCGATGGTGGGTTTGCCCGGCGCGCCCGCGCTAATGACGACGACCGCATTGGAGGCGAGCTGGTCGTAGCCGTGGAGGCTGAGCCAGTCGAGGGTAGCTGCGGCGGACTGGGCGCCGTCGAGGGCTGGCGAGGTGACCAGGACGAGCGCGTTGGCCAGGTCGAGGACGCCGGCCATGGCGGAGTGCATGAGGCCGGTGCCGCAGTCGGTGAGGATGACGTTGTAGTGGTGTTGCAGGATGTCGATGGCCTTGCGGTAATCAAGTTCGGAGAAGGCTTCGCTAACGGCCGGGTCGCGTTCGGAGCCGATGACTTCGAGGCGTGAGCTGGCCTGGTTGGTAAATGCCCGGACCTGCGGGTACCGCGAGGTGTCCTGCGCGAGCAGGAGGTCACGGATGGTGGCGGGTGAGTTGGCGGTGGCGCGTTGCGCGAGCGTGCCGAGGTCCGGGTTGGCGTCGATAGCGATGACGCGGTCGCCACGGGTTTCGGCGAAGACGCCGCCGAGAGCAATGGTTGTTGTTGTCTTGCCGACGCCCCCTTTCAGCGACATGACGGCAATCCGGTAGTCGCCGCGCAGGGGTGCACGGATGGCGTCGATGAGTTCGTCGCGTTCGGCTTGGGCGCGGGAGCGCCCCGGGTTGATGCGGCCGCGGCTGGCGCTGTGGACAAGTTTGCGCCAGCCCTGTTTCGGCGGTGCTTTCACGGGATCGACCAGGTTGCTTTGGTCGAGGCCGGTTGGCGGTGTGAGGTCAGTGGTGGCGTCGAAAAATGTGGTCAATGGAATCCCCCCTTGTGTTTCCCCAATGGCTCACGAGCGTACCTGATGTGGAAAACTAGCAAAACCTACCAACCCGTAGGTTATACTTTCCCTCACCTACTTTCGACTAGCTAACAAAGGAGTGTTCATGGGCGCCTACGAAACCAAAGCCTGGCTCGCACACTACCCCGAATGGACCGACCCGAACCCGATCGTCGGCAGCGACACCCTCGTCAGCCTGTTCAATACCGCCGCAACCACCCACCCGGGCCGCACCGCCACCTGGTTCATGGGCAAAACACTCACCTACCAAGCCCTCAACGAGCAGGTCAACCGCCTCGCTGCCGCCCTGCAGCGCCTCGGCGTGGCACCCGGCGACCGCGTTGTTATCGCACTGCCGAACTGCCCGCAGCACGTCATCGCCATCACCGCGATCCTGCGCATCGGGGCCGTCGCCATCGAGCACAACCCGCTCTACACCGCCTACGAGCTGGAGAAACAGTTCCTGGACCACGGCGCGCGCGTGGCCATCGTGTTCGACCGGGAGGCCGAGACCTTCCACACGCTGCAGGAAACGACGGCGCTCGAGACCGTCATCGCCGTCAACCTTATCGACGCCATGCCCCGCCACCTGCAGCTCGCCCTGCAGGTGCCGCTCGGGTCGGTGCGCAGCCAGCGCGAGGAACTGCACAAGCCCGCACCGAAGGCGATCGCGTGGGAATCCCTCGTGGCGAAGCCCGCCACACCGACGAACCTGCCGACCATCGCGCAATCCGACACCGCGTTCATCCTGTACACCTCCGGCACCACCGGCACCCCCAAGGGCGTGCCGCTGACACACGCCAACGTGCTCTCCGTCCTGGTCGCCGGCGCACAGTGGGTCAAGGACTGGGGCGCCGTCAACGAGAAGGTGCTCGCCATCCTGCCAATGTTCCACATCTACGGCCTGGCCCTGAACTACGGGTTCCCCCTGACCGTCGCCGGCCAGATGGTGCTCGTCCCGGCACCGAAGCCGAAGCTCTACCAGCAGGCCATCTTGAAGACTCGCCCCACCCTCCTGCCTGGCGTGCCACTGCTGTACGAGCGGATTGCGCAGTGGGCCGTCGAAAAGCATGTGGACCTCTCCTCCTTCCACAGCGCGATCTCCGGCGCCGCAACGCTGCCGCAAAGCACCATTGAGCTGTGGGAACGCGTGACCGGCGGGCAGCTCATCGAAGGCTACGGGCTCACCGAAACCTCCCCGATCCTGTGCGGCAACCCCCTCGACGGCAACCGGCGCCCCGGCTACATCGGTGTACCATTCCCGAACACCGAGATCCGCATCGCGAACCCGGACAACCCCAGCGAGACCATGCCCGACGGCGAACCCGGCGAGCTGCTCGCGCGCGGCCCGCAGGTGTTCTCCGGCTACCTCAACAACCCAGAGGCCACCCAGAAGTCCTTCCACGACGGCTGGTTCCGAACCGGCGACATGGCCGTCATGGAGCCCGACGGCTTCATCCGCCTGGTGGCGCGCATCAAGGAAATCATCATCACCGGCGGATTCAACGTCTACCCGGACGAGGTCGAGGAGGCGGTGCGCACGCACCCAGACGTCGAGGACGTCGCCGTCGTCGGCCGCCCGCGCGAGGACGGCTCCGAGGACGTCGTTGCGTGCGTCACACTTCGCGACGGCGCCCCGCTCGACCCGGAAGGGTTGAAGGAGCACGCTCGCCAGCGCCTGACCCGCTACAAAGTGCCGCGCACCTTCTACCATTTCGAGGACTTGAACCGGGACCAGACCGGCAAGATCCGACGCCGCGCGGTCCAGCAGGAACTGGTGGCCATGCTGCAGTCCACACAATAGGTTACGGTAGCGTAGGGTAGGGCCATGACCTTGGACGCAAACACCACAAAGCCATGGCTGCAGTACTACCCGGAGTGGACCGCGCACTCGCTCGAGTACGGGTTCACCACGCTGCCAGGCATCTACGACGACAACCTGGAACGCAACGCCGACAAGCCAGCGACCAGGTTCTTCGGCCGCTCCATGACCTATGCCGAGCTGGACAAGGAAGTCCGCCGCGCTGCCGCGGGGCTCAAGGCCTTCGGCGTGCGCAAGGGTGACCGCGTGGCCATCCTGCTGCCGAACTGCCCGCAGCACGTCATCGCGTTCTTCGCGGTGCAGAAGCTTGGGGGCGTCGTCGTCGAGCACAACCCGCTCTACACCGCGAACGAGCTTCGCCCACAGTTCCAGAACCACGGTGCCCGCGTGGCCATCGCCTGGGACAAGGCGGCCGACACCCTCGAAACGCTGCGCGCCACCACAGACCTGGAGACGGTCATCTCCGTCGACATGACCAAGGCGATGCCGAAGCTGCAGCAGCTCGCGCTGCGCATCCCGATTGCGAAGATCCGCAACGCCCGCGAGCAGCTCACCGTGCAAAGCTCCAACACCGTACTCAAGACGGTGCCGTGGGAGACGCTGCTCGGCTCCGCCATCGGCGGCGAGGGCGACGATCTGGCCACCGAGGCCGACATCGCCCCCGACGACCCAGCGCTCATCCTCTACACCTCCGGCACCACTGGAGAGCCCAAGGGCGCGGTGCTCACGCACAAGAATCTGCACGCCAACGCGTGGCAGGGCGTCGCCTGGGTCAAGGACCTGCAGTCCACGCAGCAGCAGCGCATGCTGGCCACCCTCCCGTTCTTCCACGCCTACGGCCTGACCTTCTCGCTCACGCTCACGGTGCTCATCGGCTCCGAAGTGGACCTGCTCCCGGCGCCAAAGATGGACCTTGTCATGAGCTCCATCAAGAAGTTCAAGCCCACCTTCATCCCCGGCGTGCCCACCGTGTTCGAGCGAATTATCGACGCCGCCAACAACGAAGGCCTCAACATCGAGGGCGTCAACACCGGCTTTTCCGGCGCGGCCTCCCTGCCTGTGGAAACCATCGAGGCGTGGGAACGCGTCACCGGCGGACACCTCGTCGAAGGCTACGGCCTGACCGAGACCTCCCCGATCCTGATCGGCAACCCAGGCACCGCGGACCGCCGCGCGGGCTACATCGGTATCCCCTTCCCAGACACCGAGATCCGCATCGTCAACCCCGACAACCTGGACGAGGACATGCCCTACGGCGAGCCCGGCGAGATCCTCGCCCGCGGCCCGCAGGTCTTCTCCGGCTACCTCAACAACAAGGAAGCCACCGAGCAGGCCTTCCACGACGGCTGGTTCTGCACCGGCGACCTCGGCGTCATGGAGGAGGACGGCTTCATCAAGCTCGTCTCCCGCCTCAAGGAGCTCATCATCACCGGCGGCTTCAACGTCTACCCCGCCGAGGTGGAAACCGTCATGCGCACCCACCCCGATGTTGTCGACGTCGCCGTCGTCGGCCGCCCACGCGAGGACGGCTCAGAGGACGTCGTCGCCTGCGTCACGCTTCGCGACGGCGCCCCACTCGACCCGGAGGGCCTGAAGGACTTCGCGCGCAAGAACCTCACCCGCTACAAGGTGCCGCGTACCTTCTACCACTTCGAGGAACTGCCGAAGGACCAGCTGGGCAAGCTGTCGCGCCGCAAGGTGCAGGAGGAGCTACTGTCCCGCTTGTAGGTGACTAAATCGACATCCCGACCCACACCGGCTCCGGCACCAGCCGGACGCCGAAGGCGCGTTCCACGCCGGCCTGCACGTCGCGGGCGAGCGCCACGATGTCGTCGGCCTTCGCGTTGCCCCGGTTGGTGAGCGCCAGGGTGTGCTTGGTGGACAGGCGGGCCGGGGCGTGCTCGCCGGGGTAGCCGCGGGGGAACCCGGCGCGCTCGATGAGCCAGGCGGCGGAGAGCTTCACACGGCCGTCCTCCTGCGGGTAGCGCGGCATCCCCTCAACACCGATCGCATCTGCGACCGAGGCGTCCACCACCGGGTTGGTAAAGAAGGAACCCGCGGACCAGGTGTCGTGGTCGGCAGGGTCGAGCACCATGCCCTTCGTGCGGCGCGTCTCCAGGACTGACTCGCGTGCCTCCGCGAGCGTGACCCGCTTGCCGCCGAGGTGGCGCAGCGGCGCCGACAGGTCCGACTCGGTCAGCTTCAGCTCGATCTCGAGGACCACGGCGCGGTGGGTGAACTTCAGGTTGGAGTAGCGGTATGCCAGCTCCAACGACTCCGGGGTAACCCACTCGTCCACGCCGGTCTCCCGGTTCCACAGGCGGACGCGGTGCAGTACGTCGGCGATCTCGGCGCCGTAGGCCCCCACGTTCTGCACCGGGGTGGCCCCCGCGGAGCCGGGGATGCCGGACAGGGCCTCAATGCCGGCCAGGCCGTGCTCCACGGCGTAGGCAACCACGTCGTCCCACACGGTGCCGGCACCGATGCGGAGCAGGGTGTCGTCGAGAAGTTCGATGCCTTCGTTGCGCACGAGTACCGCCGTGACTCCTTGCGGGCCGTCGGCGACCACCAAGTTGGAGCCGCCGCCCACGACGAGCAGCGGCGCGCCCGCGGCGTCGAGACGCGCGACCGTCGCCGCGAGGTCCTCGGCGGTGTCGCAGCGGATCACATCGGCGGGGGTGCCGCCGACGCGCAGAGTTGTCATTGAGGCAAAAGATGTATCAGACACCCCATCAACGGTAGTCTGTTCACTATGACTGCACGTAGTGAAATCACCGTAACCATCAACCACCCTGCGCAGAAGGTGCGCGACGCCTTCGCAAGCAAGGATTACTGGGCGTTCATCGCGGAGAAGCTCTCCCCCGAACCGGGCGAGCTCCACGAGTTCGACGGCTCCACTGCCGTCCTCTTCGAGATCCTGCCGAAGTCCATCCTGCCTGAGGCCGCGCAGGCCATGATTTCGCAGGACCTGAAGCTGAAGCGCACCGTCAACACCGGCACGGACCCGATCACCTTCACCGGTGACGTCAAGGGCACCCCGGTCGACTTCGGCGGCGAGATCACGCTGACCGACAACGGCGACACCACCTCCCTGGCCTACGACAACGAGGCAAAGGTAGACATCCCGTTCATGGGCGCTGCGCTGGAGCCGAAGGTTGCTGAGGCGCTCGAGGAGATCGTCGAGAACGAGGCGAAGCTCACCGAGGAATGGATCTCCAACAATCTCTAAGCACCACCACAATCTGCGCTCGCAGGCGGGCCGCGGGCAGCCCTACGGGGTGATCACCCGGGGCACGACCGGCATCAACCGGCTGCGGCGCTGCGATCGATGGACCCGCCACAACGCGCGGGTCATTTCGCTTTTGCGAGAAGGAACCCCACTAGCACTCGACGTCGGCTACGGCGCCTCCCACACCACCACCTGCGAGTGGGCGGGTTGGCTGCGGCGCATCAACCCCAACGTCGAGGTCGTGGGCCTGGAGATCAACCCCGAGCGGGTACTCCCGCCGCGCGACGGCGTCCGCTTCGAGCTCGGCGGCTTCGAGCTCGCCGGTTACCAACCGCAGCTTGTGCGCGCGTTCAACGTGCTGCGCCAGTACGACGTCGCGGAAGTCCCCGACGTGTGGCGCACCGTCACCTCCAAGCTCGCCCCCGGCGGTCTCTTCATCGAGGGCACCTGTGACGAGCTCGGCCGCCGCAGCACCTGGGTGCTTCTCGACGCCACCGGCCCCCAAACGCTCACCCTGTCCTGGGACCCATTCGACATTTCGACGCCCAGCGACCTCGCCGAACGCCTACCGAAGGCGCTCATCCACCGCAACGTCCCGGGCGAGCCCATCCACGACTTTCTTCGCGACGCCGACTCCGCCTGGGAACACGCCGCCGGCTGGGAGCCGCACGGCCCCCGGGTGCGGTGGCGCCACGCCCGCGAGGCCCTTGCCCGCAACTGGCCGATCACCCCGGTGCGCCGTCGGCTCAGCGACAACACCGTCACCGTCGACTGGGCGGCTGTGGCGCCCAAAGGTGAGTCGCTACACTAGTGCGCATGAAAACCGTCTGGAAAGTCCTGATCGGCATCCTCGCCGCCATCCTGGTCCTGTTCATCGCCGCCGAAGCCGGCTCACGCGCCTACATCGGCAGCCAGATGCGCGACCAAGCCCCGGAGGGCACCGAGGTTTCCTTCGGCGCTTCCCCCCTGACGCTGGGTATGCTGCGCGGCACCATCCCGCACGTCACGGTGACCACGCCATCCACGCTGGTGGTCAACGGCGATGAGACCACCGGCCAGCCGGCCTCCACCGTGGAGATGGACTCCATCAAGGTTGACGCCAGCGGCAAGTCCGTCGCGGACACCCTGACCGCAACTACCGAGGTCCCGAGTGAGTTCGTGCGCGCGATGCTGAACACGCAGCTGCAGCAGAACATCGGCAGCGATTTCCTCTCCGCGCTCATCAACGTGTCCGAGGTGACCACCTCCCCCGAGGACGGCACCTTCACCGTCGAGTTCAGCGGTGGCGCCGCTGCGGTTTCACTTCACCCCGAAATTGACGACGCCGGAGGGTTCTCCGTCCAGGCCGTCGACACCTCGCTGTTCGGCAACACGCTGCCGGATGAGATCTCCTCCGCGATTACCGAGGCCCTCACCAACGGCGTGGCCGAGTACACCGACCAGACGATGCGCATCACCGGCTTCGACGTCGTCCCCGGCGGCCTCCGCGTTACCATGCAGGGCCACAACGTGGACTTCGCCGAACTTCAGGCCTACCAGCAGTAGGCCTGCTTACCAGCCGTAATTCCCCCGCAAAATGTTGTTGATCTGCGGCCGCACATCGAAGTAGTACACACCGATAGCGACCGCGCCAATCCACGCCACGAACGGCAACGACAGCATGCAGGCAAACGCGGAACCGGCCAGAATGGCCACCCACGTGCCCTTCGACTGACGCCCCGCCGCCTCAAACGCGTCCGGGCGCGTCGACGCCGCCATCACCGCCGCCACAATGCCCGCGATGGCTAGCACCCAAAACAGCAGCGCGTTCGCCATCACGGGCAGCGACATGATCAGCTGCTCAGCAGTGAGGGACATTACTTCTTGCCGCCCAGGTCAGCGACGCGCTCCTGCACACGCGCAACCACGGACTCGATGCGCTGCTTCGCGTCATCAGCGTCGATGTTGCCGAACGCGTCGCGGATCTCCTCAGCGACCAGCTTGAACGCATCCTTAGCCTCGCCGGCCTCGGCGGAGTCGCCGATGTTGCGCACGATGGACTCGGCGTCGCTCGCAAAGGAGGACACTGCGTCCTTCAGCTCCTTGTCGTCGCCCGCACCGTCAAACGTGCTACGAGCGTTGTCCACAGCCTGCTTCAGCTGCTCAGTCACATCGCCGCCCAGCTTGCCGACGGCCTCTCCGACCGACTGCCCAGCAACCAGCAACGCATCCGCAATATCGCGCAAACCAGAATTGTTCTCAGACATCATCATTCTCCTTTTAGAAAAACAGCAACTGTGACACAGCGTATATAACAAGTCCGGCCAATGCACCCACGATCGTGCCGTTCACGCGGATGTACTGCAGGTCCTTGCCCACCATCAGCTCGATCTTGTCGGCGGCTTCCTGCCCATCCCACTTCTGAATCGTCTCCGAAATAATGCCGACGATCTGCCCCGCGCCGTTCTCCGCAGCGAAGTGCGTCCACTTCTGCAGGTTGCGCTCGGCCGCCTCACGCGTCGTCGGCTCGTTGACTAGCTTCTCGCCCCACTCGTGCACCGTCAGGGCTATCTTTCGACGCACCAAACTCTCCGGATCCGACGCCGACTCAATAATCGCCGCCGACACCTGCCCCCACAGCCCCGCGGCCGCGTTCTGCACCGCATTCGACGCCATCACATCCACCTTCAGCTCCTCCACTCGCGTAATCATGGCACCGTCGAACTGCAGGTCCTGCGCGAACTGGTTGATTTGGCGTCGAATAGCTCGGCGAGCCTCGTGGTCCTTGTCCTTATCGACGTCCGCCATGAACGCCACCAGCTCGTTATAGACCTTCGCACCGACCAGGTCCTTGGCGAACTTCGGCGCCCAAGCGGGCATGCGCTCGTCGATGGTGCGGACGATGGCGTCCTCCATGCCGGCGAGGCGCTCGTTGCCCCAGGCGACGATGTCGTCGACCACCGGCTCGATCTTGCCGTCCGCGATGAAGCCCTCCAGCGCGCGCCCGATCGGCGGTCCCCAGATCGGTTCCGCGAACCGGTCAATGACCTGTGAGTTGAGAAACTCCTCAGCCTCCGCTGGGTCGACCGCCTCGACGGCTTTGACCGTAAACTTGCCGACCTCCTCCGACACCCGCTTCGCGTTCTTCTCAAGCGACAACCACCTTCCGGCACGCTCCGGGATGCCCGCCGCCATCACCTTCTCGGTGATGGTCTCCGCGTTGAGGAAGTTCTCACTCACGAAGTCACTCAGCGCGTCAGCCACCTGGTCCTTCTTGTTCGGCACCAGGGCCGTGTGCGGGATAGGCAGCCCCATCGGGTGCTTAAAGATTGCCGCGACCGCGAACCAATCCGCCAGCCCGCCGACCATCCCGGCCTCCGCCGCCGCGCGCACGTACCCCACCCACAACGGCGCGGTACCCTGCGACTGCCACCACGAACACGTCAGGAAGATCACGGCCATCAGCCCCAGCAGGGCCGTCACCCCGATCTTGTACTTCCGCAGTGTCCTGCGGCGCTGTTCGTCCGCCTCGGTGAGCTCCATTAACGCGTGTGTAGCCATGCACTTGATTAAAGCAAAAATCTCCCCGCCACCATATTGAGCGTGGTGACGGGGAGACCTGGAGGTAGCCGCTAGTTGACGCGACCGGTTTGCTCGCGGTACTGACGGTAGGCCGCGCGACCCTTCACGATGAGGAACGCGCCGAGTGCTAACGTCACAACCGCCTCTACGAGGCCGTACAGGATGAGCTGGCTGCTGACCTCAGCAGACGCACCATACCCGTACGTGCCAACAGTTGCGCCCCAGATGGCAAGCCCCATACCGAACAGTGACGCCAAGATCAGGCCCATCGCTACCCACGTGGAGTAGCGCAGCAGCGAAGAGTGCGGCGCGGAGTACGACACCGGGTCGTAGCCTTCGACGTACAGGTCCTGAATCTTGCCCTCGTACTCAGGGAACGATTCACTGCGGATATCAGCTACAGCATGTTGGGACGCCATCGTTGTTTCCTTCCTCGTTTTATTCTCTGTTTAGTCGTCGCCGCCACGGACAGCCGCGCGAGCACGCTCGGCGTTGATCGCGCCGACCGCGTCCAGCGGAATGCCTGCAGGGCAGACGTCTGCGCACTCGCCGTACAGGGAGCAAGGACCGAAGTTGGTTTCCAACTCGTCGATCATCTTGCGTGCACGACGGCTGCGCTCCAGCTTGCCCAGTGGCAGCAGCTTCAAGTGCTTCAGCTTAGCACCAGTGAACAGGTGCGCGGCGCCATTCGGGCACGCAGCCACACAAGCGCCACAGCCGATGCAGGCTGCGTAGTCGAGCGCAAGCTCGGAGTCGTGGTGGTTGACGGACAGGGTGTCTGCGTCTGGGGCGGTACCCGGGAAGACGGAGATGTAGCCACCCTGCTGCATCACGCGGTCGAGCGCGGAGCGGTCAACCACGAGGTCCTTGATTACCGGGAACACAGCGGAGCGGAACGGCTCAATCTTGAGAGTGTCGCCGTCGTTGTAGTTCACCAGGCGCTGCAGACATGCAGGGACGTTCTGGTCCGCACCGTGCGGGCGACCGTTGATGGTCAGGCCACAGGTACCGCAGATGCCCTCGCGGCAGTCAGAAGCGTAGGTGAAAGGCTCCTTGCCTTCCTCAACAAATCGGTTGTTGACGTGGTCGAGCAGCTCCAGGATGGACATCTGCTCAACTGCGTCCGGCACCTCGACGGTCTCGAAGTGGCCTTCAGTATCGGGTCCGGCCTGACGCCAGATCTCAAGTGTCAGTTTCATTACTTGTAGTTCCTCGTCATCAGTGGGATCGAATCGAAGTACAGTGGCTCGGCGTGACGCACGAACTGGTCGTTGCCCACGGTCTCCCATGCGGAAACGAAGCACCAGTTCTCGTCGTCACGGCGGGCCTCGCCGTCTTCGGTGAGGTGGTCCATGCGGTAGTGAGCACCACAGGACTCGTCGCGGTCAAGTGCGTCGATGCACATCAGCTCGCCGAGGTTGATGTAGTCAACCAGGCGAAGCGCAGCCTCGAGGACCTGGTTCATCTCATCAGCGCGGCCTGGGATGTGGAGGTTCGCCCAGAAGTCATCGCGCAGTGCGCGGATCTTGTCGATGCCCTCACGCAGGCTGTCCGCGGTACGTGCCACGCCACAGTGCAGGTAGAGGATCTCGCCCAGCTTGACGTGGTAGTACTCCGGACCGTGCGGGTCGGAGCCCTTGATGTTCATCAGGCTGTCAATGCGCTTCTGCGCACGCTCAACGGCTTCGACGGATGCCGGAGCGTCCTCGCCGTACACCGGCTCGTTCAGGTGATCCGCCAGGTAGTTCGGCACCGTGAACGGAATGGTGAACCAGCCGTCGACCGATGCGGACAGCAGCGAGTTCGCGCCCAGGCGGTTCGCACCGTGGTAGGTCCAGGAGCACTCACCGGCTGCGAAGAGGCCGTCGATAGACGTCATCTCGTTGAAGTCGGTCCACAGGCCACCCATGGAGAAGTGCACCGTCGGCGCAATACGCATCGGAGCCTTGTATGGGTTCTCGCCGGTGGAGTCCTCGTACATCTCGAAGAGGTTGCCGTAGCGCTCACGGATAGTGTCCTCACCGAGGCGCTCGATGGAATCCTTGAAGTCCAGGTACGCCGAGTTGTGCAGCGGGCCAACACCGAAACCGGCGTTAAGCTGCTGCGAAATAGCACGAGACGCAACGTCACGCGGCACGAGGTTACCGAACGCCGGGTAACGACGCTCCAGGAAGTAATCGCGCTCGTCCTCTGGAATGGTGTTCGGGTCGCGGTCGTCACCCTTTTCCTTCGGGGTCCAAATGCGGCCGTCGTTACGCAGGGACTCGGACATCAGCGTCGTCTTCGACTGCCAGCTCGCGTTCAGCGGCAGGCCGGTCGGGTGGAACTGAATGAACGCCGGCGACGCCAGGTACGCACCAAGCTCGTGCGCACGCATCATCGCGGAGGAGTTCGAGTTCTTCGCCAACGTGGTCTTGTGGTACACGTTGCCGTAACCACCGGTACCCAGCACAACAGCATGGCCGGTGAACGGGGTCAGGGAGCCGTCAATCAGGTTGCGGGTAACAATACCGCGGCAACGCTTCTTGCCGTCTTCCTCAGTAATGATCAGATCGATCAGGTCGTTGTGCGTGAAGATCTCAACGTTGCCCAAGTGGATCTGACGCTGCAGCGCCGAAGCGGTGGACAGCTGCAGCTGCTGGCCCGTTTGGCCACGGGTGTAGTAGGTACGGGAGACCTGCACACCACCGAAGGAACGGGTAGCCAGGGAGCCACCGTACTCACGCGCGAACGGAGCACCAATCGCGTTCATGTGGTCAATCACGCGGACCGACTCGACGGCCAGGCGCCAGCAGTCAGCCTCACGGCAGCGGTAGTCGCCACCCTTGACAGTGTCCTTCACGTGGCGGTACGCGCCGTCGTTATCAACCTTCTTGCCGCGAGCAGCGTTGACGCCACCCTGCGCTGCAATGGAGTGTGCACGACGAGGAGCGTCATGGTACGTGAAGACCTGTACCTGGTAGCCCAGCTCGCCCAATGCGGCGGCAGAAGCACCGGCAGCCAAGCCCGTGCCCACAACGAGCACCTTGAACTTGCGACGGTTCAGTGGGGACACCAGCTGCATGTGGTCCTTCTGGTACTCCCACATGTCCTTCATCCGGACCTTGTGGCGGTCCGGCATTGCATTATCAAGAATGCGGCCAATGGTGACGCCAGGAGCCGAGGACTCCGGCTGGCGGAACACCTCGTCCTGCGTCTGGTTCAAAGAGGTAGTCATTAAAGTTTCTCCTAATCAGCCGTTAGCGGGTGTACCCCGGGATAAGACCAGCCATGATGGCCAGTGGCATGATGACGTTTCCAAGAACAACGATGAACGGCAGTACGTACCCCAACACGACCATTACGCCGCGCCCACGCTCGCCGAGCCATCCAAGGTCAGAAACTGCCAAGTACACACCGTGCGTCAGGTGCAGCAGCAGCGCCAGCATGGCAACCAGGTAGAACAGGGTCACGTACCAACGCTCAGGAGCGAAGGTTGCAATCAGGTTGTCACGAACATTGCCATGAACGAACTGCTCAGAAGCAACAACCGTGCCCGCGGTCAGATCCAGGATGTGGAAGATGATGAACAGCAGCAGGATGACGCCGGTCACCAGCATCCAACGCGTAGCGGTGGACTGCCAGCCTCCCATCAGGTTCGTGCGCTTGAACGTACCGCGCGACTCGGCGGAACGCTTCTTCAGAGTGAACGCACCATACACGTGCAGGATCAGGCAGGTCAGCAGGACGATACGGAGAATCCACAGGAATCCCCCGCGCGGGAACAGTGGCTCACCAAACGTGCGGAACCACTCGCCGTAGTCATCAATGTGTGCGCCGCCATCAGCCTTAAGCGGCATGAAAATCTTCAGGTTGCCCACCATGTGAACAAGAAGGAAGAGCGAGAAGATGAGGCCAGTGATGGCCATCTCGAGCTTTACTGCCCATGTTGGGAACCCTGGCCGCTCTCGTAGCGGCTTCTCAGTAATTTTTCCGTGACGAATTGCTTCACGGTCTGTTTTTTGTACAGTCATGGCACCTCCAGTGTCACAACCACTTTAGGCACCATTCTTCACTATTGCCTAGTCAGAGCATGTTTCTTTCGCCTGATTTTCACCCAAAATTCACCGCCCGGACGCGCTTGGCAAATTTTCGAAATTTTAAGCATGGCGACACCCTGCACATATTCAGTATGAGAACAAACCAAGGTAAACCTAATTTGTGATGTTACTCACGACCTGCGCGTAACGTCTATAAAATCTTCGAACTACCCCCAAAGGTCGGTAGTCAAGAGTCTGCTTCAAACATCGGGAAATGGGAGGGTGAGCGGTCCTTTTACTACCCCGTCAGCGCGCCCCAAAACGTTCGAAGCGTGCGCTTAGAAGCGTGCGATGCAGGTCGGTAAAAATCGGACGGGGTTGGCCAAAAGAGGCGACCAGCATCGCACTCCTTTAACTCCTCGACCGGAGCAATGTAAGAAGGCGCGAAGGCAGGGCAACTGAGCGAGAACCCCACCCACACAGCGCAAAACCCGGTCCCACCAACAGGCGGGACCGGGCGTCGAGAAGAAAAAGGCTACAGGTTGATCATGTGGCCTTCGATGCCGTGGGCCGCTTCCTTCAGCACCTCAGACAGGGTTGGGTGAATGTGGATAGAGCGGGCGATTTCGCCAGCGGTGAGGTCGAAGCGCTGGGCGAGGACGACCTCCGGCAGCAGCTCGGCAACGTTGGCGCCAACCAGGTGTGCGCCGAGGATCTCGCCGTATTCGGCGTCGGCGACGATCTTGCCGAAGCCCGCGGTCTCAGCCAGGCCGACTGCCTTGCCGTTCGCGGAGAACGGGAAGGTCGCAACCTTGATTTCGCGGTCTGGCCACTTCTCCTTCGCCTGCTCCTCGGTGTAGCCCATGGAAGCAACCTGAGGGTTGCAGAAGGTGGCGCGCGGCGTCATCATGTAGTCCTCGATTTCGAGGGTTTCAGCACCCGCGATGGTCTCGGCGGCGATGATGCCCTGCGCCTCGGCAACGTGCGCGAGCTGCAGCTTCGCGGTGACGTCGCCGATGGCGTAGATGCCGTCGACGTTGGTGCGCATGCGGTCGTCGATGGCGATGGCGCCACGCTCGGTGAGCTCGACGCCGGCCTTGTCCAGGCCGTAACCCTCGACGCGCGGGGCGAAGCCGACGGAGATCATGACGCGCTCAACGGTGAGCGTTTCAGTCTTGTCGGTGCCATTCTTCTTGACGTCCACCTCGACCGAGTCGCCGTTGTCCCGCACCGCGGTGGTTGCGTGGCCGGTCATGAGCTTGACGCCGAGCTTCTTGTACGCCTTCGCGATCTCCTTGGACACGTCCTTGTCCTCGTTCGGCAGAACGCGATCCATGTACTCGATAACGGTGACGTCCACGCCATAGTTGGACAGCACGTACGCAAACTCCATGCCGATAGCGCCCGCACCCACGATGACCATGGACTTCGGTGCGTCCTCGTTGAGGATCTGCTCCTCGAAGGACACAACGTTTTTGCTCAGCTCGATGCCTGGCAGGGTACGCACGACGGAGCCCGTCGCGATGATGCAGTTGTCGAAGGTAACGGTCTTGCCTTTGTCGTCGCCTTCGGTGATCTCGATCGTGTTGGAATCGGTGAAGGAGCCAAGACCGTGGATTTCCTGGATCTTGTTCTTCTTCATCAAGTAATGCACGCCACCGACGATCTTCTCGGAGACCTTGCGGGAGCGCTTGTGGGCGTCTTCGTAATCAAACTCGACATCACCCTTGATGCCGAACGTCTTCGCCTCATGATTGAAGATATGGGCGATCTCCGCGTTCTTAATCAACGACTTCGACGGGATACACCCAACGTTGAGGCACACACCTCCCCAGTACTGCTTCTCAATGACCGCAACCTTCAGGCCCAGCTGCGCTGCTCGGATGGCGGCGACATAGCCACCAGGGCCAGCGCCGAGGACAACAACGTCATAATGCTCTTTAGTCACGCCACATAGAATACGTTGCTTGTAACGTTTTCGCTTCAATATCGGACACTTTAATAGAATGCTTGAAGGACCCCCTTCACCACCTACAAAAAGTTGAGGAGCACCCCGTGAATATTGCGCGTCCAGCTATCGCCGGAGCCGCCGCCGTGGCGATCGCTGCAGGAGGCTGGTATGCCGTTGCACCATCCGAACAGGCAACGACTATCTCTGCCGCCCAGAGCGTAGAGGAGACGTCGATAAGTGAGGCGACGACGACCTCTTCCTCGAAGACCACCACGACCACAACCAAGGTTGAGGAAACGACGGTCGTCGAAGTCGTAGAGGAAGACAGCACCGAACCCACGCTTGACGACGCCGACATCCCCACAGCCGAGGGTGCCGAAACCACAAACGATGCCATCGCGCGCGTAAAGAAGCTGGAAACCGCACCGCAAAAACCCAGCGGCGGCGATCAGTACTGGTTCACCAACATCGACGGCATCAAGGGCTCCGAGAAGCTCAGCGTCTACTCCCCCGCTATGGAGCGCGACATCCCAGTCGGTGTGATCCGCGCGGGCGTACCAAACGCACCGACCATCTACCTCCTCAACGGCGCCGGTGGCTCCGAGCAGGATACTGACTGGATCGCGCAGGCCGGCACCGTGGTGAAGAAGGTCTTCGAAGACGAGCCGGTCAACGTCGTCATCCCGATGGCGGGTGCGTTCTCCTACTACATCGACTGGCTCTACGAGCCGAACTCCCGCTACCTGCAGGGCAAACAGCTGTGGTCCACATTCTTGGGCTCCGAGCTCCCTGACGCCATCGAGCCCTACCTCGGCACCAACAACGACAAACGCGCCGTCGTCGGGTTCTCCATGTCCGCAACCTCTGCACTCCTCCTCGCCGAGCACAACCCGGGCCGCTACGCCGCCGTCGGCTCCTTCTCCGGCTGCGCCGCTACCTCGACGGGCATCCCGAACGGCTGGGTCAACCTCACCGTCAACCGCGGCGGCGCCAAGCCCGAGGAGATGTGGGGCCGCGCCGGCAGCGAGTACAACCGACACAACGACGCCCTCGTCAACGCCGAGAAGCTCAAGGGCACCAAGCTGTACATCTCCAGCGCAACGGGCCTTTTCGCCGAAAGTGACACCGTCGGCTTCCTCCGCAAGACCCGCGACATGGACTTCGTCCAGGCCTCCGCGAACGCCCAAACCCTCATCGTCGAGGGCGGCGTGATCGAAGCCGCCATGAACGCCTGCACCCACGACCTGCTGGTCAAGCTCAAGGCCAACGACATCCCATACAACGCCAACCTGCGCGCCACCGGCACCCACTCCTGGCGCATTTGGAAGGAAGACCTGGAGCTGTCCTGGAAGCAGACCATCAAGCCGGCGCTTGGACTGTAGCCCCCACCCCAGACACCAAATTCCTTCACGCCCACTCGGCGACCTGGGAAACGCAAACCATCCCGCCGAAAACTAGGAATTTGGCGCGCCCCCTGGTCGACCAGTGCCAAAGGACGCAACCCTTAACATCTAGCACTTTTCTCACCTGCAGGTTTGAATGTCTAACCTAAATAAGGTTGCGCCCTTTGGCACTCCAGCGTTTCCACAAGACACCAAATTCCCTCACGCCCACTCAGCCCCGCTCAGCGACCTGGGGAAACACAAACCTGCCCCCAAAAATTAAGGAATTTGGTGCGCAGCGCCCTGCACGAACCACAAAAACCCGTCGCCCACCCAGCAAAAGGTGGCGCGGCGGGTTCAATCGGGCCAAATCGGCCCAAGCCTCTAGAACAGGCCCATGCCGTATGCGATGGTGGAAGACGTCGAGGAGCCGAAGTGGATCAGCTCGCCGAGGACGTTGTTGATGGCGACCTGCATGGACTCGATCGGGTTCATTGCAACTACCTTCTTTCAAAGAGAAATTCTGTACGAACGAAATACTTCCCACATTCTTGCACGAAACGCCGAACAAAGTGACACCAGAAGCCCCAATTGCCACATCTGTAAAGTAGGATGGCTTCCATGTTGAAGCGCATCACTCGTTCGGTTGTGGCTACAGCGATGGCTGTAGCCATTCCTTTGTCGGCACTCCAGGCGATCCCAGCAGTTACGCCAGCAGCATCGGCCCAGCCCGTGGGTACGGTGAAGCCCTGGAACGCAATTGCGAATCCACCGTTGGCGAAGACGGACGGGAAGCCGCAGAAGTGGGTCGAGAAGGTTGACCATAAGCAGGTGTTGAGCTTCTTGGTGTATTCGCCGTCGATGCGCCGGGATATCCCGGTGGCGGTGTTGCCTGCGACGAATACTGCGGGGCAGCGCGTACAGAACGCGCCGACGATCTACCTGCTCAACGGCGCTGGTGGTGCGGAGCAGCACCAGGACTGGTTGAGCATGAGTGATGCTCGCGAGTTCTTCGCAGGCAAGGGCGTCAATGTTGTGATTCCGCAGGAGGGCGCGTTTTCGTACTACACGGACTGGGTGAGTGACAATGTGCGCTCGCGCTACATTAACGGCCCACAGAAGTGGGAGACGTTCCTGGTCAAGGAGTTGCCGGGGCCGATTGAGGGGCTGCTGGGGGCGGACAAGAATCGCCGTTCGATTGTGGGATTCTCGATGTCGGGGACCACGTCTCTGGTGTTGCCGACGCACTACCCCGGGTTCTATAAGTCCGCGGCGTCCTTCTCGGGCTGTGCGGCGACGTCGACGCCTGAGGCGTACCAGTTCGGCCGGATTACGGTGAACCGGGCATCGGGAACGTTGGATTACCGGACGGTGACCCCGGAGATGATGTGGGGCCCGATGGGCAGCCCGAATAACCGCTACAACGATGCGCTTGTGAATGCGGAGAAGCTGCGCGGGACCCGCTTGTATATTTCGACGGGCACGGGCCTGGCGGGCCGCCAGGATCAGGTGAGTTACTTGGTTGGCCAGGGGCTTCCGCAACCTGCGGCGAGTGTCGGTTCGGCGATTCTGCAGGTTGAAGGCGGCGTGATTGAGGCTGCGATTAATAAGTGTTCGCATGATTTGCGAGCGAAGCTGGAAGGCCTGAATATTCCAGCGCAGTATGAGTTCCGGAATGCGGGGACGCACTCGTGGCCGTACTGGCGCGAGGATCTGCACAAGGCGTGGTTTACCACGATCGCGCCGTCGTTCGGAATGTAAGGCGATGTAACGCCAGGTGAAGCACCTTTCTTTTGCCACGCTGTTCGCGGCGGTCAGCGGCTTTGTGGTGTTGTGGGTGGCGTCGAAAGCACTCGACGCCGACACGGCCTACCGCTACTTCGCTGCGTACTGGGGGTTGTTCTTCGCGTCCACCGGGCTTATCGACGGCCTCACCCACGAGACCACGCGTGCCGTCGCGGCGGCGCGCGAGGATGGCCGGCGGGGTTCGGCGAATCCGTGGCGGTTGGGGGCGTGGACGGCGCTGGTGGTGGTCGTTGTGGCGGCGGTGGCGGGCGCGCTGTTCATCGGCACTGCTGTTCCCGGAAGTACGCTGACGGCCACTGCCCTGCTGCAGGTTGGCCTGGTGATGTACGTGTTCCAGGCGGTGCTGGGCGGGGTGCTATCGGGGGCGCAGTTGTGGGAGCGCTACGCGGCGCTGGTGGCGCTGGATTCGGGTGTGCGGCTGGTATTGGCGCTTCTGGCGTGGGCGCTGGGGTGGGGCCTGCCTGCGTTTTTGGTGATTACGGTGGTCGGCGCGTTGAGCTGGCTGGTGGTGTTGCGCCGGGAGCATTTGCGGGTGCCGCTGGATGTGCATCGTGGGGTGTTCGTGCGCCGGGTGTTGACGGCGATGGTGGCGTCGGGGGCGTCGGCGGCGCTGATCACGGGCTTCCCGACGGCGGTGAACGCGGCGTTCCCGCAGGCGTCGGTGGCGGCGATTATGAACGCGGTGATTTTGACGCGGGCGCCGGTGTTGGTGCCGTTGCAGCGTTTCCAGTCGGCGCTGGTGGTGAGGTTTGTGGAGCGTCGAGAAGCGTTGTTTGCGGCGTTGGTGCAGCCGGTGGCTGCGGTGCTCGGACTGGGCGTTGTGGGCTTCGCCGCGGCGTGGGCGGTGGGCCCCTGGATTCTAAAACTGGCGTTTGACCCGGAGTTTTACGTCGATGGGTTGACGCTTGGGGTGCTCACGTTCGCGTCGGCGTTTATGGGCGCGCTGATTATTACGGGGGTGGCGGTGCTGTCGCTGGAGCGGCACGGCTGGTACGTCGCGGGGTGGCTGACGGCGACGGCGGTGGCGTTCGCGGTGCTGGGGGTGATGCCGCGGCTCGTGGATGTCGACGTCCACTCCGTCGTGCTCACGGCCTTGTTCGCGGGCCCGCTGGCGGGGGCGGCGGTACATTTGGTGGCGCTCCGGCTAAGGTAGAAGCCCATGGGAACAATGCTGGTCACTGGTGGTGCGGGCTTCATCGGCGCGAATTTCGTGCGGATGGTCACCGAGCGCACTGACTACAAGGTCACGGTCCTGGACAAGCTGACGTACGCGGGCAACCCGGCGAATCTGCGGGGGTTGGACGTGGAGTTGGTGGAGGGGGACGTCGCTAATGAGGCGCTGGTGGGTGACTTGGTGGGGGCGTCGGATGTGGTGGTGCATTTCGCGGCGGAGTCGCATAACGATAATTCGTTGGAGGACCCGTCGCCGTTTATTCACTCGAATTTGATCGGCACGTATGTGTTGTTGGAGGCAGTGCGCAGGCACGGGGCGCGGCTGCACCACATTTCCACGGACGAGGTGTTCGGAGACCTGCCGCTGACGGGCAACGAGAAGTTCACGGAGGCGACGCCGTATAAGCCGTCGAGTCCGTATTCGGCGACGAAGGCCGGCTCGGATCATTTGGTGCGGGCCTGGATCCGCAGTTTTGGTATTCAGGCGACGATTTCGAACTGCTCCAACAACTATGGGCCGTACCAGCACGTGGAGAAGTTCATCCCGCGCCAGATCACGAACATCCTGTGCGGGCAGCCCGCGAAGCTGTACGGCACGGGCGCGCAGGTGCGTGACTGGATCCACGTCGACGACCACAACGACGCCGTGCTGACCATCCTGGAACGCGGCAAGCTGGGTGAGACGTATAACATCGGCGCGGACAACGACCACACCACGAACAAGCAGGTCATCGAGATGATCTGCGAGCTGATGGGTGGCGAGTACGAGCACGTCAACGACCGCCCCGGGCACGATCAGCGCTACGCGATGGACTCCACGAAGCTCACTACCGAGCTTGGGTGGCGGCCGCGTTACACGAAGGATCTGCGCGACGGGCTGCAGCAAACCATCGAGTGGTATCGCGAGAACCGCTGGTGGTGGGAAGGGGCGAAGGGGGACGTCGAGAAGCGTTATGAGGCGAGAGGACAGTAATGATTGCTGGGTTGGAAGTCCACGAGCTTGCGGTGCACCGCGACAACCGCGGCTGGTTCAAGGAGAACTGGGCGGGGCAGAAGTTGGTGCCGGTGCAGCAGAATGTGAGCTTCAACGCGCGGCGCGGGGCGACTCGCGGCATGCACGCTGAGCCGTGGGATAAGTGGGTGTCGGTGGCGTCGGGCCGCGTGTTCGGGGCGTGGGTGGACATGCGGGAGGGCTCCGCGACGTTCGGGGAGACGTTCAGCTGCGAGATCGGCCCGGAGACGGCAGTATTTGTGCCGCGCGGGGTGGCCAACGGTTTCCAGGCGCTCGAGGACGACACGACGTACATTTACCTGGTCAACGAGCGATACCAGCCCGGCGCGCGCTACGCCTACTGCTCCTACAAGGAGGTCGAGTGGCCGATGGAGCCCACGGAGCTTTCGGAGGCTGACCTCACCCACCCCATGCTTGTCGACGCCACCCCCGTCCCCCAGCGCAGAATCCTCGTGACGGGCGCGAACGGGCAGCTGGGCCGCGCGCTGCAGGAGCTCTACGGGCCGGATGAGGCGGAGTTCTGCAGGCGGGACCAGCTGGACATCACGAACCTGGAGGGCGTGGACTGGTCGAAGTACTGGGCGGTGATCAACTGCGCGGCCTACAACGACGTCAACGGCGCGGAGGATGACCCGGCGGGCGCGTGGCGCGTGAACGCGGAGGCCCCAGCGCAGCTGGCGCGGGCGGCCAACGAGCACGACTTGGTGTTGGTGCACGTGTCCAGTGATTACATCTTCGATGGCACCCAGGAGGTGCACACGGAGGAGGAGCTGCCGAGCCCGCTGAGCCGCTACGGGGCGTCGAAGGCTGCCGGGGAGACGGCGGCGCAGCTGGCGCGCAGGCACTACGTGATTCGGACGTCGTGGGTGTTCGGCGATGGGGCAAACTTCATGGCGACGATGCGCCAACTCGCGGAGACGGGCAAGGAGCCGCGCGTGGTGAAGGATCAGCGCGGGCGGCCGACGTCAGCGGAGGACCTGGCGAAGGGCATCCGCCACCTGCTGGCCAACGAAACTGAGTACGGTGTGTACAACATCACCTCGGATGGGGATTCGGTGGGGCGTGACGAGATCGCGATGGCGGTATTCATCGGGATGGGCAAGGACCCCGCGCAGGTACACCCGGTGACCTCAAAGGAGTACGGGGACAAGGCGCCACGGCCTGCGGAATCGACGCTTGCGCTGGACAAGATTAAGGCGACGGGCTTTGCCCCCATGAACTGGAGAGCTGCGTTGGCGCTCTATCTTGGGTAGGTTGTACTGCATGAATCGCACTTCTCTTGCAGCTCTCGCGGTGGCGGGGGCACTGGTGGTGGCAACCCCGGCGTTCGCTTCCACCCAAACTTCTACCCCTTCGGCCCCGGCAACCACCACGGTCACCGTCACCCCGACGGTGACGGCGACGGTCACCCCGACAGTTGAGGCCACCACCACGACGAACACCGCTCCGACGGACCCGGCGATGGCGCTGTCCGCCGGTGACACGTCGAACGTGTCCACCCCGGCGCTCGTCCTGTTCATCATGGGCATTCTGACCACGGTGCTGGCTGTGATCGAGAAGCTGCCGCTGGATAAGATCCTGCCGAAGCGCTAAGTCGATGAAGGGCATCATTCTGGCCGGCGGGTCCGGCACCCGGCTCTACCCGATTACGAAGGGTATTTCGAAGCAGTTGATGCCGATTTACGACAAGCCCATGATCTACTACCCGCTGACCACGCTGATCAGCGCTGGTATCCGGGAGATCATGGTGATCACCACGCCGGAGGACGCGCCCGCGTTCCGGCGCCTGCTTGGCGACGGCTCCGACTGGGGCATCATGCTCCACTACGGCATCCAGCCCTCCCCCGACGGCCTTGCCCAGGCGTTCCTGATCGCCGAGGACTTCATCGGGGATGACTCGGTGGCGCTCGTGCTGGGTGACAACATTTTCGACGGCGCCCTGGACTTAAGCCATGACGGCACCGGCGGCACCATCTTCGCCTACGAGGTCTCCGACCCGCACCGCTACGGCGTGGTGGACTTCGACGCGAATGGCGTGGCCACGTCGATTGAGGAGAAGCCGGAGCACCCGAAGTCCAACTTCGCCGTGGTCGGGCTGTACTTTTACGACAATCAAGTCGTGGACATCGCGAAGACGATTACGCCGAGCGCCCGCGGTGAGCTGGAGATCACCAGCGTGAACGAGGCGTACCTGAAGGCGAACCAGCTGCGGGTCCACCGTCTGAACAGGGGTGACGTGTGGCTGGACACCGGCACGATCGACTCGATGGCGGAGGCCTCCGCCTACGTGGAGGTGCTGCAGAAGCGCACCGGCCTGGTGATTGGCTCGCCGGAGGTCGCCGCCTACGAGCAGGGGTTCATCTCTGTGGACAGGCTGGTCAGCCTAGGTGAGTCCATGGTGAAGTCGGGCTACGGCACATTTCTTCTCGACGCCGCACGCAACTAGTATCGGTATCCATGTCCACCGTTACTGCGCTCCTGTCTGCCTACCACGGCACTGTTCCTGACCAGCTCGCTGAGGCGCTGCAATCCCTCGCTGAGCAGACCCGTCCCGCGGACGAGGTCGTGGTCGTCTTTGATGGGCCGGTGGCGGAAGGGGTCGAAGGGGTCGTCGAGAAGTATGGGGCGCGCGTGGTGCGCTGTGACGAAAACCGCGGTGCGGGCCCCGCGCTGCAGGCGGCGCTGGAGACGATCGACAGCGAGTTCGTGGCGCAGCTCGACTCCGACGACAAGGCGTTCCCCCAGCGCATTGAGCGACAACTCGAGTTTTTGCGGCAGCACCCCGAGGTGTCCGTGGTGGGTACCGCCGTGCAGGAGTTCGACGGTGAGCGCACCGGCGGCATCCGGCGCCTGCCCGAGCACCCCGCACACTACGCCAAGATGAACTCGCCGATGAACCACCCTTCCGTGATGTACCGCACCGCGGACGTCAAGGCTGTGGGCGGGTACCAGGACGTGCACCTCATGGAGGACTACGACCTGTTCGCGCGCCTCATCGCCGAGGGCTACACGCTGTACAACATGCAGGAGCCGCTCACCTACTTCCGTGTCACCGACGAGCAGTTCGACCGCCGCACCGGCAGCGACATGTTCACCTCGGAGGTAGACATGCAGATCCGACTGGTGCGCTACGGCCTGATCGGCCGCACGCGCGCGATGGTGAACGTCGCAGTGCGCACCCTCTACCGACTGCTACCGAAGCCACTGCTGAAGCGCGTTTATGCGCGGCTTTTCCACCGCGCGGGGTAACATTTCGGGCAACATGAACGACGACACCTGGCTCATCATCCCCTGCTATAACGAAGGCCCCGTTATCCAGCAGGTCATTGAGCATGCGCGGGAAACGTTCCCGAACATCGTGGCCGTCAACGACGGCTCCCGCGACAACTCGGCCGACGCCATCCGCGCCTCCGGCGCCCACCTGGTGAACCACCCGGTGAACCTGGGCCAGGGCGCTGCGATCCAGACCGGGGTGGAGTACGCGCGCGCCCAGCCGGGTGCGAAGTACTTTGTCACCTTCGACGCCGACGGCCAGCACCAGGTCAAGGACGTCCTGCGCATGGTGCAGCGCCTGCGCACCGAACCGCTCGATATCGTGGTGGGCACTCGCTTCGCCGGCCAAGATAGCTCGCAGGTGCCGTGGATCAAGCGCGTGGTGCTGCGCACGGTGGTGATGCTCTCGCCGCGCACTCGTCGCCTCGGCCTTAGCGACGCCCACAACGGCCTACGCGCCTTCAACCTCAAAGTGGCCAACGAGATGAACCTGCGGATGAACGGGATGTCGCACGCATCCGAGATCGTCGCCCTGATCGACCAGCATAAGTGGCGCGTCGCCGAGGAGCCCGTGGAGATCCTGTACACCGAGTACTCGATGAGCAAGGGCCAGTCGCTCATTAACGGCGTCAACATCCTGGCCGACAACATCGTGGCAGGGAGGCTCCCATGATCCAGTTCGCACTGATCTGCGCCACCGTCCTGTTGGCGCTCTACTTCTTTGCTAACCGCCGCAAGGCGAACGCGAAAGCTTGGGTGAAGATCGGCTTCGGCGCGATGTTCATCGCCGCCATCTGGGCGATCCTGCGCCCCAACGACGTCACCATCCTTGCCAACTGGTTGGGCGTTGCCCGCGGCACGGACCTGATGCTGTACGTGCTGATCATCGCGTTCTTCTTCACCACCATCTCGACCTGGACCAGGTTCCGTGAACAGGAGCTGCGCTACGCCAGGTTGGCGCGGGCGGTAGCATTACAAAACGCAGAACAACCAAAGGAGCACAATGAGTGATACCAAGATCCCACCACTGATGTGGGCGTTTACGGCAGTACTGGCAATCGGCACCGGAGTGGGCGGCTACGTCATCGGCGCGAACTCCGCGACACCCGCCACGGAGACCGCCCAGACTGCACCGTCTCAGGCCGCTGAAGAGCCTGCCGCCGAACCGACTATGAACGAGGCCGCCGCCGAGATCGAGCGCCGCGACGCCAACGACCCAATGGCCCTCGGCGATGTCGACGCCCCCGTCGTCCTCTCCGAGTTCTCCGACTGGGACTGCCCATTCTGCATCAAGGCCAACGTTGAGATCATGCCGCAGATCATCAAGAACTACGTCGATGAGGGCAAGGTGCGCATCGAGTTCAACGACTTCGTAGTCAACAGCCAGGCCGCCGTCGAAGCAGCCCGCGCGGGCCGCGCCGCCGCCGACCAAGGCAAATTCTTCGAGTACCAGGACGCCTACATGGCAGAGGCCATCAAGGCGAACGGCCACCCCGACTTCGCCATGGAGGACTTCGTCCGCTTCGCTGAAGCCGCAGGCATTCCGGACATGGAGAAGTTCAAGGCCGACGCCGCCAGCGACAAGTACGACGCCGCACTCCAGGACGCTAACAACCTGGCGCAGCGCGCAGGCTTCAACTCCACCCCGTCTTTCTTGGTCAACGGCCAGGAGATCATCGGCGCGCAGCCTTACGAGGCCTTCGAGCAGGCCATCGAGGACGCGCTGGCCAAGTAGCTAGTTTCTAGGAATGCGCGATGACGTCCGCGACGTGGGCGTGGCCGCGCTGGTTCACGTGCAGCGGCATGTTGCGTGGCGAAGGGCCGAAATCGACCAGCCCGGCCCACATCCGGATGTGGTCCGGGGCACACATGTTGTTGTTCCACGTGGACGGCTTCAGGTCCAAAAATTCGACACCCGCTGCGCGCGCCAGGTCCACCTGCATCCACTGCGCGGTGTCCTCCCACGCTTGCACGAAGGGCATCGGGGTGGCGTCGTGCATGTTGTTGCCCAGCTGAAACAGGCACACGCGGTCGCCCTGCGTGATCTTCGGGTAGCCGACAATCTGGATGCGCGCGTTCGGCGCCGCCGCCCGGATACGGTTCACCTGCGGCACCATCGCGTCGACGAAGGCGCGACGCACCTGCTCCGGGGACCGGCCGCCGGTCGAATAGGTGTCATTGAAGCCGGTCGAGATGATGACGCGGGCCGTTGCCGGGTTCAGGGCGCGGTCGCGCAACGCGCGGTCAACCTGCAGGGAGAAATAGGGGCCAACGCGAGTTGAAACGGTGCCGGCACAGGAGTAGTCCATTGCCCGCAACCCGAGGCGCGCAGCCGCCTGCTTGCCCCAATTCCTCGCACCGGTTGGGCACCAGACCTTCGCATCCGAGGAGCCTTGTGGCGTGGCGCCGATTTTTCCTGCCGCCCAGTCGTGGACTGTTGGGTCGGCAATGACTGAATCGCCGAAAACCACCATGTTACGCGGCTGCGCGGTGGCCTGCGCTGGCACAATGGCCAGCGCGGTCGCGACGATCGCCGCCGTCAACTTACGAAACACAAGTGCACTTCTTTCACATCTACAACAAGAACTACGCCTACTTTGCCAGATGTCATAGAATAGAGCAATGTTTCTCCGCTTTCTCAGGGCCACCCACCGCGCCGGAATGATCAGCCTCGGCAACAGCCCGAAAGCAGCGCTAGGGGTTATACCAAATCTGCTCCGCTTCCGTTTCACCACCGCCCGCGCCATCGAACAGGGCTACCTCGCCGCCCCCGAGCGCACCGCCCTTATCGACGACACCGGCCTCCTCACCTACCGCGACCTCCGCACCCAAGCGCGCAACGTGGCCCGCTGGATCCTCAGCGTCACCGACCAGCCGCGCATCGGCGTCATCGCCCGAAACGGACGCGGCATCATCCTTCCGCTCGGCGCTAAAGGCTACACCGGCGGCTCCATCTTCCTCCTCAACGTCGGCTCCTCCACCGAACAACTCCGCGGCTGCATCGAGGAAAACAACATCAACATCCTCTTCACCGACGACGAATTCCTACCCCGCATCCCAGACATGGGCACCGCCATGGTGGTGGTTGATGGGGCGAAGTTGGCGTCGATAAGTATGGGCGGGGGCGACGCCACGCTGCCGCTGTTCCCGAAGCACGGCGACATCGTGCTCATGAGCTCAGGCACCTCCGGCATCCCCAAGGGCATCCTGCGCGCCGAGCCCGCCCTCCCCTTCGTGGTCACCGGCTACCTCGAGGCGATCCCCTTCCGCGCCGGCGACACCGTCCAGATGACCGCCTCCATGTTCCACACCTGGGGCTGGTCCGCGCTCAACATCACGCTTGGGGTCGGCGGCACCATCGTTACGCAGCGTGTCTTCGACCCTGCCAACGCCTTCCGCCAACTCGAGCACTTCCGTTGTGACGGCCTCATCTCCTCCCCCATCTTCCTCAAACACATGCTTGACCTCGAGGAGGACTACGACACCTCGCGGCTGCGCTTCATCGGCACCGCCGGCAACGCCCTGACCCCACTGCTCGCCGAGCGACTCATCGACCGCTTCGGACCCATCGTGGCCAACATCTACGGCTCCACCGAACTCTCCCTCGCCGCGGCTGCCGACGCCACCATCGTCGCCAACGACCCAACCTGCGTCGGCCGCGTCCCACCCGGCACCACCCTGCGCATCTACGACGACGCCGGACGCGAAGTCCCCACCGGCACTGTCGGCCGCATCTTCCTCAACAACGAAACCGCACTCCGCGGCTACACCAACCCCAACACGCCCATGGTCACCATCGACGGCCTCATCGAAATGGGCGACCTCGGTTACTTCGACAACCAGGGCCTCCTGCACGTCGTGTCCCGCAGCGACGACATGATCATCGTCGGCGGCGAAAACGTCCACCCCCAATCCGTCGCAGCAGTCCTCGAGCGCATGCCAGGTATCGACGACCTCTACGTCGGCAGCGTCGACGACCCCGACACCTTCAAACGCGTCGCCGTCTGGGTCGTCCGCGCTGACGATCCAGACGGCCAGGCGTTGACGGCTGCCAGCGTCCAGGGCTGGGTCCGCGACCACCTCGCCGAGCATTCCGTTCCGCGCGACGTCCACTTCGTCGACGCACTGCCCCGCAACGCCACCGGAAAAGTGGTGCCGCGGGAGTTGTAAGGGAGGCGGTGTTGGCTAACGCCTGTTCTTCCCCATTGGACTAGGCCGCGCTGAAGAATTCTTTCAGGGCAGCTTCGGTAATCTCGACATTTTTACCGGCATAGAACGCTTCGCGCCAAGGTTTTTCCGAGTGCGTCTTTTCACGCAAGGCCCACGCAGAGTAGATACCGTATTTGCGCCACACAGCTACCAGCTCATCCTGGATATCAGCGTAATCATCCCAATTAAAGTCCTCAGGAATGAACGCGTCAGGATCAATGGGGTTACGCCCATACTGCTTGGTCGCCTTGTAGACGTCAGCAACGACGGGACCATGCTGCCATGCCTGGATCTCATCAGAAAACAGTTTGGTTCCAGCCGATCCGATGTGTTCGCCCTGCGCATAGTACAGGAGCTTCTGGAGCTTGAGCTGCGACAGATCCGCATCCATCTGTTCTGCCCACGCTACAAACCAGTGTGCGATCTCAAGTGCTGTCCTTGTACCCACGTTCGTTCCCCTCACAGCTTGGTCATTACTGTATTACTGATCAACTGTACTCAGCGTTCAGACATGAACACGGTGACCAGTAATACCAGGCCGTTCTCGTTACAGCGTCCAAATTCAGAATTGCGTTCATCCTAGTCGCTCACGCCTGCAATCTCGATACTCACTTGCTTTGTTTTCGTTCCGGTCGAGGTCTTAGAAGCGTGCGATGCTGGTCGCCGGAAATCAGCCAGGCGACGCGAAAATGGGCGACCTGCGTCGCACTCCTTGAACACCTCGACCGGAGCGAGAACCGCCCGGAGACCAGCCGCAAACCACCCCCACCTACCCCCGGATTCCCACGTTAACGCTGTCGCAACATGCGGTGTCAGAAACTAAACACGTACACCCGGTACACCCACTCGACCTCAAGGAGGACACCATGAAACGTATCGTTACCTGCGCAGCAGCCACCGCGATCGCGCTCGGCACCATTGCCGCACCTGCCCACGCCGCGACGGTGAGCGTGAAGGACAAGGACGGCATGTGCACGGTGCAGCTTTCGCTCACCGAGCAGCGCTTCGTGAGGGCCTGGTTCGACGAGTCGAAGGCAATTGGCGCCCACGAGCAGGCGCGTGACTTCGTGGCCGCCGTGGATACTGCTTACCCGGACGCCACGAAGCGCCCAACCAAGCTCGCTGAGAAGTACGCCGAGGCGCAGAAGACGGTGAAGGAGACGAAGCCGACGAAGGAGCGCACGCTCGAGGACATTGTCCCGGCCAAGCGCCAGGTCGGCCCGGGGGTGGAGCGCGTTGAGGTGCCGTTTGGCGTCGAGAAGAGTGATGCGGCGCTGTACAAGGCGTGGGCCGCCACGCCGGCTGGGAAGTTCGCCGAGAAGCAGGCAATGCTTGACGACGCCGACTCCGCCGCGGCCGCTGCCTGCGCGAAGGGCGCCCAGGCGGATGTTGCGTACCCGACGGCGGAGCCGGAGCTGAACGTGGCGGCGATTGTTGGTGGCGTGATCGCGGCGGTGCTCGCGATCATTGGCCTGATTGCCGCGTTGCCGAAGCTCGGCGTGAAGTTGCCGATGCTTCCTATGTAGGCAGGTAGTAGCTGCTAGAACTTAGGCAGTTGCGTGCGCAGGTTGTCCACCAGGGATGGTGCTGCCTGCGCGATCACAGCCAGCAGACCGGCGACTCCGAGGATGGACAGGATGGCGATGAGCCACGGGGAGTCGGCGGAGGAGCCGTCGGCAGGCTTCTTGTTGTCTGCTGGCTTTTCGCCGTTCCACCACTTGTCCAGGGTGAGGCGGGCGACGGTGGTGTTGTCGATGTAGGAGCCGCGGATCTTGTCCGTGTGCTTGGTGGCCTCTTCGTAGATGTCGTCGGAGCCTGCGCCCTTGTACCAGAAGCCGACGAGCTGGTTGGTGTGGTTGTCGGAGTTGTAGGTGTGCTCCGGCTTGGCACCCTTTTCGCCGCTGAGCTCGCTGTACTTGGATGGGTCCTGCGGGCCTGCGAGGTAGCCGGTTTCGTGGTCGGCGGTGACGATGAGCAGGGTGTCCTCCCAGGAGGAGTTCTCCTCGACCCACTTTTCGACGGCCTCTACCGCGTCAAAGAAGTCGATGGTCTCTTCGATGGAGCGGCCGATGGTGTTGGCGTGGCCGGTCCAGTCGATGGCGCCGCCTTCAATCATGAGGTGGAAGCCGTCTTCGTCCTGGTTGAGGGTGTTCAGGGCGCCGAGCGACATGGTGGCCAGGGTTGGCACGCCCTTGTTGAACTCGGTCAGGTACGGGCCGACATTTGCCTTGTCTTCACCGTCGGAGCCTGCGCGGCCCTGCTGCAGCGTGTTGGCCACGGGGGCGAGGCCGAAGACCTTCTTGGCGTCCTTGTTGGCTGCCTTGGCGAGGGACTCGAAGTCCGCCTGGTCGGTGACGAGGCTCCAGTCGGTTTCGCCGTTGGCGACCTTGTTGTAGGTCTCCTCGGTGATGTACTTGGGGTTGAACTTGCCGGTTTTTTGGGCGTTGTCGTCGTAGAGCGGGTGGCCGGCGCCCATGATGACGGACAGTGGGCTGTCGGGGCCGAGCATTTCGTCGGCGAGCTGGGTGTAGTTGCTGCGGTTCTCGTTGTGGCCGCCCCAGCCTGCCGGGGTGGCGTGGTTGAACGGCACGGTGGACACGACGCCGGCGGCCTTGCCCTGTTTCACGGCGCGCTGGGAGGTGTTCTCCAGCTTCTCGCCCTTGTGGTCGACGCCGATCTTGCCGTTGTCCGTCTTGACGCCGGTGCCCATGGCGGTGGCGGCTGCGGCGGAGTCGGTGAAGTTCTTGTTGATCCAGTCGCGGTCGCTCCACGCCTTGATTTCGTCGTACTCGTTGCCGTACTGGAAGGTGGTCATGGAGGTGTGCTTCCAGCCCTTGTCCTCCTGCTCGAAGGTCTGGACTGGTTTGCCGTCGACGTTGGAGATGCTGTTGATGCTGTTTTCGCCGTTGAGCATCCACTTGGACTGGCCGGTCTGCCAGAGGTTGGCGGCTGCGACGTGGTTGTAGCCCATGCCGTCGCCGATCATGTAGATGATGTTCTTTGGCGCCTTCGGTTCAGCGGCCTGCGCCGGCGTTGCGACGACAGCGAGCGCCACCACTGCGGACGTTGCTGCAGCGGCGACACGTGGGTTGGTAAAAGCCATGAGTTTCCTTCACAGAATCAGTACTTGGTTCGAGCCGCCGGGTTGGCGACACAACGATTCTGCGAAAGCAATGTGAGTTTCCGGAGACATTCCGGTTATGTTTGGCGCAATTTTGGGTGAACGCTGAGCAAACTCTGAGACGGTTACGGAACGCCAAAAGGCGCCACTGCTCGCCGTAGCCTGCGAAATGGCGGTTGACAGCAGCTAGCTGTTGACTGCGAGGACGCTGGCCTCGGTGGCATCGACACGTGCGCGTTGAAGTACATGGGTGCAACCGTGGCGATTGCCGCAGGCGCGGACGCGGCGCCGCGCGCGGATCATCTGCAGGCTCGTAGTGTCCGGCGTGGTCGGATACGTGCCGTGCCGGATGTGGGTTAGCGCGCCAGGCGTCGCTTGCTGGACAGAATCTCCTTCTCGATGCGCTGCATGTCTTCAATCTGTTTCTATAGCTCGATGGCCTCGAGTTCTTTTTTCCGTGCCCGGTCGTAAATTTCGTACCGCTCTTCCGCGTGGCGCTTGGCGGCTGCCGTAGTAACTCGCCCTGAATTTTCGAGAACCGGATAGTCATTGAACTGGATGAATTTGTCCGTCTGCTCGATCCAATCCTTGAATGTCATCGCCTTACGACGCTCTGCCTGCAGCTGGGCATGCTCCAAGTACATTGTGGTGAGCCGGTTCAGCGTGCGCATTTCTCCCTCTTCGAGGTGGTTTTTTGCGATCGTGACGTCCTTTTTGCGCACCTTCTTACCGGCAAAAGATGTTAGCCCCATATTTGGCTGGCTTGGGTCGCACCTTGTTTCGAGGATTTCCGCGGCCGTTTGGCCTGCGACCGCAAAGTGGAGCTTATTCTGCAGAGCAGCGAAGAGGTTTCGTTGTGCCGAATTATCCTTGTCGTAATCCGTTGCCGTCGCCACGACTTCAAGGATCTGTTGGTAGAAGCGGCGCTCCGAGGCACGGATGTCGCGGATCCGCTCCAGCAGTTCGTCGAAGTAGTCGGCACCAGTAGGGTCCTTGAGCTTTTCGTCGTTCATCGCGAAGCCCTTGACTAAGTACTCTGTAAGCACCTCCGTCGCCCAGTTTCGGAACTGTGCCCCGCGCCGCCCACGAACCTTGTAGCCGACCGCCATGATGGCATCGAGGTTGTAGTGTTCCAATCTCCGAGTGACCTGTCTTCCCCGCTCAAGGGCAACTCTTTCATAATATGAAACAGTTGCCGGGCGTTTGAGCTCCCCGTCTTCAAAGATTGTTTTGAGATGGCGGCTGACGGTGGCCACCCCTATATCGAACAGCTCGGCCATCTCCCCTTGGGTCATCCAGACAGAGCCGTTACGAAGCTTGAGATGCACCTCCGTTTCGTCATCCTCTGTGCGGTAGACGATGAACTCTCCGAGCGAATCTTCAAACTTCTCAATCTCGTATTCCTCTGGCATGACGCTCCTTTGCGGTTCCTCTGGATTAATAGCCGCCAATGGTACCGACACATGTGATTAACGAAAGCCGAGGCGCAGGGTCGGAGGGCAGTTAGCGCGTGCCTTCGCCATCGTTCTTCCTCTCAGATCGTCCAAACACATACCCAGTGCAGTAGTGGCAATGATCTGGAAGACGTCGATGGTACCGGCAAACGTCTGGTCCTCACGTGGCCACGCGTATTCGATGACTGAAAGATTAGGATCGCAACAAGCGTGCCGACAACGAGCCATTGAGCAAACTTGTGCCTGTTCCAATCCAGGTGTTCTCCCCAATTCCGGGGCTTTGGCTCACTCTGGGATGGGTTCTGTACACCAGTTCGCAGTGTCTCGAGCGGTCTCGCCGACTTAGGTTCGTCTTTGCGGACAGCCTCTAGCCTTTTGTCTTGGTCTTCCTGAACCTCTGGCGCTTTCTTTCGCCCTGCACTCTGTGATTCGCCCTTGCCTGTCACAGGTTGAGCAATTCCTAGTAGGTGTTATCCGCTCCGGAACGCCAAAAGGCGCCACCCGGTGTGGGTGGCGCCTTTCATTCGACTCTGCGCGGTTTACTTCTGCTCAGAAGAACCGGCCTTGGCCTTGTCGGCAGGCGTGTCGCCCTTCGACGAACCGAGGATGGTCAGGCCGTTGTTGAACCCATCCTCCTCACACGCCTGGGCGATCAGGACACCGAGCATGCTGACCGCAGCAATCGCGCCGAGCGCGATACCCAGCGGGCGCAGCTGCTCACCGTAGCCAGCGAACTGGCGGTTCACGGCGTCAGCCTTCGCACGCAGCTCACGGACCCACTCCGGGTCTTCGTGACGGCGACCCTGCTGACCGTGGCCCCAGTCACGCTTCGGCATGGACTCCTGGAAGCGGGCGTTCAACTCAGCGCCGACCTGCTGCAGCTGCGGGCCGAACGCTTCGTTCACGCCGTAGCCGATACCAGCAAGCAGGCCGATCGGCAGCAACCACAGCAGCGGGCTGTTCACCGCGAACGCGTTCGCAGCGCAGCGCTTCGCCTTCTCCGAGGAACCGTTGGCACCTGGCTCAGCAGGCGTCGAAGGCTCGTTCGGGTTCGGCTTGCCACCTGGCTGGTTCGGGTTGTTCGGATCGTTCGGGTTCGAAGGCTCGCTCGGGTCAGTCGGGTTCTTCTTCGTGCCGACCTTGATGATCAGCTTCTGCGGAGCAACCTCGACGACACTGCCGTCTTCCTTATGGATGCGCTGACCAGGCTTACCCGGCTGCACAACCTCGTGCTTGCCCGATTCGAGGTTCGGGTCCTCGACAACCTCGTAGTCGTAGGCGACTTCCTCAGTCCAGCTGGTGCCCGCCGGTGGCTTGGTGCCAACGCGAACAACGCGCTCAACTGGCTTCTCTACCATTTCGGCGACGGGGCTGCCGTCGACAACCTTGATGGTGTAGCGGCCGTCCTTACCAGCAACGTCTTCGACTTCCTCGCCTGGCTTCAGGTTCGGGTCGTAGACAATCCGGGTGGTGTAGCGGACCTTGATCTCCAGGTCGCCACCAGGCGCCGGCTGCTCAGGCTGCTCCGGGTTCTCCGGATCGTTGCCCGGCTTCTTGGTGCCGATGAGGATAACGTGATCCTGCTTCTCTACGAGGTTTTCCTCAGTGCCGTCGGAATTGTGCTGAACCAGGCCGGGCTTACCTTCCTGTTCAACCTTGTGCTCACCCGCAGGGATGGTGGGGTCAACCTTGACCTTTACCTCGAACGGGATCCGCTCCTTCCACTCCTGACCAGCCGGCGGCTTGGTGCCGACGCGCACGATACGCTTGACCGGCTCCTTGGTCGTCTTCACGGAAGGCTGACCCTTTTCGGCGGTTACTTCAATCTCACCGTTCTTACCCTCCTGGTCGACAATCTCCGTACCAGGCTCAAGGTTCTCGTCGTAGATGATCTCCGTGGTGAACGGAAGCTCAACGATCTTCGCCTCGATGGACGGATCCGGATCCGGCGTCGGCGGAGTCGGCTCCTTCTTGGTGCCAACGCGAATGATCTGCTTGACCGGCTCCTTGGTGCGCTCAGTGGTGACCTTTGGATCCCCGGAAGGCTTACCATCGACGATCTTCTGGGTGGAGGTCTCAACGTCCTCACCAAGCTCGCCCTGCTGATCGACGACCTGCTTACCCGAATCAAGGGTGTCGTCGAGGATGACCTTGGTCTCGAACGGAACTGGCTTCTTCACCTTGGTGACCAGCTCGCCGTCTTCGATAGCCGGACCGTACTCGATGATCTCCTTGACCGGATCCTTGGTCTGCTTCTCTTCCGGCTTCACGGAAGCCTGGTCGCCCTTTGCGGTGAAGTCAGCCGTGTAGGTCTTCTCACCCGGGACGCCCTTCTGGGCGACCTTGATCTCACCCGGCTTCAACTCCGGGTTCGGACGGGTTTCAACCTCGAACGGAAGCGGTGCCTTCCAGGTGACCTTCTCGGAGGCCTCAGGTGCTTCGGCTGGCTTGGTGCCGACCTTGATCACCTGATCCACTGGCTTTTCGGTGATCTCCTCCGAGAGCTTTGGCTCGCCTGGCTTGGAGTTGGTGATGTCGCGTTCGATCGTCACCTTCTTCTTACCCGGCTTGCCCTCGGTAACAACCTCAGAGGTGCCAGCAGGCAGGTTCGGATCGAACTCGATCTTCACACCAAACGGAACCTCAGACTCCACGGTCTCGGTAGTAGAACCGGTGGTCTTGGTACCAACGCGGATCTTCGCGTTCTTCGGGGCCTTGGTCTGCTCAGAGGTCACGGTCGGCTCGCCGTCCGGCTTACCGTCCTTGATCTTCTGGATAGAGGTCACAACCTCGGTACCAAGCTCGCCCTGCTCATCGACGACCTGCTCACCCTCCTTAAGGGTATTGTCAAAGACAATCTCGGTCTCGAACGGAACCGGTTTCTCGGTCTTGGTCACCACAGAGGTGTCCTCGGCCGCCGGACCGTACTCGATGATCTGGTTAACCGGATCCTTGGTCTGCTTCTCTTCCGGCGTGACCGTTGCCTGATCGCCCGTGGCCGCAAAATCTGCGGTGTAGGTCTTTTCGCCTGGCTCGCCCTTCTGGACGACCTTGATCTCACCCGGCTTCAACTCCGGGTTCGGACGGGTTTCAACGTCGAACGGAACCTGGGCAGTCCAGGTGACCTTTTCGGAGGCCTCGGACGGCTTGGTGCCGACAGTGATGACCTCGTCGACAGGCTTCTTGGTGATCTCTTCAGTGATCTGCGGATCGCCCGGCTTGGAGTTGGTGATGTCACGCTTGATCGTCACCGTCTTCTCGCCCGGCTCACCCTTGGTGGTCACCTTGGACTCACCGGCAGGCATGTTCGAGTCGTACTTGACGACGACCTTGTACGGCGCCTCAGCCTTGTAGGTCTCGGTGTTCTCACCAGTGGTCTTGGTGCCGATGCGGATCTTGGCCTTCTTCGGGGCCTTGGTCTGCTCGATGTTGATGCTCGGCTCGCCGTCCGGCTTGCCGTCCTTGATCTTCTGGGTGGAGGTGATCGTCTGCTCACCCGGGACGCCCTCTTCGTCGACAACCTGCTCGCCGGACTCGAGGGTGTCGTCGTAGACGTACTCGATCTCGAACGGAACCTCTTGAGTCTTCTTGCTGGTCAGCTCTTGATCAGGGATGCCCGGGCCGACCTCGATGATACGAGTAACCGGTTCCTTGGTGGTTTCTTCCTCAGCAACCTGTGCCTCAGAGCCCTTGGAGGTGAACTTAGCGGTGTAGGTCTTCTCGCCGTTCACGCCTTCCTTGACGGTCTTCATCTCACCAGGCTTGAGATCCGGGTTTTCACGGACCTCAGTCGGGTACGGGATCGGGAACGTCCACTTGACGTCCTTGGCGCTCTCGGCCGGCTTGGTGCCGATAACGACGACCTCGTTGACCGGAGCCTTGGTCTGCTCCCAGGTGCCGTCCTTGTGCATCTTCGCTGCACCCGGCTCGCCCTTGGTTTCAACCTTGTACTCGCCGGCAGGGATGGAGTCGTCGAACTTGTACTCAACCTTGAACGGTTCCTCACGCTCCGGAAGGCCGAGGACATTGACGACAGCGTATGCAATATCCGTAGAACCGTCTTCGTAAGTCACGGTGACCGGAATCTTGACTTGCGTGCCCGGCTTTGCATCCGCAGGTGCGGTTGCCGTGATCTGGCCGTTGTCATCAATGCTGACATTCCAGCCAGCAGGAACATTGCCCAACTTGTAGGGGTTTTCCTTTGCGACGTTGACGTTGTCCGGCTTTTGAAGATCAACTGGCAACGTTGCGGCTTCACCCGGGTAGACGGTTTCCACAGGGTATACCGGCTCAGCTTCCCAGCTGTTGGTCAGCTTCACCACGGTGGTGACGGGGACCTCTGGGCGGGAGCCGTCCGGGGTCTGGACCGTCACGGTGATGGTCTTCTTGTCACCCGGCTTAGCGGTTGCCGGCGGGGTGGAAGACACAACACCGGTCTTCGGGTCGATGGTGTACTTCCAGCCGTCGACTTCCTGCTCCGTGACCGGATTGCCGTCCTCGTCGTTACCGAAGGAGTACGTCGATTCTTGCGGCGCACCCGTCACCTGGTGGTTAACAGCCTGGTTCGGGCCGGTGACCTGCACGTCATACACCGGAGCAACGTCGCCCTTGATCACAACGACGGTGCCTTTGACGTTCTGCGGCTTATCCGCATTCTCGTAGTGCGCGAGAACCGGCACGTCGAGGATGTCACCTTCCGGTGCATCCTTCGGGATCGTCGTGGTGATCTTACCGGTCTTTTCGTCGATCTTTACGGTCCACGTCTTGCCCTCTTTACTCGTGAGGGTGATCTCAGTCGTTCCGTCCTCGAAGGTGTAGCGCTCCGGTGCCTCATCGGTCGTGTTACCGCTCAAACCACGCTCAGGGACGTTCGGCGTAAGGCTGACCTTAGCGTTCGGCTTGTTCGTCACCGTGTCGTACTCGGGGATCTTGATGTCGACGATCGCCTGGAACTGGGTCTCGATCTCATCCGTGGTCTGGTCAGGGTACGTCGCCTACACCGTTGGGGTGATGATGGTGCCTGGCGCGACGGTGTCATCCGCCTTCGCGGTGACCTTGCCGGTCTCATCGACCGTCACGGTCCAACCTTTAGGCACGGTGGACTCATCGATCTCGAACTTAGCCGGGTGGACCGGCTTGTGGCCCTTCATGATGGACTTGGTGCCCACCTGGGCGGTGAGATCCTTACCGATGGTGCCCTTGGTCAGGCTCGGACGCACCAGGTCGGTCACCTGGGTGTTGTTCGGGTCGACAACCACGAGGAGTTCCAGCTCGTCCGTAGAGCCGTTGGAGTACTCGACCGTCACCACAGGGCGTGCAAAGGTGCCCGGGCGTGGCTCCTTCGGAGCGATGACGGTGACGTTGTAGTCCTCGTCCATCTCGACGCTCCAACCCTCGTAGACGTACTTCTCGTCCAGGGTGGCCTTAGCTTCGAAACCCTTCTGATCCTTCTTCTTCGCCAGTTCCTTGATCAGGTCAGGGGTCTGGGTGAAGGTGACCTTCTGTGGCTCGGTCGCGAGCGGGCCGGTCTCGCTATCGACACCGGAGATGATCGACGCGTCCGTCTTGTCGTACTTCGGGGCGTGGTACTCGGTGTCATCCAGCGAGAACGCCTCGGAATCGATGACGTTCGCCTTGCTGTAGCGTGTCAGCGAGTTGGAGCTGTCGAAGGCTCCATCATGTTCGAGGTACTCATTGTTGTTCTTAGCTGCAGCCTTGAGCTGATCCACGCTACGCGGCTTTGCCAGAACGGAGAAGTTGACGTTCTTGTCGGTAGCCAGGTCAGTACCGCGGTACTCCGGCCAGGTGAAGAAGATTTCACCGGTCTTTTCGTCGATACGCAGGCGCTGTTCACCGCCAGAGACGGACGTGTCCGTGGTGCCGATGAACTTGCCGTTGCCGTCGTAGGCCTCCACGACCATGCGGGACATCGAGTCGTCCTTGCCGCCGTTCTGCACAGCAGGAATGTTGACGGTACCGACCTTGGTTTCACCCTTAGGCCCTGGGACGATGACGTGCTTCTCCCAGTTCTCCCACGACACCGTAATCGGGTTACATTCGATGTTCTCGCTCGGCCACGGGTTTACAACAGCGCTGAATTCCGAGCTGGGACCTTGCGTGGCTCTCAGGCCCGAAGGATTGTCCTTCGTGTAGTTGCTCTGCCAGGCGTAGCGCACGGGATTGGCGGCAGTGGCCGATGCGAACTGCTTGACTTTCTCATCGGTCAGTTCTGCGTAGAGATTCAGGTTTCGCTGTGGGCCACGACCAGAAGGGTTAGAAATGTCGATGCTTTCGTCGGCCTTGTGCGTGACGCTCTCGCCAAGGAAGGTCTGGCCGGCCTCCATGGAAGGCACCTCGCCGGGATTCAAAAGTCCGCCAAGGTTCCCCCCATTGGTGAAGGACCAATCGGCGAATGTGCGGTCCTTCGAGTTATCAAAGGAGACGCTCAGACCCCACAAGGTCTGGTCGGGACTGGTCGAACTCGGCTCCAGGGTGTTCCAGCTGAAACCAGCCTGGCTGTGATCGGCGGTGTTGGTCTCTGAAACAACACACGACCCGGCCGGCAGGTCGGACGCCTGCTGGGCGTCCTTCTCCACAGCGCCGGACTTGTCGCGGATACCACCGCTCAGGGTGGCAGCCGCAGCGTACGGCGCCAGCGGGCCCGGGCCGACCACGCTCAGGCCACCAAGCGCGAGCGCAATCGCAGATGTTGCCGCGATGCTAGTAGACGTTGACTTACGAAAACGCCGAGATGATTCGGCCATTAATTTACTCCTCATAAATACTTCAGAAGAAACTGATAAAAACAACCAGCTTCCTGAATCTGTTGTAAAAGTGCCACTGACATGGTATTTCAAGCAGCAGTTACGCATCTATTTTAGTGAATTGGTATAACGCATGTCGATATAGACTTCACAGCACCCCCACCGCGAACGCCCATGAGACCGGGAAATACCCTGAGTATTCGCATTTCCTGCACGGGCGGGGGTGAGTTTTGTTTTGCTCGCCAAACACGCCTCTGCAGTGGTGGGAACGGGGAGTGGGGCGAAGTGGGCGTCGATAAGTGGGGCGGGCCCTGCGATGCATCGTGAAGCGCTGCCTGCGTCCTACGCCTTATGAATATAAGTGAAGTTAAGTTTTCACCGGGGACGTCGTGAAGCTGCTACTTCATTGCCACAGCTCGCCATGGAACCTGTACGATCCCTTTCGACGTGCCCATTTGTTGATCTCCGTTTCGTCCTGAACCGACAGGCATGCCCACCCCAGCGTCTGCTCGCTGAATCTCCCCACCCCATAATGCGCTAGCAGGCTGAACGCCGCTCTACGAGACACCCGGCAGTTTTTTACATCTTGCGTGCTTTTACCGCGCTGAATCTTGTTTTTCCATCACCGACTAGCTAGCATTTTGATTGTAGAGATTGCGCGCCGTGCGCAACTCCACATTGCCAGAAACCCCGCCGTGCGGGGTTTTTGTGCGTCTACGGCCAAATTCGTTGCCTACCGCTTTTAACAATGTTTTCAATCGCCCCCCACATCTTTTCTTGGGTTGCGAGCATTTTTGGGTTACCGACTTTCACGTTGAGACGCCGCTGATAAACATAACAGCAGAGGTCAGCGGCTTGTAACCCCCGCTCCGACCGTGAGTCATAGAATTCCATTTCTTCTATATTGGCAAGTTTGGAGCTTCGGTAGCCGAATGTCCCCTTGGCTTTATACTCGATGAATTCTTTACGCCCTTCCGGAGCGGTGTAGTGGTCATCGAGGTAACACTTCGCAATCTCGTTTCTTTTTGAGGCATACTCATTCACGCGCTCCAATATGTAGCCGATTGCTACCGTCCGCGGATTGTAAGCATTTCGATATTTCTTTGCTTGCTCATGTCGGTCAATGGTCTCCACGAACATGGCAGATGCAAGCATGTTTATTGTCCCAAGAGCGCGTAGATAAATCGATCTCGCGATTCTGATTGGAACCCCATCCCAATCTCGTTTTTGCTGCATCATGTCGTATCCATGCAACTCAGCATCGATATTGACGCAGCCGGTGGTCTCGGCATAGTCCGCAAGCAAGGCATCCAATTCTTGCTCAAGGCGTAAAAGGTTTTCGTCCTCCACGATCAAGACGGTGAGGGTGAAGTATTTATCCTTGTGCTCGGATTCATCAATAAATGCATGCAACACATGGATCACCCTAGCAATCCGTCACGCTAGTCTTCTTTCTGCGCCGTAATCTGCTCGGCCTGTGCTCGGTCTACGCCTGACAATACGCACGTGGTCGATTGTCTGTGCACGTCCGAGATAGTTCCCGGGCTCGGGAACTACTTTGGCCTCAGCCCCGGTTTTCGGCGCTCAACTGCGGTGTTTCCCCAGGTCGTCGGAATGGTCGCCTAAAATAGTTCCGGCGACCGCGAATCTCGGGGAACTATTCTGACGGGGCGCGGAGAAGCCCGCCATCCAAGCTGGTGTGTACCCCCCAGTGCGTACCGGGCACCGCCCCGCATACGAACAAAGCCCCAGCTAAAACCGTGTTCTAGCTGGGGTTTTACTTGAGCCACCTGCGAGAATCGAACTCGCGACCTTCTCATTACGAGTGAGACGCTCTGCCGACTGAGCTAAGGTGGCAACGCTGCACAATATTACAGCACCGCCAAGAATCTACGAAACTGCCAGGTCAGCGGGCTTCGCAGGCGAGGCGGATGTGGCCGAGCATCCCGTTGAACGCCACGACGGGGCTCACCTGTTGTTGGAGGCGCAGTCGGCATTGGGCGATAGCGTCGAGGCACGCCACGAGTCCTTCGGGGCGGACCTTCTCGGCGAGTTCCGCGGCGAGTGGTTGGAAGTCGGGATGGGTCAGTGAGACCTTGGCGTCGGATTGGACGGCGAGGGCATCACGGTAGATGCCGGCGAGGTCCACGAGGATGAGGTCGAAGACGTCGCGCTTGCGGCGGGTGCCGCGCGCTTTCTGGCTCGCCTCGAGCGCTTTGACGGAGGCGGACGCCCCGCGCAGCGCCTTCGCTGCTCCCCTGCCCTTCGCGCCGACGCCGAGGGCCTGCTCAAGCTTGGCGCGCTCCTCGGCGTCCTCCTCGGCATAGTCCTCGACGGCGGTCTTCTCCGTGGCCTTCACCAAGGAGGCAACGGCCTGGAAGGCCTGCGCGCCGTGGAAGACCAGCTCGGCGAGGTTGATGGCTTGGGCGCGGCGCATTTGGACGGACTTGTCGTTGACCATCCGTCGGGCACGGCCCACGTGGCGCAGTGTGGTGGCGGCGGCAAGCCGAGCGTCGGACTCTGTGGCCCCTTCCTCCTGCATCAGGATGCGCACCACCTCGTCCTCGGAGGGGGCGGGGATATAGAGGTGTCGGCAGCGGGAGCGCAGCGTCTGGGAGAAGTCCTCCGGATCCGTCGACGGCGCGCACAGAATGATCACGGTGTGGGCCGGGGGCTCCTCCACCGTTTTCAGCAGCGCGTCGGAGGCGTCCTGGCCGAGGCGGTCGGCGTTCTCGATGATGAGCACGCGCCAGGGTGCGACCGTCGGCATGCGGGCGGCCTGCGCGATGTACTCGCGGGTCTCCTTCACCTTGATCGTGAGTTCCTTGGGCACCACGTGCATGACGTCGGTGTGCTGGGAGGACAGCGCGTCGCGGCAGCCTTTGCACCGCCCGCAGCCGATCTCGTCGGGGTCCGTGCACACCAGCGCCGCCGCGAACGCGAGCGCCGCGTTGGAGCGCCCCGAACCGGGAGGGCCCGTGAACAGCCAGGAGTGCGTCATGGCTCGCGCGTCGCCGATCCCCCGGGCGGCCGCGGCAGCGTTCATGATGACCTGCTGGACGGAGGGGGCGTCGGCAAGTAATTGACTCACGGTAGGCACAAGCCCCAAGCGTACAGCAGGGCGAAAACCCGCTAAAGTGTTACAGCATGGAACGATTCTGGCGCAGTTTCAAATGGCTGTGGGGCACCTCGTGGCCCCTCTACGCCGCAACTGTGCTCGGAACCAACGTCATCGGCGCCGTGCTGATCATGCTGTTCGTGCGGTTCCTCATCCCCATGCGGGAGGTGCAGCAGCTCAACATTCACGACGAAAGCCTCGGCTTCCTCGGCGCGGCCTACTTCTGCTTTGCCATCTTCGTGGGCATCGTGGTCACGTTCTTCCTGTTCCGCCCGGTGCTGGAGTGGCAGCTCAGCCCCGACGACCACGACCCGAACATGGTGCGCAACCTGGTCATGCGCATCCCGGTGCTGCAGACCGTGATCGTGGTCGGGGTGTGGGCCATCGGCATCATGATCATCACCGTGGCCGCCTGGCGCATCGACCACCAGCTGGCGATCGTGACCTTAGGGTCTACGTCGCTGGCGTGCTTCGTCACCGCCGTGATGACGTATCTGCAGGCAGAGCGCCTGGTGCGGCCGGTGGCGGCGTCGGCACTCGCGCGGCGCTTCGAGGACTCCACCCTGGAGCCGCCGATCAAGCACCGCCTGTACCTAACCTGGTTCACTACCTCCGCCGTGCCGATGTTCGGGGTGCTCGCCCTGTTCTTCGCGCAGCGCCACGGCTTCTTCTACAACCGCCCCGGCGAGCTCATGCCAGCCGTCCTCGCGCTGACGCTCACCGCGCTGGCCACCGGCTTCATCGGCACCGCGTTCGCCATCATGAGCGTGGTGGACCCCATCAAGGAGCTGCAGGAAGCCATCAATAAGGTGCGGCGCGGGGAACGCAACACCCAGGTGGACATTTACGACGGCTCCGAAATCGGCGTACTGCAGGCCGGGTTCAACGAGATGATGCGCGGGCTCAACGAGCGCCAGCGCGTCCGCGACATCTTCGGACGCTACGTTGGCACCGAGGTCGCCCAGAAGGCCCTGGAGGAGAAGCCGGAACTCGGCGGGGAGGACCGCCGCGTGGCCGTCGTGTTCATCGACGTCATCGGCTCCACCACGTTTGCCGTCAACCACACCCCGGAACAGGTCGTGGCCGCGCTGAACAACTTCTTCGAGATCGTCGTTGAGGTGGTGCACCGTAACAAGGGCGTGATCAACAAGTTCCAGGGCGACGCGGCACTGGCCGTATTCGGCGCACCCGTCTCCATCCACGACGCCGCCTCCCACGCCCTCCAGGCCGCCCGCGAACTACGCCGCGAACTGGCAGGCCTCGAGCTGCAGGCAGGTATCGGGGTGGCCTCAGGGCACGTGGTCGCCGGCCACATCGGCGGGTCCGACCGCTTCGAATACACCGTCATCGGCGACGCCGTCAACGCCGCCGCCCGCCTCACCGAACTGGCCAAGGACACCCCGGGCTGCGTGCTCACCAACGCCGCAACACTGCGCGCCGCCAACGAGGTCGAGCAGCAGCGCTGGACGCTGATGAAGTCAGTGGAACTGCGTGGGCGCAACCGCATGACGCAGCTGGCCCGCCCGGTGCGTTCCACCCTGGCGGACCGCTACTAGCCAACCCCGCTTACGAGCGCTTCGCGGCCTTCTTCGTCGCCTTCTTGCGCGTCGTCTTCTTCGTCGCCTTCTTCCGCGTGGTCTTGCGCGCGGCCTTCTTGGCTGGCTTCGGGTTCTCCGCCTCGCGGGCCCGGCGCGCAGAGAGCAGCTCGTTCGCGCGCTCGTCCGTCATGGTCTCCGGGGTATCGCCGCGCTGGAGGGACGCGTTGGTGGTGCCGTCAGTGACGTACGGGCCGAAGCGGCCGTCCTTAATGGACATCGGCTTGCCGGACACGTCGTTGTCCCCGAGCAGCTTCAACGGCGCCTTCGCAGCCCCGCGACCACGGCGCTTCGGCTCCGCGTAGATGCGGCGCGCCTCCTCCAGCGTGATGCTGAAGATCTGTTCCTCGCTGGCCAGGGAGCGCGAATCAGTGCCCTTCTTCAGGTACGGGCCGTAGCGTCCGTTCTGCGCCGTGATCACTTCCCCATCGTCGACGCCCACCTCGCGCGGCAGGCTCAGCAGCTGCAGCGCCTGCTCAAGCGTGACAGAGGCCGGGTCCATCGACTGGAACAGGGACGCCGTCGCGGGCTTGAGCTGCTCGTCGACAAGTTCGGTCATGCGCTTTTCTTTTTGCTTCGCGGCTGTCTTGGTGTCCCAGTTCTTCTTCCGCTTGCCCTCTTCGGCGCGCTGCTTGTCCTCGGCGGCGCGCTCTTCGGCGATGACTTCCTCGGCGTGGGCTTGCGCCTTCTCCAGCTCGTCGTCGCCGAGTTTCTCGGTGACGTAGGGGCCGAAGCGGCCCTCCTTGGCCACCACCATGCGGCCGTTGGCTGGGTTCACGCCCAGCTCACGGCCGGACTGCGGGGTAGCGAACAGCTTCTCCGCCAGTTCCAGGGTGACCTCATCAGGCGTGGTCGCCTCAGGGATGTTGGCGCGCTGGTACTCCGGCTCGCCCTCGGCGGTGACGCCCACCTGGCGTTCCATGTACGGCCCGTAGCGGCCCACGCGCACGTTGACGGCGCGGCCTTCCGCGTCGTCGAAGAGTTTCAGGGAGTTGACCTGGCGGGCGTCGATACGCTCGAGGTTGTCCTCGATGATGTGCTTGAGGCCACCGCGACGCGCAATCGCCTCAGCGGTGTTGTCGCTGGCGTCGGCGTCGCCGAAGTAGAAGCTAGTCAGCCAGCGGGTGCGGTCCTCGTTGCCGTGCGCGATCTCATCGAGCTCGTCCTCCATCGAGGACGTGAAGTCGTAGTCCACCAGGGCGTCGAAGTTGTTCTCCAAAAGCCCCACGACGGAAAACGCCACCCAGCTGGGCACCAGCGCGTTGCCGCGGGAGAAGACGTAGCCGCGGTCCTGGATCGTCTTAATAATCGACGCATACGTCGACGGACGCCCAATCCCAAGGTCCTCCATCTTCTTCACCAGGCTCGCCTCCGTGTAGCGGGCCGGCGGGTTCGTGGAGTGCCCATCCGCCGAAATCGCGGTGGTGGGCAGCTCGTCGCCCGCGGTGAGCTGCGGCAAGTGCGTCTCGCTGTCTCGCGTATCCGAGTAGGCGCGCAGCCAACCCGGGAACGTAATCGTGCGGCCGGTTGCTGCGAACTCGGTATCGAAGTCGCCCGCAACGGTCACCTTCGTGGAGTTCCCGCGGGCGTTCTCCATCTGGGACGCCACCGTGCGCTGCCAAATCAGCTCGTAAAGCTTGAACTCCTCCGCGTCCAGCACCTTCGACAACTGCCCCGGCGTAGCAAACCGCTCACCAGCAGGGCGGATCGCCTCGTGCGCCTCCTGCGAGTTCTTCACCTTCCGGTCATAGATACGCGGCTTGTCCGCCACATACTCCGCGCCGTACAGCTCCGTCGCCGCAGCCCGCGCCGCCGACAGCCCCTGCTGCGACAGCGACGTCGAGTCCGTACGCATATACGTAATGTGTCCGTTCTCGTACAGGCGCTGCGCAATACGCATCGTTCGCGCCGACGTAAACCGCAGCTTCCGCCCGGCCTCCTGCTGCAAGGTGGACGTCATAAAGGGTGCGTACGGCTTGCGGCTGTACGGCTTTTCCTCCACGCCGCTCACCGTCATCGAGGTGCCCTTCAGCGCCCCAGCAAGCTCCTCCGCCACCTGCTTATCGACGACCACAACCCCCTCAGCCGACCCCTTCAACCGACCGCGATCATCAAAGTCCTTGCCCTGCGCAATCCGCGAACCGTTAATCGCCACAAGCTTCGCGTCAAACGCCGTACCCCCACCGTACGTCGCAGTCACATCCCAGTACTCCGCCGGGATAAACGCCATGCGCTCACGCTCACGCTCCACAATCACACGCGTCGCCACCGACTGCACACGACCCGCCGACAGCCTCGGCATGACCTTCTTCCACAACACCGGAGAGACCTCGTAGCCATACAACCGGTCCAGGATGCGGCGGGTCTCCTGGGCGTCGACAAGATCCATATCCAGCTCGCGGGTATTCTCCGCAGCCTCCCGAATCGCCGACTCCGTAATCTCGTTGAACACCATGCGCTCCACCGGAACCTTCGGCTTCAACGTCTCCAACAAGTGCCACGCGATCGCCTCACCCTCGCGGTCCGGGTCTGTCGCCAGCAGCAGCCTGTCCGCCTGCTTCAACTTCGCACGAAGATCAGTGACCTTCTTCTTCTTGTCAGGACTGACAACATATATAGGTGCAAACCCAGACTCCGGATTCACACCCAACTTCGCCCACGGTTCCTTCTTGTACTTCGCAGGGATGTCAGCAGCACGGCCCGGAAGATCACGAATGTGCCCCACGGAAGCTTCCACAATGTAGTCACTCCCCAGATACTTCTGGATCTTCTTCGCCTTCGTCGCGGACTCCACGATGACGAGGGTCTTGCCGTCTTCAGCCACGCTTCGTGACACCTCACTTCAAGAACTATGTTCGTTAACTCACATAAGTTGTATCAGACAATATAAATAGCAACCCTACAACTCCTCGTTTTCACCCCCACCAACTACACTGAACCCCCAAGAGCACCATCGGGCACCCAAGGAGGTAAAACCCCAGATGATCGACTCCCTCATCGGCTTCCTCCACACCCTGATGGGCACACCCCTCTTCTACCCACTCGTCATACTCCTCATCCTCGGCGACGCCCTGATCCCCCTCATCCCCTCCGAAACCGTCCTCAACCTCTCCGGCGCCTTCTCCGCATCCCAAGGCGTCCCCAACGCGTGGGGCATCATCGCCGCCGCCATCATCGGCGGCATCATCGGCGACAACATCTGCTTCCTCCTCGGCGGACGCCTCATCCACGTCGTCGACCGCCTCGACCCCAACTCCAAAGCCGGCCAAGCCATCGACTGGGTGCGCCGCAACATGAACCGCGGCGCCGGCATCACCGTCCTCGTCGCCAGGTTCCTACCCTGGGCACGCTGGGTTGCCACGATCGTGCTGGGCAGCGTGCGCTACAACTGGTTCGCCTTCTTCCTCTACGACACCATCGGCGTCATCATCTGGGCCTGCCTCTCCGTCGGCCTCGGCTACGCCGGCGGCTCCCTCCTTTCCGACTTCCCCCTCCTCGGCATGATCGTCGGCATCGCCCTCGGCGCCCTCGTCGGCGGGATCATGCAGCGCATCCAGTCCTACATCTTCGAACTTTTCGACGTCCGGCGCGGCGTCTCCGCCGTGTAGGTCTTGAGTGCTGCGCGCGTGCTTCCCAGGTGGCTAATTTCGGCGAGGGAATTTGGTGCTAGTAAACAGGAGCCAGTGCCAAAGGACGCACCCCGCTTTTCACGACCTGGGCTTTTCTCGAATCCCCCGGAAGGAATTGCGTCTATTGGCACTGGCACGTGAATGGAACTCAAAAGCAAAAACCCCGGCCGGAGCCGGGGTGTGCACCTATATAGATTAGAGAGCGGTGACCTGCTGGGCCTGTGGGCCCTTGGCGCCCTCGCCGATTTCGAACTCGACCTTCTGGTTCTCCTCGAGGGTGCGGAAACCGCTGCCCTGGATCTCGGAGTAGTGAACGAAGACGTCGGCGGAGCCGTCGTCTGGAGCGATGAAGCCGAAGCCCTTTTCTGCGTTAAACCACTTCACGATGCCTGTAGCCATTGGTGTGTTCCCTTTCAAAAGATGGATAAATGAAGCCGTCCACCAGGGCTGATGTCCTGGCGCCCGCGTAAACAATCCCTCGCGAGCACCGTTGAAGGCGCGCACAAAATTTGTTACTGCCAACCAGTGTGCCACAAACTGGCATACTTTGCTGTGTCATGAAGCAGGATTTTTGTTCTTTTGGGGGCGAGCTCGTTCGCGGGCTTCGCGAGCAGTTCCCCCACTCCACAATCACGCACGTGGAGGAGATTCCGGCGCGCCCGGCGGAGTACGGCGAGTGGCCCGAGTGGGTGCATCCGGCGCTGCGTCACGCGCTGGAGGAGCGCAGTGTGCAGCGGCTGTTTCGCCATCAGCAGCAGTGTGCCGAGGCGGCCTGGCGGGGTGAGGACGTTGTGGTGGCGACGGGGACGTCGTCAGGTAAGTCGTTGGGGTATCAGCTGCCGGTGCTGTCTGCGCTGGCGGCGGACGAGCGGGCATGCGCGCTGTACATCACGCCGACGAAGGCGTTGGGGTCGGATCAGTTGCAGGCGACATTGGCGCTGACGAAGGATCTGCCTGGGATTACGCCAGCGCCGTATGACGGGGATACGCCGGTTGATGCGCGGCGCGCGATTCGCGATCAGTCGCGGTTCGTGTTCACGAATCCGGACATGTTGCACGCGAGCATCCTTGGTTCGCATGAGCGGTGGGCGCGCCTGTTGCGCCACCTGCGCTTCATCGTGGTGGATGAGTCGCACACTTATCGGGGGGTTTTCGGCGCCAATGTGTCCCTTGTTTTTCGACGCCTGCTTCGCCTCGCCCGCGCGTACGGTTCAGAGCCGACGTTGGTGTTTGCGTCAGCGACGTCGGCGGCCCCGGCGGAGCACGCCGAGCTGCTGTGTGGCAGGCCGGTTCGGGCGGTGGATGTGGATACGGCGCCGACGGGTGAGCGCACCGTGGTGTTGTGGGAGCCGGGTTTCATCGAGGGCGCGGAGGGTGAGCACGGTGCCCCGGTGAGGTACGCGGCGACGACGGAGGCGGCGTCGATAATGGGCTGGTTGGTGCGTGAGGGGGCGCGGACTTTGACGTTTGTGCGCTCGCGGCCGGCGGCGGAGATTGTGGCGATGCGCGCGCAGGAGGATTTGAGTGCTGCGGGGCGGCCGGATTTTGCGCGGCGGATCGCGGCGTATCGGGCGGGCTACCTGGCGGAGGACCGTCGTGCGCTGGAGCGCGCCCTGGACGAGGGCGACATCCTGGGCATGGCGACGACGAACGCGCTCGAGCTGGGTATCGACGTCGGCGGACTCGACGCCGTGGTGATGGCGGGCTACCCGGGGACGGTGGCGTCGTTTCGGCAGCAGGCGGGCCGGGCAGGGCGCCGCGGGCAGGGCTCACTGGTGGTGCTCGTTGCCCGCGATGAGCCGATGGATGCCTTCCTGGTGCACCACCCCGAAGCACTGCTGGGCCGCCCAGTGGAGCGCAGCGTGTTCAACCCGTCGAACCCGTACATCCTGCGCGGCCACCTCTACCACGCAGCACTTGAGCGCCCGCTGACCTCGAAGGACGTCGACGACTTCGGCGCCCACGACGTGGTGGAGCAGATGTGCGAGGAGGGCCTGCTGCGCAAGCGCCCCCGCGGCTGGTTCCCGGCGCCCGACGCGGAGGTGACCGTCTCCATCCGCGGCGGTGCTGGTGCCGAGGTGATGATCGTGGACGTCAGCGACGGCCGCCTCCTGGGCACCGTCGATGCCGCCCGCGCACTCACCCAGGTCCACGAGGGCGCCGTGTATGTGCACCAAGGAGAGCACTTCGTGGTGCAGGAGCTCAACCTGGACGACTACGTGGCCCTCGTAGAGCCCGCGCAGCCGGACTACACCACCCGCGCCCGTTCCACGACGGACATCCGCATCCTGGGCGAAGCTCACGAGACCCGCCAGCTTGCGAAGGGCGTGTGGGTGGCCAGCGTGGACGTCGAGGTCACCGACCGCGTCACCGGCTACGTTGTCCGCCTGGCGGACGGCTCGGTCAGCGAGCACATCCCGCTGGACCTGCCCGCGCAGCACCTCGAGACCCGCGCCGTCGCCTACACGATCGACCCGCTGGTCCTGGACTCGCTGGGCATCAGCGCGGGCGAAGTACCCGGCGCGCTGCATGCTGCAGAGCACGCGGCGATCGGGCTGCTGCCCCTCATCGCGACGTGCGACCGCTGGGACATCGGCGGCGTATCGACAGCCCTCCACCAAGACACGCTGCTCCCCACAGTATTCGTCTACGACGGCCACCCCGGCGGCGCCGGCATGAGCGACGAAGGCTTCTCCCGCTTCCACACGTGGATCACCGCCACCTACGGCGCGGTGGAGTCCTGCCCGTGCGAACACGGCTGCCCGTCCTGTATCCAGTCGCCGAAGTGCGGCAACGGGAACCAGCCGCTGGATAAGCAGGCGGCGCTGAAGGTGTTGGGGCTCCTGAGCAAGGTGTCACGGCAGTAGGCGGCACTGTCGTGCAACCAGATTTGTTCGGGAGGCAGTCTATTTCCGTTGTTGCCCGTGGCAGTACCCGGTAGACGGCTAAGGCCGCTGTGTTCGCAGAGCGGGGACTCTGGAGTTCTGCTTGATCCATTCCGCAGCATCAGGATCAATGAAGCAGGCTACCTTTTGGATGGCGTTATCAATCGAATTGAGATATGCAACCTCACGCGCTCTGTCGTGTTGATGGACGATTGATTCGTGATGAGAGCACCTATTTCTCATTTTGTAGACAATGACTACAAGATCTTCAAACTGTCGTCTGCTTTCGGGGGTCGTCTTCAATGCCTTGCGTACCTGAGGCCAGACGACCGCTTGGTAGTGGCTGCTTAAGAGGAAGCGCCAGAAGTCAAAGGTTAGCTCAGCAATGATTTTTCCTGGTGGCGCATCCTCTCTACCAACCCGTTTCTTCGCCTTCCGGATGTTCTTCTTAGCTGCGTCGTTGAACGGTATTCGAGTGTCGTCAAACCATCGGTCACCGTACCTTCTGCTTAAGGCATAGTGAATGCAATTTCGGAGGAGCACTTCAAGATGCTCGATGTCGGCAAGATAGGTCTTCGTGAGGTGAGTATTCCAAAGATATAGCGCTTCTGGTGCGGGGTGGTCAACGTACCGACTCATCCGCGCGGACGAAAACCATTGTGCTAACGGTGCTGGGGTCAATCTTGAATTACTCATTATGGAAATGCTAGTCTGTGTGTTGAAAGCCCCGGAACGATCCCTGCACTACGAAAGTAGGAGTAAATCGCCGGGGTTATTGGTTTTTCAGCTTAATCGTAGTCTTTTTGATTGATACACTGCTGGGCATGGATAAACGCACACTCCGCATGTGGATCCCGAACCAGCACGGCGCGTGGGCGATGGCGCTCACCCCCGCCATTGTGGGGACCCTCGGCGTCGCGTTCGGTGCAGAGCGCTTCCCGGCCGCGATCGTGTGGTTGTTGATTGCGTGGTTAATTGGATATTGCGCGTTCTTCGCATTTGGACAGGCAGCGCGGGCGCGCACCGTGGAGCGTCGCCGCCAGTACATGCCGCCAGTACTCACCTACGGAGCGATCTCCCTGGTCGCGGTGACGATCGTGGTCGTGCAGGATCCGTCGGTGCTCGAGTGGGCGTGGCGTTACGCGCCGCTGGTCTGGATCGCGGTGTGGGAAACGCCGCAACGCAGGCCGCGCTCGCTGGCCAGTGGCGCGGCGACGACGGTCGCCTCCGCGCTGTTGGTCGCGGTGATCGCGCACCTAGCCGGGTTGCCGACTGGTTGGTCCAGCCCGGCGATCGTCGCGACGACGTTTTTGGCGCTCTACTTCACCGGGACAGTACCGCTGGTCAAGACGATGGTGCGTGACCGCGGCAGCAGCGCCATGTTGGCGTTCAGTATCGGCTACCACGTGGCGGCAATCGTGGTGATGGTCGTATATGCCCTCCTTGTTGGGTTCGGTTGGTGGATGGTCGCGGTACTGGTGTTGGCACTGGCCCGCGCGGTGTACTTCCCACTCAGCGCGCGTCGCGGGAAGCGGTGGAGCGCTAAGGACATCGGCAAGGCGGAGGTCCTGCCGTGTGTCCTGGCGGCGCTCGCGGCGCTTGGAGTACTGCTCACCGGATAAACCCGCGCTAGACCGATCGGGGCAGGGTATATCAAAAATCTTCCGCTTCTCTGGAGGTAAAGCTGGGATACTGTAGTTTATGCCCTCTCGAAAAATTCTGCTTCGTCCAGAGTATAGCCATCCAAGCTCTTTATGGCCGTCTAAAGAACTAGTAGTTTCTGAGCCTAAAAACCTAGGGTTCTATCTTCCCGAGGAGATAGGGATTAAGCCAGCTTTAGGAAACGAAATCCTTGAGTGGACGAGGGAATTTCAGGATAATTTTCTCGAGAAACCCGATAGCTTTCATCAGCGCCCGCGCTGGAAAGACCAATTCGATAGATTTCAATGGTATGACGCGGGCTGGGATATCACGTACGCCTTGAGAGATTCATTCCCCTCGACGCAGATCATTCCCCGGTTTTCGCAATTTGTTTTTTCCATCAATGAGCGAAGAGAGAATTTCGGAAAGCAGCCACTATGCCTTCCCGGGGACGAACGGGAAGGGTACGTGTCCATCAAGGAATGTCGGGAATAACGAAGAATTGTGCATAGCGTTCTCTGAGATAAATCTTGCGAACCAAAACTTACTGGGTCATCCTCGTTTAGCGGACACCCATGATGCGTCCGTTCGAGCGTGGTCATTCGGGAGCCAGCAACGCAGGAAATACACGGCAGAGTACCAGGACACCGTTCTCTTCTGTCCCGCGCGGTTGTTAGAATGACGCCATGATTACAGGCGCACTAAAGTCCCAGGTAGACCGCATTTGGGACGCTTTTTGGTCCGGCGGCATCTCCAACCCAATCACCGTCATCGAGCAATTCACCTACCTGCTGTTCATGCGCCAGCTCGACGAACGCCAAGCACAGGCCGAATTCCTCGCCAACACGCTGGGTGCGCAGCCGGATGACACCCAAATATTTTACGACGCCACCCACGACCACCTGCGCTTTTCCAAGTTGTTGGCCGTCGACTCACCCGAGGCACGCTTTACCGCGTTCCGCGAAGGGTTCGACTACATCAAACAGCTCGGCGCCGCGCGTGACAGCGGGTTTGTCACCCACATGAAAGACGCAGCGTTCCTGATTCCGAACCCGGCGACGCTGACGACGGTCGCGACGATGATCTCGAAGCTGGAGTTCTCCAATAAGGACATGACCGGCGACTTGTACGAATACATGTTGTCCAAACTGGCCACCGCCGGCACGAACGGACAGTTCAGAACACCAAGCCACATCATCGAACTCATCGTGGCACTCACCGAACCGACAATCACCGACCGGCTCATCGACCCAGCCTGCGGCACCGCAGGTTTCCTCGCCGCCACCAGCGAATACCTGCGTGGTGATTTCAAAAACGCCACCAAACTGCAGCGCGAACAGTACCTCGCCTGCGGCCTGACCGGGTTCGACTTCGACTCCACCATGGTGCGCATCGCCGCAATGAACATGGTGATGCACGGCTTTGCGGACCCGAACATCTCCTACCTTGACTCCCTCCAGGAGCTGGCGCCAGAGCGGCTTGAAGCGTTCGATGTGCTGCTGGCGAACCCGCCGTTTGCGGGCTCGATTAATCAGGACATTTTGGATCCGGAGTTGGCGTCGATAAAGACGAAGAAGACGGAGCTGCTGTTCATCGCGAGGTTTTTGACCTTGCTGAAGCTGGGCGGCAGGGCGGCTGTCGTTGTGCCGGAGGGTGTGCTGTTCGGCTCGACGCGCGCGCACAAAACGCTGCGCAAAGAGCTTGTGGACAACCAAAAAATCGACGGCATCATCAAACTGCCGTCCGGCGCGTTCAAACCGTACACCGGGGTGTCCACCGCCATCGTGTGCTTTACCCGCACCGACTCGCCGGGCCAAAATGAGCACATCTGGTTCTACGACATCACCGCTGACGGGCGCTCCCTCGACGACAAACGCACCCCACTGCTCGCCGAGGAACTGCTCGGCCCCTGGCCCGCTACTCCACTTGACGACGCCCAGCTGCGCCTGAACAACCTGCCCGACGTTGTGGCCCGCTTCCACAACCAGACCGCCGAACGCGACCGCGCCCGCACCGAAGCATCCTTCACTGTCCCTGTCGACGAGATCCGCGAGGCGGACTACGACTTGTCGATGAACCGGTACAAAGAAATCGTCTTCGAAACCGAAGAAACCCGCGACCCGAAAGACATCCTCGCCGACATCGAGGCCCTCGACGCCCAAATCGCCGACGCCATGAGCACACTCAAGGGGCTGATCTAGATGAAGGTGAGCGATATCCTGGAAGAGTATAAAGAATTACCTTCGCACGAAAACCTCGAAGTTCTCACGCTGACTGAGAAAAACGGATTTGTTCCTCAAGCTGACCGCTTTCACAAGCGGCTTGCAACTCAGGACACTAGCAAGTACCGAGTTGTCAATACCGGAGATTTTGCTTACAACCCGTACCTTCTCTGGGCGGGTGCAATTGCAGTCAATGAAAGGCCCGACCCAGGCATCATTTCACCGGTATACCCCACGTTTAGGCTGAAAGAGGGGTTTGACCCTGGTTATATTTTCGCCCTACTTCTCAGCCCATTAATGCTCAAGAGGTATGACACGATCTCTTACGGGTCCGTCCCCCGCCGACGCAGAGCAGCAACAAAAGATTTTTTGAATCTTACGGTTCCTGACATCCCTCCCTTGGAGGAGCAGCAGCGCATCGCGACAATTCTGGGCACGGTGGAAGAGGCTCGGACGAAACAAGACGCTCTCATCTCTGAGCTGAGCTCACTCGAAATAGCAGTTTGCGATGCGATCTTTAGCGCTGCCACTGAACAAATACGGCTCGAGGAAATTGCAGACCTTCAAGGTGGACTGACCCTCAACAAGCGCCGGAAAGATAATCCAATTGAAGTGAATTACCTTCGCGTTGGCAACGTCCAACGAAGGTCTCTTGAGCTTTCAACCGTTAAGACAATTCGCTGCAAAGAAAACGAAATACAACGGTGTGAACTGCGAAAAGGCGACGTGTTGCTCGTTGAAGCCAACGCGAACCCATACGAAGTAGGCCGCGCAGCCCAAGTCCCAGAGTTTGATACCCCAACGGTGTACCAAAACCATCTTTTTAGAGCACGCCCTAAAAATGATGTACACCCTGATTATCTAGAACAAGCAATAAACAGCATGCCTGTGCGCCGACAATTAGTCGCGCTTGCACGAACAACGTCAGGGCTGAATGGGTTTTCGATTTCACAGGCTCGGAGCTTGAAAATCCCTTTACTTAGCCAGCAGATGCAAGCCGAGCTAGCGGATCGCGTTTCGGGTTTCCGACAGGCGCGCGTCCTTCAAGAGGAGAAAGCACACAGGTTAAATGAGCTCTACGTTTCCCTGTCCTCTCACGCGTTCGCGGGAGAACTTTAGAGCTGAGAGATAGCGAACTCACTACGGAATTCCGCGGAGCGGACAGGTCGCCACTGGTGAATACAATTCCGCGAGGCGGACAACAGTCGGTATTCAAGTGTCCGCCGGGCGGACACTAGTGTTGGCGCTCGAGGTGTCCGCGGGGCAGCAAATCATCTTGCTTTCACTGTCCGCGGCAGCACAGCTATCAGTGGCTTTCTGAGCTGAAGCTCATCTAGGTGTCCGCCGCGCGGACAGATTACCACCGGTGAATAGGGCGTCGGGTGTTGATGCAAAGTTCCGCGCCGCGGACAACAGGGTCGGCGCTCGAGGTGTCCGCGGGGCGGACAACCAACATCTGCGCTGGCTTTCCGCGGGGCGGACAGATCGCCGACGTTATATACGGCGCTGGGTTCCGCGGCGCAGGCAGGCATTCACCACTCATCCGGAAGCCGGGTCATGGCGTTAAAGATAAACGTGGTGTCGAAGGGGCGTCGATAAGAAAGGCACCGCTGCTTCCACTGTCCGCGGCACCCCAACTACCAGCAACTATCCCGGCATCAACCCACTAATGTGTCCGCCCGTGGATAGATAATCACCCGCTTACCCGAAAGTGAAACTGCACGAAACGGGATAAAGTCACAAACCGAGGATGCTTTTCGACAGCGAACTATATGTACGCTGCAGTAAAGCACTTTCAAAAAGCCAAACACGCAAACCGAAAAGGCAAAGCATCATGAGCAGCAACAGACCCTTATTCCGCGCAAAATGGTATGGCATTCCCTTTATCGAGATCGCTCTTTTGCTCACCACGTTCGCGGTTGACTGTTTCTCCGAATCAGACGTCGAACTTATTTATGTGATAGTTTTATTGTCCTTTATCGGCCTGCTGCCCCTCAGTTTCGTTCCGATCAGAATTTTCTACGTCGACATTTTATTTCTCTTGCTAGGTGTTGCTGGATACCTCATCATCCAGTATTCCGGCGAAACTGCGGGCGTTGGGCTGGGTTGGATTTGTATGCTCCTCCTAGGACTAGGAGTAAGTGGAGTGTGTTGTCTCATTCGGAGGGTGTTAGCTCTCATGCTCGTGTGCCGCTAAGCGAAAACGCCTAGACGCTCATGAAGTACGCCAAGGACATCGGCAAGGCGGAGGTTGCTCAAGAAAGACGTCGCACCGCACCTACAAGACCCCGTGGCCGGGTGATCCTCGTGTCAATATCCAAAATGCGAAGGGCAAGGCCAAACCATATCAGGTGAACCAAGTTCTCGAAGCGATTGAGAAACTGGGCACGCAGAAGAATGAATCGGAGTAGCCAGCATGGACATCAATAAGTACACCTATCAAGTCTCCTGGTCGGAAGAAGATCAGGAGTACGTGGCGACCGTGGCTGAGTTCCCCTCGTTGTCGTGGCTGGATGCGGATCGACACCAGGCCGAGCGCGGTTTGATTGATCTTGTGACTGAGGTTGCCGAAGACATGGAGGCCTCCGGCGAGGTGGTTCCCGTGCCATTGGGGAGTCGTAACTATTCGGGGAAGTTCAATGTACGCACATCTCCGTCGCTGCATCTGCGGTTGAGGGGCAAGCCACGCGCAGACCACACACGCACTGAGATGCTCACGACGATACGGCACTCGCAACGCTAGACCGGACCGGCGCGCGCCTTCTGCACGGCCCTGCCGACACGCACGCTGACCTGCACGTCCGGCTCGTCGACTTCGCACGTTTCGACGCTTCCACCGTTGGCCTGGGCGGTGTCGTTGGCGGCGGAGCAGGCGTCGACACCTTGGTAGAGGGCGGTGGCCGCGGCGACGGCCGAAAGGTCGGCGGCGACGCGCGCCCGATGGGTATTCGCCACCCCGGCAACCACCGCCGCAATGGCAAGAGCCAGCGCGGTCACCGCGGCGATGATGCCGGCCGTGGTGACGGACGCGGAGCCCTCCTCACTTCGGAGTTGACCAAGCATGGCTAGCCCCCGAACTCGGTTGGGAAGACTGCGGTGGCTTCCATGCCGCGCACGCGGGCGGTCACGGTGACCATGCCGCTGCGTTCCTGGGTGGTGACACGCCCGGTGGGCGGGTCGTAGTCCAGGCCGATGGCGTGCGCGCGGGCTGCGGCCCCGGCGATGTCGACCGCCGAGATGTAGGCGCCCATCGCGGCCAGCGCCGCGACGATCGCACCGGCGACGACCACCAGGGCGCTCAGTGAGAGCGCTGCCTCGATGGTGTTCATGGCCTAACCCGGCTTGTTGGTCAGGGCGTCGGTGATCACTCCTTCGATGGCGTCGGAGACGCCGTTGCTGGTGACCACCATGTACAGCACCCCGGCAAGGGCGGCGGCCGCCAAAGTACCAAAGGCGTATTCGATGGTCGAAAGCCCGTCGTCATTGGACAGTTTCGCCTGCATACGCGTGATAATTCGGGCAGCGGCAGCGTGAACAAGATTCATAGACATTTTTATCTCCTTATTAGTTGTTGGTGTTTTAAAACAGGGTTTGGCCCAGGCTGACCACCACGGGCGCCAGGCCGAGCACGAAGAACGCCGGCAGGAAAAAGACGGTCAGCGGGAGTGCGATGAGCACCCCGGCGCGCTCGGCGCGGGCGGTGGCGTGGTCGGCGGCGTCCGCGGTCAGGCTGACCGCGATGCGCTCACACCCCGCGGCGAGGGTGGCACCCGTGGCGTTAGATAAGGCCACCAGGTGCGCGAGCTCCTCCCCACCCGGCACCGCGCGTAGCTCCGCCCAGGCGCGTGCCGGGTCGGCCCCGAGTGCGCTGAGCGCCGCGACGGTGTGCCAGGGGCTTGGGTCCTCGCCGTGGGTGTCGGCCACTGCGCCCACGGCGGCTGCAACGGGCAGGCCGGCGCGGCAGCACGCCGCGAAGAGCCGGATGTCGGTTGCGCTCCTGCCGGGGCTTGGCGACGGCCCGTCCCGCGGAGTCTTCGGCGCACGGGTCACGTCGCGCCCCACCCGGCCGCGCGGACTGTGCCCGGCGACGGCCATCGCGCCAGCGACGCACAAAGCGGTAACAAACGTACTCATTGGGTTGCCCTTTCAATGATGTGTTGTGATGTACAGAAACCGGCCCCCACCAGCGCAGTGCCAACGATGAGCAACACCCCGCCCAAGTTGGTCCCGGCCAAAAAGTGCAGCGGGCGCGCCCCCATCGCAGCCCCCATCCCGATCCCGGCCAGCGGGAGCAGGGAGAGCACCACCGCGCTCGTCTTCGGCCCGGCCAACGCCGCAGCGGTGGCGGCGCGGTGGCGCAGCGCAGCGTCGATCTCCTCGCGTGCGGCGGTGACCAGGGAGGCGATCGGCACGCCGCGTTGCACCCCGACCCGCCACAGCGCCTCCACCCGGGACAGCTCCGGGGTGCGAAGCCCCGCGGCGTCGCCGGTGCGTAGCACGTGGCAGAACAGGGAGGCGTCGGCAAGCAGGTCGGTGGGGGTGGTGTCGGGGAGTTGGTCGGTGGCGCGAAGGGTGGCGTCGAGAAGCGAGGAACCTGCCTGCAGGCTGGCGCTGATGTGGCCGAGAAACTGCGAGGCCGCCTCCTGGCGCCGCACCAACGCCTGCCCGGCGCGGCGCCGCGAGTAGGCGTAGAGCACCGTCGCCCCGACGAGCGCGGCAGCGATGACCACCGCCGCGCGATCCGTCACGATGACCAGCAGCGCCACCGCGAGTGCCACCGGCGGCCCCCACCCCCAGGACACCGCGCGCGGGCGAATCCGGCGCGCAGGCACCCCTCCCGTCCATGCCACACAGGCCGCGAATGCGAACAGGTACGTCATGGCCGCTGCCAGATCACTCGGGTGGTCACCGGGTTGCCCTCCAGGGCACCGATCTGGTGCAGGACGCGGCGGCCGTCGGGGCGGCGCTGCATCACAATCACCGTGTCCAGCGCCGGCGCAAGCTGCGCGTGCAGGGCGTCGCGCCCCATCCCGCCGAGCGCGGCGAGCGCCTCAAACCTGGCCGGGACCTCCTCGATCGCGTTGGCATGCAAGGTGCCAGCGCCGCCCTCGTGGCCGGTATTGAGCGCCGCGAGGAGGTCCGTCACCTCCGCCCCGCGGATCTCCCCCACCACGATCCGGTCCGGGCGCATCCGCAACGACTGGCGGACAAGGTCCGCAATCGTGACCTGGCCGGCGCCCTCCGTGTTCACCGCCCGCGTATTCAGGTTCAGCACGTGCGGGTGATTCGGGGTCAGCTCCAGGGTGTCCTCGATCGCCAGGATCCGCTCGTGCGGCGCCACCTCCGCAAGCATCGCGGAGAGCAACGTCGTCTTGCCCGAACCGGTCCCGCCCACGATGACGAAGGCGCGCCGGGCCCGCACGATTTCGCGCAGCATCTCGGCGCGTTCCTCGTCCATCGTGCCGCTAGCCACCAGCTCGTCGAGGGTGGCGGTGGTGGTGCGCAGCACGCGCAGCGACAGGCACGTGCCCGCCACGGCCGTGGGCGCCAGCACCGCGTGGAAGCGGATAATCGAGCCGTCCGGCCTGCGGAAATGTCCGTCGCAGTAGGGTTGGGCGTCGTCAAGGCGGCGCCCGCAGCGCAGCGCCAGGCGCGTGGCCAGTCGGCGCACGGACTCCTCGGAGTCGAAGCGAATCTCGCTGCACTCAAGGCCGTGCCCGCGGTCCACGAACACGCGGTCGGGGGCGTTGACGCAGATGTCGGTCACCTCCCCGCCGGCGAGCAGCGGTTCCAGGGGCCCGGCGCCGGAGGTGTCGTCGCGAAGTTGACGCATCGCGGCCAGCACGTCCACGTCACTGATAACGACGGCCTCTTCGCGGATCAGCGCCGCAAGCCGGGTGGCGTCGACCTCCCCGGGCTCGTCGGCCATGCGGCGTTGCACGCGTAGTAACAAGTCCCGATCCACTAGGCCACCTCCTCGAGCACAGCTTTTGCCGCCTTCGCAAGCCCCATAGGCAAGCGCGACGGTAGGCCGCACTGCTCGACGCGCTTCGTCAGCCCGCGGACCTGGCCGATGGTGGCCACCACCCGCGAACCCGCAATCGCGGCGATCTCATCCACCCCGATGCCTGCCCATCCGATGTCCCTGACCACCAGCACGTGCCGCAGCCCTGCTCGCTCGCACTCGGCGACCAGCTGCGCCGCCGCCGAAACTGCCCTGACCTGAGGCGCGACCAGGATCGCCACCACGTCAACGCGCGCAGGCAGCTGCGTGCACGGGGCATCCACCACGGTCACCCCGCCGGCGCCGAGCACCTCCACCAGCGCCTCCAGCTCGTCAACAGAAGCGAAAGAGCCCAATCCCGCGCCAGCGACCTCCCTGCTACACGTCATCACCGCCACGCCGTCCGGGGTGGCGGGCAGCGCGCGGCGCACGTCCTCGCGGGCAACAGCACCCTCCCCGATCGCGATCTCGCCCCACCTGGCGCCGATCTCCTCCTCGATACCGAGCAGCAGGTCCAGCCCGCCGGAGTGCGCGTGCCCATCCACCAGTGTCGACGGCGCCGCAGCCCTGGCGCACGCCGCCGCGAACACCGAGGCCCCCACCCCACCGGACGCGCCCACCACACCAATGACCCGACCCCGCTCCTTCGGTGTCCGCAGCGCCCCGAGCGCGCGCAGTAGCTGCCCGGACTGATCCGGGACGTCGTAGGCGCCGCGCTGCTGGCCGAGCTCGAAACAATTCGGGCGGCGCAGCACTGCGGGTGGCAGGTGGGTGGCGAAGTGGGCGTCGATAAGTATGGCGAAGGCCTGCTCACAGCGGCGGGCGACCTCCGCTGGCTCGGCGCCGCTAAGGTCGGTGACGGGCATCCCCGTTGCCGCCGCGAGGTGCATGGCCTCGGGGTGCAGCGCCGCGTCGTTGACGGCGATGGTGATGTTGTGCGTGCTCATGGCTTCGAGCATCGCTGACGTCACACCGCCACTACAACGGTTCAAGGCGCGCCTGTGGATAACTCCCGCGCTGCCTGAACGTTCAACCTCCTTTTGTGGATAAGACGCTGCACAGCCCAACGCGTTCGTGTATATGGCGTTAGAATGTGCCACATGGCTTCGAACTCGGCACCGGTAGCGGCGTTTTTTGATCTGGATAAGACGATCATCGCCACCTCGTCCGTGTTCGCGTTCGGCAAAGAGTTCCTGAACAACGGCATGATCACGCGCCAGGAAGCGCTGGACCTCTACCTGACCAAAGCCGCCTACATGCTCATCGGGCAGAGCAGCGAAAAGATGGACACCACCCGCGACAACCTGGCCAACATGATCACCGGCTGGAGCGTCGAGGATGTCACCGCTGTGACCACTGAGACCATGCACAACGTGATCACCCCGGCGATCTACTCGGAGGCCCGCGAGCTCATCGAGGCGCACCGCGCGCTCGGCCACGACGTCATTATTATTTCGGCGTCGGCAAATATTCTGGTGGCGCCGATTGCGAAGGAGCTGGGCATCGACATGATTGTGGCCAGCGAGGTCGAGGTTGTCGACGGCACCCTCACCGGCCGCATCACCCGCTACCTCAAAGGCGACGCCAAGGCCGAAGCCATCCGCGAATTCGTCGCCGAACACGGCTACGACCTGGATCGCAGCTACGCCTACTCCGACTCCGCCACCGACATCCCCATGCTGGAGCTGGTTGGCAACCCCGTCGCCGTCAACCCGGACCGGGCGCTGCGCAAGCACGCGCAGGCGGAGGGCTGGGACGTGCAGACGTTCAAGAACCCGGAGCCGCTGATCCAGATGCCGAACGCGAAAGAGGTCGGTATCGGGGCGTCCGTCATCGCGGGCGTGACCGCGTTAGCCGTGGCAGGGACGCTGCTGGCGAAGGCCATCAAGAAAGATAAGTCTGCCTAGACCCTGAGGGTGTGCGACAAATCCCATCAATGGTTGCTAGGGTTGAGTGCATTCAATAATCGCAGGAAGGTTGAACATACAGTGAGCAACGAAGGTCTGTACACCAGTGGAACGTCCGCAGTGTCCGCAAAGGTTAACTCGATTCCTTTGCACGACACCGATGTCACCCACCCGGGCAAGGACTCCATCGGTACGTTGATTTCGAACGCCTCCGAGCAGGTTTCCACCCTGGTTCGCGGCGAGATTGAGCTGGCCAAGGCCGAGGTCATCGGCGAGGCCAAGAAGGGCGCCGTCGGCGGCGGCCTGCTGGGCGTCGCAGGGGTTATCGCCCTGTACTCCTCCTTCTTCCTCTTCTTCGCGTTCGCCGAGATGCTGTCCTCCTGGATGCACCGGGGTTGGGCGTTCCTGATTGTCTTCGCCATCATGATCGCCCTGGCGGGCATTCTGGCGCTGGTCGGCGTGAAGAGCCTGAAGAAGATCCGCGCGCCGAAGAAGACCATCGATTCCGTCAACGAGCTGAAGAACCTGCGCCCAGGCCAGGCGCAGAAGAACCTTGCCAAGGACAGCTCGGGGCTCTACACGGGCTCGAACTAGGGCGTGCCAGACTTTTCGACGTCCCCTTCGGCTATCGACCTACCTGGTCCTTTTACCCACGAGTGGTTGCACACTCGTGGGTTGCGTCTGCATGCGGCCGTCGCGGGCGACCCTACGAATCCCCTGCTGTTGCTGCTGCACAGCGCGTTCGGCGGCTGGTATGACTACCGCAACCGCATCGCCGACTTTGCCGATTCCGGCTATCACGTCGCAGCCCTCGACCTGCGTGGCTGCGGTCTGTCCGACAAGCCGGTGCGCCGCAGCGGCGACGCCCTCCTGCTGCACGCCGGTGACCTGAAGGGCGCGATCCACACGCTGGGCCACGACTCCGCGGAGGTGATCAGCGCGGGCGCCTCCACCGTGATCACGAACACGCTGCGGGAGCGGTCCCCGCACCTGGTCACGCGCCACACCTCAGCACCATGGACCGGCAGCAAAGCCGCCTTTGTGCCGACGCCCCTCTACCGCCACTTCCCGGCCCTCTTCGACCAACTGTGGCTGCGTGACCTGCTGCGCAACCAGCCCGAGGACGCCACCGCCGACCACCTGCGCCTGCGCCGGGACGGCACCCACATCACCAACGCGCTGCCCTACATTCTGGAGCTCGCGCGCATCGAAGCCCGCATGTAGCTAGCGCCCGACGCACGCCCCCGTACCAACCTGCTCACGCAGCCCAGCGATCTCGCCCGTACGCTCCAGGATCTGCTGCGCGGTGAGCACGTAACCGGTCTCCGTGGCGTCCACAGAGGCGCCAAACACCATGCCCGCGACAGCGCCGGACGGGGTCAGCATCGGCCCACCCGAGTTGCCCTGACGGATATTGCCGCGGATCGTATACACCTGGCGTTGCACGTGCCGCTTCGCGTAAATATCGGGGCCAGACAGGCTGACTTGGTTGCGCACCCGCACCGGCATCGCTTCAAACGGGCCGGACTCCGGGAAACCCATCACCAGGGCGCTGTCGCCGGTGCGCAGCGTGCCCTCGGCCCAGCGCAGCGGCGCGATCCCCAGCGCCTCCGCGTGCAGCACCGCGATGTCCGCCTCCGAGTCGTAGAAGACCACTTTGGCCTTCTTCACCCCAAGCACCGTGTCCAAGGACACCGTCTCCGTACCCGCCACCACGTGCGCGTTGGTGAGCACGTAGCCGTCCGCGATCACGAAGCCGGAGCCCATCAGCCGCCGACTGCAGGACTCCGCGTCCCCCATCACGTGCACCACGGAGGCGCGGACGGCGTCGACAAGCTCGGGGCGCGCAACCGACGGGTCCGGGGCGTCGACCTCCGCATGCCCATCCGAGGCAAACGGGGAAATCAGCGGCGGCAGGCCCGAATCCGCCAGCACCGCCGCCACCTGCGACGGCAACTGCTTACCCGCCGCCGGCATCGCGGCATCAATCTGCGTGAGCACCCGCGAGCTCTGCAGGTGCTTCGCCCATGCCCCCGGCAACGACGCCGCCAACGGCATACACACGCACCACACCAACGCCACCGCTACGGCCCCCTGGAACAGGGCACCGAACAGCGAATCGAGACGCTGCGCCGACTTCCGACGGAACCTGTCATGCACCCAGTCACCCACCGTCGATCCCGCGAAGGACCCCAGGCAGACCACCAGCACAACCACCACAATCAGCACCGCCACGCGCACCCACTGCGCGTCCGCGCGCTGAATCAACGGCGGCACCCCCACCACCGCGAGCGTCAGGCCAGCCACGATCCCCAGGGCCGACAGCACCGCCGAAAACGCACCGCGCCGCCAACCACTCACACAGGCGGCGAGCACGATGATGAGAATGAGGACGTCGATAAGCACTAGAGCCCCACCGCTTCCTCAAGCTCCTCCAGCGAGTGAAACTCCTTCGGGAACAACCCGACCTGCTGCCCGTCGCGCAGCACCAACGTCAACGGCACCACCGCAGGCAGCCCCAACGCGCCCGCGAACGCATTCTCACTGTCCTGGTAACTCGGCACATCGACGCCCAGATCCCCCAACAACGCCGCCCCATTCGCAGCGTTACCATCCGCGTGCACACCCACCACGCGCACGTCCGGGTGCGCCTTCGCCAGCGCGTCAAACAACGGCAACTCCGCGCGGCACGGCTCGCACCACCACGCCCACACGTTCACCACCGTCAAGCCCGACTCCGCCTCCTGGCCCGACTCCCCACCCAAACACGGCAACGCGACGCCGGCCACAGTCGGGCCCGGGCAATCCGGGCGCTGCGCCACCTGCGCCGTCGTGGCGGGCTGGTTACCCGGCTGCGCCGGTTCCCCAGGGCGCAACAACTGCCACGCACCCCCAACCACCAGCGCCGACACCACCACAATCGCAGCGACGCTCGCAACCACCGACCTACTCGCGCTCACACCTGCTCCATCTCGCCCTTGACACGTTTCGCCGCCTCAGCAGGATCCGTCGGACCCTCCAGACCAAAGCTGGGACAATCGTACGCGATAGGGCAGACACCACACGCCGGCGACTTGGCATGACACACCCTCCGGCCCTCAAAAATGATCCGATGCGAAAACATCGTCCACTCCGAAGGCTCAATCAACTCCGCCACAGCATGCTCAATTTTCACCGCATTTGAGCCCAAGGAGGCGTCGATAAGCTTCAGCCTGTGCATCAAACGCTGAAAATGCGTATCGACGGTCAGCCCCGGCCTCCCAAACGCATTCCCCCGCACAACGTGCGCCGTCTTGCGCCCCACACCCGGCAAGCTGACCAGGTCCTCCAACGCGACCGGCACCTCACCCCCAAAATCCGACACCAACTTCTGCCCCAAGCCAATCAAGTTCGCAGCCTTCGCGCGGAAGAAGCCCGTCGGGCGAATGATCTCCTCCACCTCCGCCTGCGACGCCGCCGCATAATCCGCCGCCGTCGGGTACGCCCGGAACAGCGCGGGGGTGACCTGATTCACCCGCACATCCGTCGTCTGCGCCGACAGCACCGTCGCCACAAGCAGCTCCAGCGGGTTCGAAAAATCCAACTCCGCATGGGCATCAGGGAACGCTTTCGCCAGCGTACGATTAATCCTCCGCGCGCGACGCTTCCGCGTCAACGGCGACTCCTCCCCCTTCAACACCGGATGCTTACCAGGGACCCGCCGCTGCTGCGGCGTCAACGAACCAGACATGCTTTCTCACCTTAACGGGGTAAGCGATACGATGGACGCATGGCAGTACTCTTAGTCGTCGCGATTCCCCTCATTCTCGGGCTGTTCACCATAGAAATGGAACACTTAGAGTCCGCAGTCGTCGACTAGTGGTACAGTTCCAATGTGGTGTGACTCACGCACACTTCAAGAGCTAACGTGACAACCGACACGGACTGTCACACCCGTCCACAAGGAGGATTCATGGAAGGCGCACACGAAATTCTCGCCCGCGCGGGCATATTTCAAGGCGTGGATCCCGCGGCCGTCGCAGCACTGATCCAAGACATGGAAACAGTCACCTTCAACCGCGGCACCACCATTTTCGACGAAGGTGAACCCGGCAACCGCCTCTACATCATCATCAGCGGCAAAGTGAAACTCGCGCGCCACGCCCCCGACGGACGCGAAAACCTCCTCTCCGTCATGGGCCCCTCCGACATGTTCGGCGAACTGTCCATCTTCGACCCAGGACCACGCACCTCCTCCGCAGTGTGCGTCACCGAAGTCACCGCGGCCACCATGGACTCCACGCTGCTGAAGAAGTGGATCGACAACCACCCAGAGATCTCCCAGCAGCTCCTCCGCGTCCTGGCCCGCCGCCTCCGCCGCACCAACGCGTCCCTCGCCGACCTCATCTTCACCGACGTCCCCGGCCGCGTTGCCAAAACCCTCCTCCAGCTGGCCAACCGGTTCGGCACCCAGGAAGGCGGCGTCCTGCGCGTGAACCACGACCTCACCCAGGAAGAAATCGCCCAGCTTGTCGGCGCCTCCCGCGAGACCGTCAACAAAGCCCTGGCAACCTTCGCCCACCGCGACTGGATCCGCCTCGAAGGCAAGTCCGTGGTCATCGTGAACACGGAGCACCTCGCCCGCCGCGCGCGGTAGGCTGCTGTTCTAGTTTTTGCCTGTTTTGTGAGCCCCCGGGCCTTCCCCGGGGGTTTTCTTCTGCACTTGTGGGGACCTCTTTCACCGTCAGTGCCAAAGGACGCACCTTATTTTGGATAGCCCTTTTACTACCAGGCTGTTTGAATGTCTAGCTTCTTCTGGATTGCGTCCCTTGGCACTGGAGCCCTGGGAGTGTGCACCAAATTCCCACACTCGGTTTCAGCGACCTGGGCCTTTGCAGACCGGCCTGTAGAAATCCCGGAATCTGGTGCCGAGCGGATTGAGCCAAGCACCAAATTCCCACACTCGGCTTCGGCGACCTGGGCTTTTGCAGACTACCCTGCCAAAAACCGGGAATCTGGTGCCGAGCGGATTCAGCCAAGCACCAAAGGCAACACAAAAGCCCTAGCTGCCAGCATCCACGACTAAGGCAACTAGGGCTCTAGAACTCAAAACACCAACAACTAGTGTTCCTTCAGGTAACGCAGGGCGACGCGCGTGGACTGTTCGGCGGCGCCGCGGAGGACTGGGTCGACGTCGTCGTAGATGGCGTCGACAAGGGTGTTGATGTCTACGTCCTCGCCGTACTTCTTCAGGGCCTCACGGATCTGGTCGAGGCGCTGCTCGCGGCGGTCGATGTACTTGCGGGCGAAAGCGGAGAGGTCCGGGGCATCAGGTCCGTGACCTGGCAGCAGCGGGATGCTCTTACCGCGGCGCTCCAGCATGGACAGCGTTTCCAGGTATTGCGCCAGGTCGCCGTCGGTTTCGGAGATCATGGTGGTGTGGCGGCCGGCGATGGTATCGCCGGTAATGATGCCTTCGAGCTGGTCGTCTTCGACGTCGTGGGTGTAGACGAAGAAGCAGGTAGAGTCCGCGGTGTGACCCGGGGTCGCGACGACCTGGATCTTAGGGGAGACGCCTTCGATGGAGATGATTTCGCCATCGGTGAGCGGCTCGGCGCCGTGGGTGTAGCGGGCGTCAAGAGCGCGGATTGGGGCGCCGGTGAGCTGCGAGAAGCGGCGGGCGCCGTCGGCGTGGTCGTGGTGGCGGTGAGTCAGGAGGATGAGGGCAACCTTGTCCGCTTTGGACTGCAGGACGTTGAGGTGGCCTTCGTCTTCTGGGCCCGGGTCGACGACGATGCTGTACTCGTCTTCGGGGTCGCGCACAACCCAGGAGTTTGTGCCTTCGAGCGCCGCGTAGCTTGGATTGGGCGCAAGAACGACCGCGACGGATGCCGTTACAGGACGCAACTGACTATAAGCGGGATGCTGCATGCCACCCACCCTACCGCCTTGCGCGCGGATTTTGCTGCGAAACAACGCGATTCCCCCGCTTAGGGGCACCGCGCGGTATCACTGCAGCTCGACGACGAGCTCCACTTCGACTGGGCTGTCGAGCGGCAGCACGGCAACGCCGACGGCGGAGCGGGCGTGGGCGCCGGCATCGCCAAAAATGTCGCCGATGACATCGGAGGCGCCGTTGATCACGCCGGGCTGGCCGGTGAAGGTTGGGTAGGAGGCGACGAAGCCCACGACTTTCACCACGCGCTTGATGCGCTCGAGGCCCACCAAATTATCGACGGCAGCTAACGCGTTGAGGGCGGCCTGCCGGGCGTAGCTGTAGGCGTCCTCGGCGGAGACGTCCGTGCCGACTTTGCCGGTGGCGGGCAGGGTGCCGTCGATAAATGGGAGCTGCCCGGAGGTGTGCACGTGGTTGCCGGTCTGCACCGCGGGAACGTAGGCCGCGACGGGCGCGGCGACGGCGGGCAGGGTGATGCCGAGTTCGGTAAGGCGCGCGGCCCAATCAGTGTGTGCCATGGCCTACTCCTGCGGGCGCTTCATGTAGGCGACGACGCTGTCGGGCGTCGGCCCTGGGGTGACGGTGACCAGTTCCCAGCCGTCTTCACCCCAGGTGTCCAGGATTTGCTTCGTGGCGTGCGTGAGCAACGGAACCGTTGCGTATTCCCATTTCGTCATGGCCACTACCCTAGACGAATTCTAGAGGCCGATAATCTCGCGGCCGGCGACGAGGTGCTCGCCCCAGTCGTTGACCTGTGGGTTCTTGCGCAGGACTGCGCGGCGCTGGCGCTCGGTCAGGCCGCCCCACACGCCGAACTCAACCCGGTTCTCGAGGGCCTCGGCGAGGCACTCGAGTTGGACGGGGCAGCGTCGACAAATTTCTGCGGCCTTGCGCTGCTCGGCACCTTGCACGAAGAGAGCATCCGGGTCACCTGTGCGACAGATTGCACGCGTAATCCACTCCCCACGGTCAAACACAAGATCCCCAGCAGAGTTCACGCGGCGCGGAATGGCGCGGGTGTCCTCGCAAGTCGCGGTTCCAAGAGTGGCAGTCATGAATCGGTCTCCTTTCAAGCGGAGGCAAAGTATAATACTTAGACCCATTAAGCGCTTGTAAGTGTATTCACAGGGTATGCACCTTGTAAAATGCATCACACGAAAGGTGGGGGCGTCCTATTCACTCTCCCCCGCGTTTCATTTAAGGTAACGGTGTGACTGCACTTCGTTCCTTTGGAAACCTCCTGCTCGGCCTTTGCGCCGTTGCGCTGGCGATTGCCCTGTGTTTGGCGCCGGTCGCAGGCCTGACGGGCCTCGCGATTGCGCGCACCGCGAATACAATGCAGTCGAATCTGCTCGACCTGACACACGGCGATGTCCCCGGTGTCACGACCGTTACGGACGTCAACGGCACCCCCATTGCGTGGTTATACAAACAGCGTAGATACGAGGTTCCGAGCGAAAAAATTTCAGCGCATGTAAAACATGCGCTGGTTTCCACAGAGGATCGACGCTTTTATATGCACGACGGCGTTGATATGCAGGGCTTTGCGAGGGCCATGGTGACCAATGTGCTGGCGGGTGGTGTCGAGCAGGGGGCGTCGACAATTAATCAGCAGTACGTGAAGAACTACCTGTGGTTGGTTGAGGCAGGCAATGATGAGGAGGCGCAGGCGGCGACCGAGCAGTCGATCCCGAGGAAGCTGCGAGAAATGCGCATGGCTTCCGACCTGGACAAGACGCTGACGAAGGACGAGATCCTCACTCGCTACCTCAACCTTGTTTCCTTCGGGAACCACGCCTACGGCATCGAGGCCGCGGCCCGCATCTACTTCGACATCCCGGCCGCTGAACTGAACCCGTCACAGGCGGCGCTGCTGGTGGGGCTGCTGCAGTCCGTGGAGTACCTGAACCCGTACACGAACCCGGAGGGCGCGACGCAGCGCCGCAACACCGTGCTGCAGAACATGGTGAACGAAGGCCACCTCACGCAGGCGGAAGCGGACCGCTACGCGGCGACCCCACTGGGCGTGGTGGACAAGCCGAAGGGTTTGCCGGACGGCTGCATCACCGCCGGTGACGCAGGCTTTATGTGCGACTACGCCCTGCAGTACCTGGAGAGCAAAGGCTTAAGCCTCGACGAGATCGAGCGCGGCTCCTACACCATCACCACCACCCTCGACCCGGCGGTGCAGGCCTCGACGGTGCAGGCGGTGCGTAACAACGTCAACCCAGCCACCCACGGCGTGGCCGAGGTCCTCAACGTGATCCGGCCTGGCACGGACTCCCGCGACATCCTCGCGATGGCATCCTCGCGCTACTACGGCCTCGAGCTGGAGAAGCACCAGACGATCATGCCGCAGCCGACCTCCATGGTGGGCAACGGCGCCGGTTCCGTGTTCAAGATTTTCACGGCGGCTGCAGCGCTCGAGCAGGGCTACGGCCTCGACTCCATGCTGAACACCCCGGCGCGCTCCGTGGTCTACGGCATGGGCAAGGGCGGTGCCGCCGGCTGCCCGCCGGGCGCCTACTGCGTGGAGAACGCCGGCGTCTACCCGCCGCAGATGACGCTGCGCGACGCCTTAGCTCAGTCCCCGAACACCTCGTTCATCGAGCTCATCCAGAGCGTCGGCGTCACCCCAACAGTGGATATGGCGGTGCGCCTGGGCCTTCGCTCCTACACCGAACCCAATACGTTTGGCGACGGCCGCTCCGTCGCCCAAGCCGCGAAGGAAGAGAACATGGGCTCCTTCGTGCTCGGCCCCACGGCTGTGAACCCGCTCGAACTGTCCAACGTGGGCGCCACGCTCGCCGCCGGTGGCCGCTGGTGCGAGCCGAACCCGATCAAGAGCGTCGTGGATAAGCACGGGCAGGAAGTGTTCATCCAACGCCCGCCGTGCGAGCAGGTCATCGACCCAGACATCGCCGGCGCGCTCGCCCTCGGCATGTCACACGACACTATCGACGGCACCGCCAAGGACGCAGCCGCCGCCTCCCGGTGGACCGCGCCCGTCGCGGCCAAGACCGGCACCACGGAGTCCCACCAGTCCTCCGCGTTCCTCGGGTTCACCCGCGGGATGGCCGGCGCGCCATACATCTTCAATGACGGCACCCAGACCACCCCGCTGTGTACCGGCCCGGTGCGCCAGTGCTCCGCAGGCAACCTGTTCGGCGGCAACGAGGCCGCGCGCACCTGGTTCCAGGCCGCCCACGGCGTGCCCGGCGCCGCGGCAGCGGGCCTGCCACCGACCAGTGCGACCTACACGCGCGGCACGAAGCAGTCGGCGCTCGACGCCGTCGTCGGCCTCCCGGCCGCCACCGCGAAGCAGCAGCTCCAGGCGCAAGGGTTCAACGTGACCACCCAAACCGTCTTCGGCAACGGGGCGCCCGCCGGCAACGTCATCGCAGCGATCCCCGCCAACCCCGCGCTCACGCAGGGCACCATGGTGACCCTCAACGTGTCCGACGGCAGCGCCGCCTCCCCCACCGCGTCGCCGTCGGCGTCCACCCCGCCACCAACGAGCACGCAGGCCCCCGCCGTCGACCTCGACGGCATCCAGCAATCGCTCAACGACGCCCGCGATGCGCTCACGAACGTCTTCCAATAAGGCTGGGTGCTAGCTCAGCCTTAGCTCAGGCGGGCCTTGACCGCCGTGGAGAGCCGCTTGCCGTCAACACGGCCGGCGGCTTTCGCGTTCGCAGCCTTCATGACCTGCCCCATCTGCGCCATGGACTCGGCGCCGACCTCGGCGACGGCCTCCTCCACCAGGACATCGACCTCCTCGTCCGTGAGCTGGGCGGGCTGGTATGCCTCGAGGATTTCGGCTTCGTGGAGTTCGGCGTCGGCAAGCTCTTGGCGGCCGTTCGTGGCGTAAATCTCCGCGGACTCGCGGCGCTTCTTCACCTCGCGGGCAATGATCTTCAGGATCTCCGCATCGTCCACCTCGTGCTTCGTACCCTCGGTCTCAGCGGTCTGGATCGCGGCCAGCAACATACGGATCGTGCCGGTGCGTTCCTTCTCCTTCGCCTTCATCGCGGTTTTCAGGTCTGCGCGCAGCTGTGCTTTCAATTCACTCATGTGGGAAAGCGTAGTCCATCTGTACGCTAGGACGCGTGAATACTTCCCTCAAACGCCTCACGCGTGCCGCCGGCGTCATCGCTGCGACCGGCATGGCCACCGCCGCGTACGGCGTGAGCCAACTCAACAACTACCGACTGAAGGAATACACCCTCCCCCTCCTCCCGCCCGGCACCCTCAACGGACGCGACTCCTTCGACATCCTCCACGTCAGCGACCTCCACATGATCCCAGGCCAACGCGCAAAAGTCGCCTGGGTCTCCAGCCTCGCCGAACTCCGACCCGACCTGGTGATCAACACCGGCGACAACCTCTCCGACCCCAAGGGCGTGCCTTGGGTCTTCCAGGCCCTCGGCCCGCTCCTCGACATCCCGGGAGCCTTCGTCTTCGGCACCAACGACTACTGGGCACCCCGCCCCGTCAACCCCTTCAAATACCTCCTCGGCACCAAGCGCGAGCCCTCCTACGTCGACCTCCCCTGGGAAGGCATGCGCGCCGCATTCCAGGAGCACGGCTGGCACGACGCCACACACCGCAGGCTCGAGTTCAAAATTAACGACGTCCGCCTCGCCCTCGCCGGCGTCGACGACCCACACCACAACCTGCACGACTACTCCACCATCGCCGGCGCCCCCAACCCCGACGCGGACCTCGCCATCGCGCTCCTCCACGCCCCCTACCGGGAAGTCCTCGACGCCTTCGAGCGCGACGGCTACCAACTGGCGCTATCCGGCCACACCCACGGCGGGCAGATCTGCCTACCTGGCGAGCGCGCCATCGTCACCAACGCCGACATCGACCGTGAGCGCGCCTCCGGCCTCCACCGCTTCGGCCGTATGTGGATGGAAGTCTCCAACGGGCTGGGCACCTCCAAGTACGCCCCCGTACGGATCTTCTGCCCGCCATCCGCGGCGCTCCTCCACATCACGGAGCGGCCCTGACCACGGCTTTTGTTTTTCGCGGGCACAGGAGTAAAGTAACCAGGTGCCCACGGGATATGGCGCAGCTTGGTAGCGCGCTTCGTTCGGGACGAAGAGGTCGCAGGTTCAAATCCTGTTATCCCGACCAATAGAAACCCCGCCGCTTTCGCGGCGGGGTTTCGCGTTGCTCAGATGGGCTTGGGACCCGCGCACCACATTCCTTGTTTTTGGGGAGCACCGTCGGCGTTTCCCCAGGTCGCCAAGGGGCAGGGTGGGAATTTGGTGTCACCCCAACCGGGGCGAGTGCCAAAGGACGCAACATCATTTGGACCAGACATCTAAACCCGCAGGTCCCAAAAGGCCTACTTTTCGGAAGATGCGTCCTTTGGCACTGGCTCACCATCTTTGGAGGATCCGAGGACGGTCATGCCGTGGTCGAATCCCTCGGGCTGGCATGCCTGGACGATCAGGGAGATCGCCAGGCCGCCGACTGCGATGGCTCCAAGCGCGATAGCAACGGGCTGCAGCTGACGGGCATCAATACCGAACTGCCTGTTGACGGCGGCAATCTGGTCCTCGAACCCGCGGCCTACGTGGCGCAGGGAGTCGTTGAACTGCCCAAGAGCGGCGTTGATCTGTGGCTGCATCGTGTTCGCAACGCCAATGCCAACTGCGGCGGCGAGCCCGATTGGTAGCAGCCAGAGGATCGGGCTGTTGAGCGCGAACATGTTGGCCATGCAGCGCTTGAAGCCGTCGGCAGATGAATCGGCGGGAGCGGGAGTAGGCGTAGAAGGCGCAGGCGTGGTCGAGCTCGGGGCTGCACCGCCGTTCGCGATGACCCCCACGACGGTCTTCACCTCGTACGTTGCGCCCGTGGCGGTGGTGACAGTAACTGGGATGTCAACCTTCTCACCGACTTCGGCGGAGGCGGGTGGGGTGACCAGCAGATCTCCCGAGGCGGACACGGAGGCCCGCCACCCGGTCGGCAGGGCGCCGAGCTTGTAGGTGTTGCCGTCGGTGTGGCTGCTGATCTTGATGGACGTCGGCACGCCCGGCGCGGTGATGGCCGGCGGGTACGACGGTGCTGGCGCTTCAGTCGGCGCAGTTGAAGGAGCAGTCGGAGTGGCAGTCGGGGACGGCTCCGGCGCAGCAGTCGCGGAAGAAGTAGGTTCAACTGGCCCGGTCGGCACGTTGGCCACGGTGAAGACGGCCTGGGTGGTGTAAGCCTCGCCGTGGGCTGGGGTGACGGTGACAGGGACGCCGATCCAGGCACCTGGGGTGGCAGACTTCGGCGCAGTCGCGGTAACGGTGCCGTGCTCGTCAACGCTGACCTTCCAGCCATTGACCCGGTCGGGTACCGAGTAGCGGTTGCCGTCGGTGGCGTTGGTTGCAGGCTGAGTACTCGTCTCGCCGGGAAGGACGGAGGCGGAGGCGTAGCTGACGTGCGGGGATTCGTCGGTTTCCTTGATGGCCGCGAATGCCGGAACGACCAGGATGGCTCCGTCGGTGTAGGTGACCTTGACGGGGATGAGGATGGAGTCGCCGGGCTTGGCGTCGGCTGGTGGCGTCGAGAAGACGCGGCCGTGCTCGTCGACGGTGGCGGTCCAGCCCGGGATGGTTGGCTTCCACTCGGGGTCGATTTCGAAGGTGGCGTCGGAAGGAACCTTGGAGCCTTCGTGGAGAGGGACCTCGTCGGTTGCTCCCGGTTCCTGGACGACCTTGCCGTAGGTTGGCACGATGTGGCCGACGCCGACCTCGATGATGCGCTTGACCGGGGTCTTGGTCGTGGTGGTGTGTTCGACTGGGTTGCCGACGACGTGGCCGTCGACAAGCTGCCAGGTCTTCTCCGTGATGGTTTGGCCGTAGGAGCCTTCCTGGATGGTCTTGACCACGCCGGCGGGCAGGCTGTCTACCTGGCGGATTTCGGTCTCGAACGGCACGGGGGTGTGGATGGTCTCGCGTAGCTCTGTCTGCTTGGATTCCTTCTTGGTGCCGACCAGGATGAGTTGGTCCTCGGCCTCCACGACCTGCGGTTTCTGCGCGATGCCGTCGATAATTTTGTAGGAGATCCTGCCCACCTTGCCGCGCTGTCCGACCTTGTGGGTGCCGGCCTCGAGCGTCGGGTCTTCCCGGATGATGACGCGGTACGGCGTCTCTTCAGACCAGTGGATTTCCGGCGTGACGCCCGGTGTTTCCTTCGTGCCGACGCGCACGATGCGATCCTGCGGGTCCGCGATGCGCGTCTGCTCGATGCGTGTGCTGACCACCTCGGAGTTCGTGATGGTCCTGGTCGTGTTCACTTTGTCGGTGCCGAGCACGCCGGGGTGTTCGGCGTCGACGACCTGCGTGCCTACGTCGAGTGTGGGGTCGAAGACGATCTGCGTCTCAAACGGCACGATGACTTCGTACTCGGTGTTGATGTCGAAGGAGGCATCAGGCGCGGGCTCCCTGACCACGACGAACGTCGCGGTGACCTCGTCTTTCGAGCCGTCCTGGTAGGTGACGGTGACGGGGACGTTGAGGTGGTCGCCAGACTCGGCGTCTTTCGGTGGGGTCGCAGTGACGGTGCCTTTGCCGTTCACGCGCAGCTTCCAGCCGTCGAGGCTCGCGGGCACGCTGAACGGCGTCTTTTCCGCGAGGTCGCGGGCAGGGATGCGGGTGGGCTCGGTGATCTCAGATCGCTTGTCGACGCCCGGCTTCGCCTCCTGCTGCTCGTATCGCGGCTCGTAGACGGCGCGCTGCTCACCGAGGACGACCACGGTGGCGACGATGATGGCGGTCGTGCCGTCCTTATAGGTCACGCGCACCGGGATGTCCGCGGAGCTGCCCGGTACGGCGCGCTCGCTGACCGGGGTGGTGATGGTGCCCGTCTTCGGGTCGATCTTGACCTGCTCCCACCGGAGGTTACGCGGCGGAGCGATGTAGTGCTTGTCCTCCGGGTCCGTGATCAGTGCGAACTTCGGTTCCGAAATGTCCCGGACGCTTCCAGTGTCCAGTTTGCTCGTGACCGTGGTTCCCGGCTTGCCCGACTTGGTTTGGTACCGCGGGTTGTTCATGCCTTTGTCGTCGCCGACGACGGTGAACGCCGCCGGGACGTCCGCCTCGGAGCCGTCCGGGTAGCGGACGTGGATGTCGATGATCGCCTGGTCACCGGGCCGCGCGTCCTTCGGCGGAGTGGCCGTGACCACGCCCTTCTTCGACACGTCGAACGTCCAGCCGTCCGGGAGTTGCTCCGGCAGGCTGTACTTCGCCTTCATCGGGTCCGCCAGCAGGGTGCTGATCATCGAGGAGACCGGCAGCCCGGGCTTGGTGAAGCTCTGCGGGTAGTTCGCAACGTCGGTGCCCGTACCGTCGCCGATCACGTTGATGGTGGCGGTGGTTTCCTGCGGCACAGCGCCGCTGGCGTAGTGGGTACGCACCGGCACCGTGATGTAGGCGCCCGGCAGCGCGGTGTCCGGGATGGTGACGGTCAGCTCGCCGGTGGTGGCGTCGAGAGTGACGCTCCAGTCGCCGACTTTGTACTGCTGGGAGCCGTTAGGGAAGGTATAGCGGTTCGGCGTTTCGTCGTGCGCGTTGCCGCCGAGGCCAACCTTCGGCACGGTCGGCGTGAGCGTCATGCGGTCTGCCACCTCACCCGAGGCCGAGCCATACGACGGCACTTTCACGTCCGAGAACACCTGGAAGGACACCGGAGCTTCGTCGGTCGTGCCGTCCGGGTAGGTCGCCTTCACCACGGGTTTGATGGTGGTGAAGTTCGGCACGGTTGCCTTCGCCTTCGCGGTGACGGTGCCTTCCTTATCGACTGTGACGTTCCAGCCGTCTTTGTCGGAGGGGGCGTCGATAAGCTCGAATTTCTTCGGCTTGATGACGTCCCCCTTGCCCAGCACCCGTGTCAGGCTCGCCTTCGCGGTAAGTGTTGTGTTTTGGGAGCCCTGCACTGGCTCCGCGGGGTACTCGAGGTTGGTCTGCTGCGTGTGATTCGGCTCGACAACCACGAGCAGCGGGATCGCGTCCTGAGAGCCGTTCGAGTAGCGAACATGCACCACAGGCTGCGCAAACGTCCCAGGGGTCGGCTTATCGACGCCCTCCGGCGCCGTCATGATCACCCTGTAGTCGCCCTTTTCCTCGTCGGCGAACTTGGCGGTCCAGCCGTCGTAGACGAGGCTCTCGTCGAGGGCGATGGTGGCGTCGAACTTCTCTTTCAGGTCGGCGAGGGTGTGCCCGTTTGCGTCGGGAAGCTCCTCGAAGACAATCGCATCCTTTGAGATCCCGGAGGTGATGTTGACCTCAGACCTGGTGAACTGCGGATCGTGGTAAAGCGTGTCATCCACGCTGATCGCGTGCGAGCTGAGCTCGTTGGCGGTGTTGTAGCGTGGCAGCGCAATGGAGCTGGCCGTTACCCCAACCCTTGTATCTTCGTACGCGTGGTTCTGAGCGATAGCTTCGAGCTCCTCGACGCTGCGCGGCAGCGCAACCGCGGTAAACGTGAGGCCCTGGAGGCCGTCGAGCTCGGCGTCGTCGGCGAACTTCGGCCAGGTAAGGAAGAAGTCGGAGCCATCGCGCGTGATGGTGACGTGCTCGAGCACCTTGCCGCTGCCGTCCGCGACCTGAATGCGCAGACGATCCAGGTCACGTTCCGTGAACATCCCGCCAGCGGAAGCGATTTTGACCTTCTCCCCCGGCTTGATCACGGCCTTCGAAATGTGTTCCCAATCAAGTTTGAGGGGGACGCATTCGTCTGTCTCGCTCGGCCAGGGGTTGGCGTTCGCGTCAGCTACGAAGTTTTGGCTTTTGAAAAACCTGTGGTCAGAGTCTTCCTTTGTGTAAGCCCCTTTCCACGCAAAGGTGAGCCCTTCCGGGCTCACGGCTTGTTGCTGGAACTGTTCCGTGAAGGGGAACGCGCCGTTCAAGTTGCGCTGAACTCGGGAAGCGGTAATTTCGGCGGGCTCAGCAGTGTTGTTCACCGTGAACGGGTTACCGCCATCGAGCTTCTCGTCCGCGGGGACAACGCCTAGCTCGCCAGCTTCGACTGGAACAGGCCCGCTGTCGCTAAACCCTGTATCCGTGAAGGTGCGCTGCTTGTCCGCGTTGAAGTGCAGCTGGATGCCGAACTCAGTTGCGCTCTCGGAGTACTCGCCAGGGTTGAGCGCGTCAAACCTGAAACCCGCAACGTCCTTGCCGACATCGTCCTTCTCCAGCACCACTCGGCAGGCATCATCGCCCAGCCCCTCTGACTTCGCCTGCTGCTCAGCGCCGATCACCGCACCGGTGTACGCCAAGTTCTCCTGCGCATATGCAGCAGGGGAAGGTACAACCACAGCCGCGCTCCCCAACGCGAGCGCTATCGCAGACGTTACGGTAATTCCAACACGTACTTTCCGACGCCCCGCGCCCGGAAATGTGCCTTGCATGTGGCTGCCCTTCACTTTTCACAACGATTGGTCAGTAACAGCGTAATTCGGGCTGTGTGCTTCGTACACTCTTAACGTTGCATAAGTGGCAATAAGTGAAGGCCCCGCCAGCCGAAGCCGACGGGGCCTTCCCCATCCCTAACCCCTTTCTTGCCCACAATGGGCGAAAGGAGACCACTCAATCCAAGCCCCTATTACTTGAAATGAGCACCGCTAGATTAACACAAACCCATCCGAAAGTAGGAACCATGTCCGTGTGCTCGGATTATTCCTCCACGTGAACCGCAACGTCACGTCGCTGCGGTACTCCGCCCAGCAGCCCGACCGCCGCGACGAGCGCGCTCATAGCGATACCAATCCATAGTGCCTGCGCAGAGCCGTTATTGCCCGCGCTCGAGAGCGACGCGGCCAGCCAGTGCATCGGCATCGCCGAAGAAAGTGCCTCGAGGACCCCACTAACAGGGGCAGCCGCGGCGGCTTTCCAAACCCACCCGACTACCCCCATCTGAAGAATTATCAGGATTGCGGCAACCAGACTCCCCCATCCGCGGCCAAACAGCGCCGCGAGCGCCGTCGTCACACCAACGGAGGCGGCCGCACCGCACAGCAGCGCGAGAGCCGCGATTCCCAGAGCGGCCGGGCTCAGGTTGTGGCCGAGGATGAACACCAGCACCCAGCCAGCAACCGCCAGGAGCACGACGCCTAGCGCCAGCGCCAGCCAGCGCCTCGTGCGGGACAGCCACGCCGCCGCGGCGACGCCGACGCCGCCCAACCCCACGAGTGCCGCGACCAGCATCGCCGCGACCGGGGCCAGCGAGGACTCCTGCGGCTCCTGCGCTGCGCCCTCCGCACCCGCCTGCGCCGCCGCCGGCGCCGGGAGCGCGCCACGCACCGCGCGAATCTGGTCGGCGGTCAGGTTCGCCATGTGGTCAATCTTTGCGACACCCTCATCAAGCTGTGCAATACCGCCGACCGCGCCCTGCGCCTCGTTATTGAGCTGAGTCAGTCCACTCGCCAGCTGCTGGGCGCCGTTCGTGGCCGTGTAGACGCCGTCGTGGTAGGCGTAGCCCGGCACCGCTAGCTGGTTGGCTACCTCGCGGGAGCCGTCGCGCAGCTTGTTCATCTGGGCGACAACCTCCGGCGGCAACTGGGCATTGTCCGCCTGGACCTTCAGTTGTTGAAGCTGCTCGCGTGCGGCGATGACGTCCGGGTCCTTGGAGGCCTTCGTCGATACGAGGGCGCGGTCGATGGCAGCGGTGACCTGGCCACGCACCGCATCGAAGGCCGTGGCCTGCTCAACAACCTGGCCAATCGCGTCCGCGACCTCCGTCGCGCCACCCCCGAGCTGGCCCGTCGCCGCCTGTAGCTGCACCATCCCGGCCGACAACTCCTGCGCACCAGCCTGCGCCTGGGAGATCGCGGCGACGAGTTCGTCGGCGCCGCCGGTGAGTTGGGAGGTGCCGTCGACAAGCTCTTTGGTGCCCTGCGTGAGAAAGCCCGCCTGCGTGTTGGCCTCCCCCGCCGCGCGGCGCGCCTCGTTCGGGTTGCCGCGATCCGACGGCAGCTGCGGCGCGCTGGCGTCCCCCTGCGTGGACATCCAGGTACTCACCGGACTCAGCGGCAGGAACGCCGCAACAATACACACCAACAACACACACAACACGCGCCACTTCATGGTGCACAATGTAACCCCTGCAACTGCATGAATGCTGGAAGGCACACCGCACGCTCCCAAAGATGTTGTGGCCTTGTCCAAGCTTGTTGCTACCCTTTAAAGCAACTGACAGTTTTCAAATCCCAAACTCAGAGAGGGTTCACCATGGCACTACCTCTCGTGCTCGCATTCGTGGCCGCGACGGTTCCGCTATCGCCGCTGCTCGTGCGAGTTTTCGACAGGAAAGCAGGCTGGCCGCTGGCGCTCCTGCTGTTCGCCGCAGCGGTCACGCTGGGCCGCGAATTTCCCAGCATTTCCCAAGGCAACGTGGAAACGTGGTCCGTCACCTGGGCCAACGACATCCTCGGGCCCGGCACCGAAATCGCGTTCTCACTGCGCGCGGACGGCCTGAGCATCTTCTTTGCGTTGCTCGCGCTCGTCATTGGCGGCATTGTCCTTATATATTCGGCCGCATACCTGCCGAAGCGCGAGGGCAACACCAGCTTCTATACCATCATGACGGCGTTTACCCTCTCGGTGCTGCTGCTCGTGCTTGCGGACGACACCGTGCTCCTCTTCATCGGCTGGGAGCTCGTCTCGATCGCGTCCTTCATGCTCATCGCCCGCTCCGGCTCCGGCGGCGAGGCCGGCTCCTACCGCACGCTCATCCTGACCTTCTTCGGCGGGCTGACGCTGCTGGCGGGCCTGGCGGTCGTCTCCGTCGCGGCAGGAACGACGCAGCTCAGCGCAGTGCTCGCGTCGCCGGTCTGGGCGCAGTCGCCGGGGCTGACCACCACGGTGGCGCTGCTCATCGGCTTCTCCGCCTTCACCAAGGCCGCGCAATTCCCCTTCCACTTCTGGCTGCCTGAAGCCATGGCGGCAGCCACGCCAGTCTCCGCGTTCCTGCACGCGGCGGCAGTGGTCAAGGCGGGCGTCTACGTCCTGCTGCGCTTCTCCACCATCTTCCACGACGTCACCGCGTGGAACACGCTGCTACTGGTCACCGGCCTGTTTACCGCGCTGATGTCGGCAGCCTTCGCCATTACGAAGACGGACCTGAAGCACCTGACGGCCTACTCCACGGTCTCCCACCTGGGTTGGATCGTCGCGGCGATCGGCATCGGCACCCCGGCGGCGCTTGCCGCCGCGATGGTGCACACGCTGGCCCACGCGCTGTTCAAGTCCTCCCTGTTCATGCTCATCGGCGTCATTGACCACCAGGCAGGTTCCCGCGACATCCGCCGTCTCGGCCAGCTGTACAAGCAGCTGCCGTTCACCTTCGCCTCCACCTGCGTGGCCGCGGCCTCCATGGCCGCCATCCCGCCGCTGTTCGGCTTCATTTCGAAGGAATCCATCCTCACGGCGTTCGACGCCACAAGCTTCGGCCCGCTGCTGCTCGCCATCGCCGGGCTTGCCGCCCTGCTGACCTTCATCTACTCGGCGAAGATCGTCTTCGGCGCATTTATCGACGGCACCAAGCCCATGCCGCACGTCACCGAAGCGCCCGTCGCGCTCTGGCTGCCAGCCGCGCTGCCCGGCCTGACCTCCCTGGTCCTGCCGTTCACGCTCGGCTGGGTAGACAACCCGATCAACGCGGGCGTGCGCACCATCACTGGCGACACCGAGTTCCACTCGCACCTGGCACTGTGGCACGGCCTGAACGCGCCGTTCATCGTCTCGCTCATCGTGCTCGTGCTGGGTGTTTGCTTCGTCCTCTTCGTGCGCAAGCCGTTCTTCGCGGCCGTCGAGAACAAGCAGCTGCTGCCAACCAGCGGCAATGACCTGCTCAACGCCATGGTCCGCGGGCTTTCCAAGGTGGGCCGCTGGCTCGGCGCGATGGCGGACACGTTCAACCCGTCGCGCCACCTGCTGCCGACAGTGCTGTGCATCCTCGTCCTCGGCGTGAGCACCGCGGTGTTCACCGAGGGTGTCGACGGGATGCCACTCGCACCGCGCGCCGAAGGCATCGACGTGTGGTGGGACCTCATCCCATTCGCCATCATCACCCTGTCCGTCATCGGCCTGGTGCGCACCCGCTCCCGCCTCGCCGCGGCGGTACTGCTGGGCACCACCGGCGTGGGCATGACGCTGCAGATGCTCATGCTCGGCGCACCCGACGTGGCGCTGACCCAGTTCCTCGTCGAGTCGCTGACCGTCGTGATCATCATGGTGGTGCTGCGCTACCAGCCACGCACCTTCCCCAAGACCCCGACCTCACGCAAGGTCTTCGCGGCCGTCGTCGCTGCCATCGCCGGCGTGGTCGCCTTCCTCGGCGTCTACGCCCTGCTGGGCCGCCACGACCGCTCCGACCTCGCCCTGTGGTACCTCACCGAGGGAGGAAAGATGACCAGCGCCGACAACATCGTCGCCGTCATCATCGTTGAGTTCCGTGGCTTCGATACCCTCGGCGAGCTCTCCGTGCTCGGCATGGCGGCAGTGGTCATCGCGGCCGTCGTCCAGTCCATGCCACGCCACATGTTCGAGGCCGGCACCCGCCCACGCCCATTCGGCCAGTCGCAGCTCAACTCGCTGCCACTGCGCAAGGCGTCCGCGCTCGTCGTACCGATCCTCGCACTGCTGTCCGTCCTCATCTTCTTCCGTGGCCACACCGCGCCCGGCGGCGGCTTCGTCGCAGCGCTCGTGCTGGCCACCGCGTTCGGCCTCAACTACCTGTCCCGTGGCGCGGACGCGTACGTCGTCAAGCAACTCACCCCGATCAGGCTGACGGGCTGGGGCATCATCATCGCCATCAGCTCCGGCTTCCTCGGATTCCTCGAAGGCGGATTCATGTACGCCATCCACGGCACCATCGCCGGGGAGCACATGACGACGTCCCTCATCTTCGACTTCGGCATCTACCTCGCCGTGCTCGGCATGGTCACGCAGGCGCTCAACGCGCTCGGCGGCTACCTACGCCCCGGCACCGAGATTTCCGACCTCACCTACACCCGCGGCGGCGAAAACCCGCTGCCGGACGTGCCAGAGCCAGAGGCGCCCGCCGAGCCTGTCGACGCTCACCCAGCCCCACTCAACCCCGCGGAAAACCCGCGCCCAGTTACCACGAAGGAGCTGTAAACCACATGGTCATGGCACTTACCATCGCGGTCCTGGTTGCAGGGTCCGTCTACATGATCCTCCAGCGCGGCATGGTCCGCATCATCTTCGGCATGTCCCTGTTCGGACACGCCTCCAACCTGACACTGCTGGCCACCGGCATCGGCGCCTGGCGCGGCGAGGCATTCCCCTCCCGCACCGCCTTCGCCGACCTGTCCGACCCGCTGCCGCAGGCGTTCGTGCTCACCGCCATCGTTATCGCCATGGCGACGACCACGATCCTGCTCATGCTGGCCTCACTTGGCAAGGATGACGACACCATGGACAACCCGACCGGCGTCGCAGGCACCTACGACCTGATGCGCCTGAGCCCGTCCGCGCTGTCCACCGCAGGCCGCACCGCGCGCCTCAACCCGAACAAGATGAACAACACGGAAGGAGCACCACGCGCATGAGTGCGGACGCAATCCTCCCAGTCTTCGTCGCCCTGCCGCTCATCATGGCAGCGGTGACGACGCTCAGTCCCTGGAAGCGCGGCAACGACGCCCTGGGCCTCATCATCCCCGCCATCAACCTCGGCCTGGCAATTTGGCTGTACAGCTACACCGCCGAGCACGGCACCATCTCCCACGTCATCGGCCTGTACCAGGGCGGCGTCGGCATCTCCTTCGCCGCCGACCAGTTCTCGGCCATCATGCTGATCACCACCATGATCGTGGCGCTGACCTCCAACTGGTTCGCCAGCGTGGCCGGTGAAACCCAGGCGCGCTACTTCACGCCGCTAACCCTGGTGCTTATCACCGGTGTCTCCGGCGCACTGCTCACCGCGGACCTGTTCAACTTCTTCGTCATGATCGAGGTCATGCTGCTGCCGTCCTACGGCCTCATCGCCATGACCGGCACCCGCAACCGCCTGCTGTCCGCCCGCACGTTCGTGCTGGTGAACCTGGCAGCGTCGACACTGCTCGTGATGGGCGTGGGCTACATCTACGGTGTTGCCGGCGCCGTCAACATCGCCGCCCTGCGCGGCGCCGCGGCCGGCAACGGCCCGATCACCGTGGCCACCGGCCTGGTCGTCATCGCCATCGCCGCCAAAGCCGGCGTCTTCCCGGTCCATACCTGGCTGCCACGCACCTACCCCTCCACCAGTGCCGCCGTCATGGGCCTGTTCTCCGGCCTGCACACCAAGGTGGCCGTCTACATGCTCTTCCGCATCTGGGTGGTCATCTTCGACATGGACGCGCGCTGGAACGCACTGATCATCGTCATCATGGTGATCTCCATGCTCATCGGTGGCTTCGCCGGCCTTGCCGAGCACACCATGCGCCGCGTCCTGGGCTACCAGATGGTCAACGGCATGCCGTTCATCCTCATCATGCTGGCCTTTACTAACGACGACGCCCGCTACGCCCTCGCCGCCGGCCTCATGTACACGCTGCACCACATGATCACCATCGCAGCACTCGTGCTCAACGTCGGTGCCATCGAGGAAACCTACGGCACCGGCACCATCTCGAAGCTGTCCGGCCTCGCACGCCGCGACCCGCTCACCTCCGCCGTCTTCGTCGCCGGCGCGTTCTCCATCGTCGGCTTCCCGCCGTTCTCCGGCCTCTTCGGCAAGGTCACCATCGTGCTCGCCGCCGCTACACCCGGCGACTGGCGCTCCTGGGTGGCAATCACCACCATCATCGTCGCGTCCTTCGGTGCGCTGCTGTCCATGATGCGCGTCTGGAAGCGCGTCTTCTGGGGCCGCCCAATGCAGCACTACCCGAAGGCCCTCAACGTCCGCGCGAAGCTGCTCGCACCGTCCGCGCTGCTCATGTTCATGTCCCTCGGCATGTTCATCGGCGCCGGCCCACTCTGGGCAGCCAGCACCGCGGCCGTCGATAGCCTTCTCGACGTCGACTCCTACACCACCGCCGTCCTCGGCGACGACGCCATCGGCATCCCCGATGTGGACACCCTCCAAGGAGGTAACTAACCATGCTGCAACGCTTCGTACACGGCGTGGGCTACACCGCCTGGCTCATCAAGGAAATCTTCGCCGCAGGCTTCAGCGCCGCCGCGGCCGCCTTCAAGCCCAACACCGGGCTGGACCCGATCATCATCTACTACCCGCTGCGCCTGACCACCGACTGGCAGGTCTTCTGGTACTCCACCTCCATCACCGTCACCCCGGGCACGCTGTCCCTCGGGCTGCGCTACCCCGCCCAGGAAGGCAGACCGATGGTGCTGCTGGTCCAAGCGGCGTTCGGCAGCGACCCATTAGATCAGATCGCCGGCCTCATCGACATGGAGGAGCGCATCAACCCGGCGGTCAAAGCCACCCCGCTGGACCCCGCATCCATCGGGTGGGACCCCTACGTGGACCTCGGCGACCCCGACGACCACACCCTGCCACCAGCGGAAAGGATGGACTAGAACATGTTTGAAACGATCCTCATGGGCTGCGTCATCGTCATGGCGCTCAGCCTGCTCGTCGGCCTCGCTGGTCTGATCCTGGTCAAGGACGAACTCTCCCGCGCCGTCATGGCCGACCTCATCTTCTACGCCATGGTCACCATCTTCCTCGTCTGGTCCATCTGGACCCAGACCATGATCGGCTACGAAATCGCCATCCTCGCAGGCCTCGTCTGTGGCGTTATCCCGACCATCTCCATGGCCCGCATCATCACGAGAGGACGCCGCTAATGACCATCATCGAAATCATAGTCGCAGCGCTCGTCGTCGTAGCCACCCTGCTCGTAGTCGCCACCGCGCTCCTGCAGCTGCGCGCCCCCGACGCCCTAACCCGCGCGAACCTGCTCGGCCCAACCGTCTGCCTGGCCTTCCCGATCCTGGTCGTTGCGAAGCTGATCTGGTCCTGGTCCACCACCGGATTCGACCTCAATGACTTCCTCCGCGCCATCATCGCCATCGCCGGCGTATGGATCGTCGGCTCCGTCGGCTCCTTCATCATGGGCCGCACCCTCTACGGCGTGACCGTCTCCGATAAGCGCGACCGGCACCCGAACCGGCCGAACCACCGGATCTAGGTTCCGGTTCTGGGGTTTGCTGGCGCCCAAAACCATTCATAGCGTGGGCTTAAAGGAGTGCGATGCAGGTCGCGCATTTTCACCCGCCCGAGCCGATTTCCGGCGACCAGCATCGCACTCCATTAACACCTCGACACGAACAAAACGCTCGGGGTGGCGCCGTGTCTGTACCCAACAAACACCTAAACCCGCCGGGACGTCACCGTCCTGGCGGGCTTAAATCGTTAAGGGTTACTTCTGCTGCGCAGCGCGCTTAGCAGCAAGGGACTCGCGAACCTTGGTCTCCAGGTCAGCGTCGACCTTGCCCCAGTACTCGTAGACGCGCTCCTCGATCTCCTTGTTGGTGATCGCCATCATCTTGTTGGTGATGTTGTGCACGAAGCGTTCCTTGGCGGCGTCGTCGAAGACGTCGCGGTAGAGGGTGCCGGCTTGGCCGAAGTCGTCATCCTCAGCGTGCTTGACGTAGGCGGCGCGCACCAGATCGGTACCCTCCGGGTCCGGGTTGATGTAGAGGTTCTCGGCGAGGCCGAGGTCCTGGCCGCTGGCGGAGGTTTCGCCGTCGTCGAGGTAGCCGGCGCCCTTCTCGTAGGAGTTCGGGCTGTAGTTTGGCTCGTTCTCCTCGTTGAAGAAGTACGCCATGGAGCCGCGCTCTGCGTAGGTGTTCACCTGGTTGATCGGGCGGTTGACCGGCAGGTCCTTGTAGTTGGCGCCGATGCGGTAACGCTGCTGGTCAGAGTACGCAAAGACGCGCGCCTGCAGCATACGGTCCGGGGACAGGCCAACGCCTGGGACCAGGTTGGCTGGGTCGAGTGCCAGCTGCTCGATCTGGGCGTGGAAGTTCTTCGGGTTACGGTTGAGGACGAAGTAGCCGACGTCGATAAGCGGGTAGTCCTTCTGCGACCAAGTCTTGGTGAGGTCGAACGGGTTGAAGCGGTAGTCCTTCGCCTCCTCGAACGGCATGATCTGCACCTTGACGTCCCAGATTGGGTAGTCCCCATCCTTGATGGCATTGAAGAGGTCCTCGCGCTGCAAGTCCGGGTCCGTGCCGGCCTTCTCGGTGGCTTCTTCGTCGGTGAAGCACTCCCAGCCCTGGCGGGTCTTGAAGTGGTACTTGACCCAAACTGGGGTGCCTTCCTCGTTGATCCACTGGAAGGTATGGGAACCGAATCCGTCCTGGTGACGGGAGGTCTTCGGAGTGCCGCGGTCGCCGAGCAGGTAGGTCACCTGGTGAGCAGATTCAGGGGTGCGGGTCCAGAAGTCCCACTGCATCTCGTCATCGCGCAGGCCGGAGTTCGGCTGGCGCTTCTGGGAGTGGATGAAGTCCGGGAACTTGATGCCGTCGCGCAGGAAGAACGTCGGGGTGTTATTGCCGACAATGTCATAGTTGCCGTCTTCGGTGTAGAAGCGCAGTGCGAAACCGTGAACGTCACGCCAAGTGTCTGGGGAGCCTGCCTCACCAGCAACGGTGGAGAAGCGTGCAGCCATCGGGGTGACGGTGCCAGGCTGGAAGAGCTTCGCCTTCGTGTACTTGGACACGTCCTCGGTGATGTGCAGCTCACCGAATGCTCCGTGGCCCTTCGCGTGTGGAATACGTTCGGGGACATTCTCGCGGTTGAAGTGCGCAAGCTTCTCGATGAGGTGAATGTCATCCAGGACATTCGCGCCCTGACGGCCCTGCGTAACACTCACGTTTTCCGATGGGACGGGCTGGCCACTGAGCTGGGTGGTTTGACCCTTGCCCGCTGGACGTTCGCCGTTCGAAAGGATGTGGTCTACGTTCTTCTCTGCCATTGTTAGGCCCTCCTTATTGTTAGGGTTCGATTTATACAGTACGCGAATATCAGAGTGGCATCAAGGGTTTTTCCAATACTGGTACCCTTTTTATTCGTGAACAGCAGCGATAGCCAGTACGTCACCGACCTCGCCCTCCGGGCCGGCCGGGGCGACAAAGCTGCCCTCACCGACTTCATCGCCGCCACCCAAGACGACGTCTGGCGCCTCCTCGCCCACCTCGCGGGACACGACGCCGCCGACGACCTCACCCAAGAGACCTACCTGCGCGCCCTCGGCGCCCTCCCGCGCTTCGCCGGCCGCTCCACCGCCCGCACGTGGCTCCTCTCCATCGCGCGCCGCACCTGGATCGACTCCGTGCGCCACGACCGCAGTCGCCCGCGCGCCACCAACAGTGACTACGACGACGTCGCCAACCAACAGCCCAGCACCGACGACCCGAACCTGTGGCCCGAAGTTATCGACGCCCACAACCTCCTCAACGAACTCGCCCCCGACAGGCGCGAAGCCATCGTCCTCACGCAAGTGCTCGGCTACAGCTACGAGGAAGCCGCCAAAATCGCTGGCGTGCGCATCGGGACCATCCGCTCCCGCGTCGCCCGCGCACGAAAAGACATCATGCGACTTACGGAACAGACCTAGCTCATTACCCCCTTTTCGTTTATTGCACAGCAGGCCCTCGAAGACCTTGACATCGCGCTTTCACAACCCCACTCGAGCAGCGTCGACATTGTCGTCGATGGGTCCCAGCAGCCGCTACGGATTCCACGATCCGCCGCCTCTGCACTACGCGAAGTGCTCGCCAACGAGGCGGAGGGCAGGCCGGTTGAAATTGTTCCGGTACAAAAAGAGCTCACCACCCAGCAGGCGGCGGACCTCCTCCACGTGTCCAGACCTCACGTCGTGAAGCTCATCGACACCGGCCAATTAGCCGGCCACAAAGTCGGGGCGCACCGGCGCCTCTACGCCGACGACGTCTTCGCATTCAAACGCAAAAGGGACGCAGCGCAGCGCGCCAACACGGACGAATGATCCACCTGGAACCAAACCAAAAAGGTTCCGAATTCACCGACCAGGCCCAACCCATCAACTACACTGCCTTTTATGATTCGAAACGCAATAGCGATCTCCTTTGCCTTCATCGGCATCGTTGTCGGCGCCGGGTTTGCGTCCGGCCAGGAAGCGATGCAGTACTTTGTAGCCTTCGGCACGCAAGGCATTTGGGGAGCACTCTTGAGCTCGGCCCTGATGCTGGTCGGCGGTATCTCCATCCTCCAGCTTGGCTCCTACTTCCAGGCGACTGAACACATGGAAGTGCTCGGTAACATCACTGGCAAGGTCATGGGCTGGGTTCTGGACATCTCGACCATCATCACGCTGTTCTCCATCGGGTTCATCATGTTCGCAGGTGCGGGTGCGAACCTGAACCAGCAGTTCGGTATCCCGGTCTGGATCGGCGCGGTCATCATGCTGGCAATGGTGCTCGGCGTTGGCATGCTGGACGTCAATAAGGTGACCAGCGCGATCGGCATCCTCACCCCATTCCTCCTGATCTTCGTGATCGGCGGCTGCACCTGGACCATCGTCAACGCGCAGCCAGACTGGGATAGCATCAACATCGCAGCCCAGGACGTCGCAACCGAGCTGCCAAACTGGTGGATCGCCGCACTGAACTACACCGGCCTGAACTTCATCTGCGTTGTGTCCATGGCGGTCGTCATCGGCGGCAACTACCTCGATCCGCGCGAAACCGGCCTCGGCGGCCTCTTCGGCGGTATTGCCTACCTCGCGATGCTGCTCCTGCTCGGCATGGGCCTCATGGTCAGCATCAGCGACGTCAACGGCCACGACATGCCGATGCTCACCCTCATCAACAACATCAACCCAACACTCGGCCTCATCATGACGTTCGTGATCTTCGGCATGATTTTCGCCACCTCGTTGGGCATGTTCTACGCCCTGGGCAAGCGCCTGGCACGCGGTCGCCAGCAGAAGTTCCGCGTCATCTACATCTCCGCGTGCCTGATCGGGTTCGTCCTGTCCTTCGTCGGCTTCAAGGACTTAATCTCGTTCGTCTACCCGATCCTGGGCTACCTGGGCCTGGTACTCATCGTCGTGGTCACATCAGCCCGCATCCGCGGCTCGGAAACCCTGCGCCACGAAGGCAGCCTGCGACGCCGCGCCCTCGAGCTCATGAAGGACAAACTCGATCCGCGCGTGAAGTTCACCCGCCACGACCAGCGCGAGCTGGACAAGATTACCGAGAAGTCCGTCATGGAAAATAAGGACTTCAAGGAAGCCATGATCGAAGAGGCCGAGCAGGCCCTCGAAGCGGAAGAAGTCCTCGAGACGGAAGAGGCTGAGAGCCAGGCTAAATAATCCTGCCCAGCCAAGTGCCAAGGGACGCAAGATGCGTGCTTTGGCACTTTTTCTTTGGCTCTTACAAGGGTGAGCGCACCAAATTCCTGTTTTTCCCCTTAGTGCCAGGAGAGGAGTCGGAACGTTTCCCCAGGTCGTTGATTCTGCATGGGCGAATTTGGTGTGCACCCAGAGAGGCCTAGTGCCAAAGGACGCAACCGGTTTTGGTGCAGCCATTCAACACTGCAGGTCAGCAATGTGCTAGATGTTTTCCGGTGCGTCCATTGGCACTGGCTACCTAGCAACCACACCTCAAACCCAGGATCCAAGAAAGTATTGGGGCATTTCCCTGGTCACGGACCGGCCTGCCCCAAAAGCCGAAGCAGAAAAGCGGCCCCGCCAGGGAGCAAACCCCAGGGGACCGCCCTCAAGCGCCCTCAAGAAGCCAGAAAAGCTACTTCACAAGCAGCTCCGCGATCTGAATCGTGTTCAGTGCGGCGCCCTTGCGCAGGTTGTCGCCGGAGACGACGAACACGAGGCCGCGGTTGCCGTCGACGGCCTGGTCCTGGCGGATGCGACCGACGAGGGAATCGTCCTTGCCGGCGGCGGCGAGAGGGGTCGGTACGTCGACGACGGAGACGCCCGGCGCGGCCTCCAGGACGGCGCGAGCCTGGTCAGGGGTGATTTCCTTCTCAAACTCGGCGTGGACGACCATGGTGTGCCCGGTGAACACTGGGACGCGGACGCAGGTGCCGGAGACGCGCAGGTCTGGGATGGAGAGGATCTTGCGCGATTCGTTGCGGAGTTTCTGCTCCTCGTCGGTTTCTTCGGTGCCGTCGTCGACGAGGTTGCCGGCGAGTGGCAGCGCGTTGAAGGCGATGGGTGCGACGTATGGGCCGAGCTCCTCGGGCTGGAGGAGGGAGCCGTCGAGGGCGAGTTCGGTGTTGCGCTCGCCGATTTCGGCGACCTGGTTTGCAAGCGCCTGCACACCGGCGAGGCCGGAGCCGGATACGGCCTGGTAGGAGGCTACGCGCATGGTGTGAAGGCCGGCGGCGTCATGGAGTGCCTTGGCCACGGGCATGATTGCCATGGTGGTGCAGTTCGGGTTCGCGATGATGCCCTTGGCTGGCGCCTTGGCTTCGTCGGGGTTGACCTCGGAGACGATGAGGGGGACGTCGTCGTCCTTGCGCCACGCGGAGGAGTTGTCTACGACGGTGGCGCCGGCGGCTGCGAAGACTGGGGCCCACTGCTTGGAGGTGCCGCCGCCTGCGGAAAAGAGCGCGATGTCGACGTCGGCGACGGAGTCTTCGGTGACCTGGGTGAGGTCTTCGACGACGACGTCCTGGCCGCGGTATTCGAGGTGCTTACCCGCGGAGCGTGGTGATGCGAAGAAGCGCACTTTGTCCGCTGGGAAGTCTCGTTCGGCGAGGATTTCGCGCATGACGCGGCCGACCTGGCCGGTTGCACCTACTACTGCGATGGTGGTCATGAAGTGTGTCCTTTCTTAGCGTCCGGTGCCAGCGTAGACGATGGCTGGTTCGTCGCCGCCGAGTTCGAACTTGTCGTGGATAGCGCGGGTAGCTTCCTCAAGGTCGATTTCGCGTACAACGGCAGTGATGCGGATTTCGGAGGTGGTGATCATGTCGATGTTCACGCCGGCGTCGCGAAGTGCTTCGGTGAAGTCGGCGGTGACGCCCGGGTGGGTCTTCATGCCTGCACCGATGAGGGACACCTTGCCGATCTGGTCGTTGTAGGTGATGTTGTCCCAGCCTTCTTTCGCCTGGAGGGCCTTGAGCAGTTCCATGGCGCGGGGGCCGTCGGCAATTGGGAGGGTGAAGGTGATGTCGGTGGTCAGGTTGTGGAGGCTGGAGATGTTCTGCAGCACCATGTCGATGTTGATCTCGTTGTCGGCGAGGACGCGGAACACCTTGGCGGCCTCCCCTGGCAGGTCCTTGACGCCGAGGATGGTGATTTTCGCTTCGGACGCGTCGGTGGCAACGCCGGACAGTACTGCTTCTTCCATGGGGATATCCTCCAATGCTCCGGCGACGAGGGTGCCGGGATCGTTGCTGTATGACGAACGCACCCGCATGGGTACGTTGAATGCGCGCGCATATTCCACACTGCGCAGCACAAGGATTTTCGAGCCGGACGCGGCGAGCTCAAGCATCTCTTCGAAGCAGAGCTTGTCGAGTTTGCGGGCATCGTGGACGATGCGTGGGTCGGCGGTGTAAACGCCGTCAACGTCCGAGTAGATTTCGCACTCGTCGGCGCCGAGGGCGGCGGCGAGGGCGACGGCGGTGGTGTCGGACCCGCCGCGGCCGAGGGTGGTGACGTCCTTAGTGTCACGGTTGACGCCCTGGAAGCCGGCGACGATGGCGATGCGGCCGGCGTCGATAGCTTCTTGGACGCGGCCCGGCGTCACCTCAATAATGCGGGCGTTGCCGTGGCGCTCGGTGGTGATGACGCCCGCCTGCGAGCCGGTGAAGGACTGCACATCAGCGCCGAAGGATGCGACCGCCATCGCGACCAGCGAGTTCGAGATGCGCTCGCCTGCGGTGAGCAGCATGTCCATCTCGCGGGCTGGCGGCGTTGGGTTGACGCGGGCGGCGAGGTCCAGCAGCTCGTCGGTGGTGTCGCCCATTGCGGAACACACCACCACGACATCGTGCCCCTGCTTCTTAGTGGCAACGATGCGTTCAGCAACCGCGCGTATGCGGTCGGCGCTTTCGAGGGACGAGCCCCCGTATTTCTGCACGATCAATGCCATGGTAGAACCTTCCATCGGTGTAAAAACTGTCGCGTGAAAATCCGCACTATAAGAATAGCGTCCCAAAAACGACTATGGGGCGACATGGCACAGAAAATTAGTATTATCGTTGACCATGCAGAACGACTTCCTTGCGATTAGCTTTGCGCTCACGTCTGCGCTGCTCATCGCGGTGGGGACGGTGTGGCGCCACCGCATCTTGCGCGCCGGCCGCTCCACAACGGAGGTCAATCCCTCACCGCTTTCTTCTTTGCGACGCCCCGCCTGGTGGGCATCGCTCGCCCTTGCGCTGGCCGCGTACGGATTTCAGGCGCTGGCGCTGGCGTTCGGATCCCTGCTGGTAGTCCAGCCGATTCTGGTGCTGTCACTGATGTTCACGCTGCTACTTTCGGCGCGCGTGGAGCACCGCACAATGTCGCCGCAGGGCACGGCGTGGGCGACGCTGCTGACCATTTTCGTTGCGGTGGTGATCCTGGTGGGCCGCCCGGTGCCGGGCACCGCCCCGCCGGGAATGGTCGGCTGGGTGCTGGCAATCGGGGTTGGGCTGGCCTGGATGGTCGGGACGGTCGCGTTCGCCCGCACCCGTGGCGCCGCTACGCAGGCGCTGGCCTACGGCATCCTGTGCGGCGCGATCTTCGGCTACCTGGCGGTGTTTTCCAAGGTGGCTGTGGACGCCTACGTACACGGCGGAGTCGTTGGACTTGTGGAGTCGTGGCAGTTCTGGGCCATGCTGGCCTGCGCGGTGCTGGGCACGGCAGTGCAGCAGTTCGCGTTCGGCGCCAGCAAGCTGGCCACCACGCTGCCGGCCATGAAGGTTGTTGAGCCTCTGGTTGCACTCACCTTGGGCATCGTGCTGCTTGGGGAGAACTTCGCCGTGTCCAGTGTTGGGGGTTGGGTGGCGATGGTGGCGTCGATAATTATGATGCTGGCCAGCGCGGCGATGCTCACACGGGTCAGTATTCAAGTGGGATAGGCGCAAACCGTGTATGCTTTGGCGCATGTCACATCAGCTGCTGCTCCTAATCTGCCGCGGCGGGATACAGGCCTCGTTGTAACACGGCCGGCGCCCGTCGCGGAGTTTGTGCACGCCGACCGTGAAACTCGCCACGAAGGAGAACAGCCACAATGACCACCCAACCAGCCTGGAATAAGCAGCAGCCATCGAAGATGCCAGCGCACCGCTACCTGCCGTTTGCGCAGGAGGTAGAGCCTATCCGCCTGCCGGATCGCACCTGGCCAGACGCCACCATCACGCACGCACCACAGTGGTGCGCGGTGGACCTGCGCGACGGCAACCAGGCCCTGATTGACCCGATGAACCCAGAGCGCAAGCGCCGCATGTTCAACCTGCTGGTGGAGATGGGGTACAAGGAGATCGAGGTGGGCTTCCCGTCCGCCTCGCAGACTGACTTCAACTTTGTGCGCGAGATCATCGAGCAGGACATGATCCCGGATGACGTCACCATCCAGGTGCTGGTACAGGCCCGTGAGCACCTGATTCGTCGCACGTTCGAGGCGTGCTCGGGCGCGAAGAACGTGATCGTGCACTTCTACAACTCGACGTCGAAGCTGCAGCGCGAAGTGGTGTTCCGGAAAGACCGCCCGGCGATCAAGAAACTGGCGACGGACGCGGCGGAGCTGATCAAGGGCATCGCGAAGGATTACCCGGACACGAACTGGCGCTGGCAGTACTCGCCGGAGTCCTTCACCGGCACTGAGCTGGACTTTGCGGCTGAGGTGTGCGACGCCGTCGTCGAGATCATGGACGCGACCCCTGAGCAGCCGATGATCATCAACCTGCCGGCGACCGTCGAAATGATTACCCCAAATGTGTACGCGGACTCGGTCGAGTGGATGCACCGCAACCTGAAGCGCCGCGACTCCATCATCCTGTCGCTGCACCCCCACAACGACCGCGGCGAAGGCATCGCCGCGGCCGAGCTGGGCTACATGGCGGGCGCGGACCGCATCGAAGGCTGCCTGTTCGGCAACGGTGAACGCACCGGCAACGTCGACCTGGTCACACTGGGCCTGAACATGCTGACGCAGGGCGTCGACCCGCAGATCGACTTCTCTGATATCCAGCGCATCCGCGACGTCGTGGAGTACTGCAACCAGCTGCGCGTCCCCGAGCGCCACCCATACGGCGGCGACCTGGTCTTCACGGCGTTCTCCGGCTCGCACCAGGACGCTATTAATAAAGGCCTGGACGCACTGGCGAGCAAGGTGCGCCCAGGCGCAAACTCCACCGAGGTGCAGTGGGAAGAGCTGCGCGAGACGGTGTGGGAGGTCCCGTACCTGCCGATCGATCCGAAGGATGTGGGCCGCGACTACGAGGCCGTCATCCGCGTCAACTCCCAGTCCGGCAAGGGTGGCGTTGCCTACATCATGAAGACGGACCACGGCATCGATATGCCGAAGGCGATGCAGCCGGAGTTCTCCGCGGTGGTGCAGAACATCACCGACAACGAGGGCGGCGAGGTCAACTCGAAGAACATGTGGGACATCTTCGCCACGACCTACCTGGACCCGGATTCGCCACTGGAGCTGCACTCCTTCCGCACGTCGGATGAGGAAGGCAAGGACGCCACGACGACCGGGATCCGCGCCAAGGTGACTTACAACGGCCAGGACCACGAAGTCACAGGTGTCGGCAACGGCCCGATCGCGGCGTTCGCGAACGCTCTGGAGAACATCGGCATCAACGTCGAGGTGCAGGACTACTCGCAGCGCGCCCGCTCCGCGGGTGACGACGCCGACGCGGCCTGCTACATCTACGCGGATGTCGACGGCAAGTGTGCGTGGGGCGCTGGCGTGGCAGGATCGACGACGTTGGCGTCGATGCAGGCCATCGTGTCCGCGGTGAACCGCTCGACCGTCGCATAGCTCCACCCCCGTCAGGGGGGTCGTTCTGCCTGGCGGACTGAGATGCGAGTGATAAAGCGCGCTCGCTTCTCTTACGCCTCTCTCAGCGTATAAGAATCCGCGCTGCGTACGACCGTGACGCGTCACACGCCTCCACAGGTCGACATGCGTTTACCCAGGTGCGCGCCTTATACTCATTGCTCGGAGATTTATCTACTGGCGAGGCAGCACCGGGTAAGGCAGGGCGAAATGGCAACAACATACGTGGTTCCAGACCACGGGCTTGGTGCTGTTCGCAACATCCCGGTGCACGAGGCGGAGCAAGAGCACATCATTCACCTGCTCGATTCTGCCGATACGGGCGTTGCGGACCTCGCGGCGCTGCTTATCCCGCGCGCTGTGGGCGGCGGGTTCGACATTCACTTCCAGGACTCGGTGCTCGGCAGCATGAGCGCCTCGGACGCGCGCGAGTACGCGGAGCTGTCCTGGATCGTGGAAGCCTCGATGATCCCGCAGGTCACGGTGCGCGCCACCCGCCTTGCGGACGGCTCCCTGCAAACCGTCCTCCGCCTGCCACGCCCCGGCCTGTGCATCCCCACCAACCAGCCCCCGACCGAGCCGTGGGTGTTTCTCGACGACACCCGCACCTACGACGTCTCCTTCCTCCCGGACGCGCAGGAAGCCCAGGAAGTTTCGGTGCTGGACCGGAAGCATTACCTGCTCACGCTGAGCGCCACTGAGGATGCCGCCGAAGATACTGTGCAGGTCGCGATTGGGGATCGGGCCGTCGGCACCCTGGTGGGGCCAGTGGCCACCGCGCTGCTGCCGACGCTGCAGTCCCTCAGCGAGCGTGGCCTGCTGGCGGTAGCTCACGGCTACCTCGCGCCGCTGGGTGGCAAGCCGTCGTTGAGCGTGACCGTTGGCCCACTCGCCCCGGACGTGCTTCCGCCCCTCTCCCCGATTCCGCCGGTGCAGGTCCACCCGCGCCACCCGGATACCTCGGCGATGTCGGCGACCACCGTGATCCCCGTGGTACGCCCAGAGGAGCTGGAAGACAGCGCCGACGCGGTGGCCAAGTCCGCCGCAGCGAAGGCTGATTCGGAGGAGTTCCCCGCCGTGGAGACCCCGGCGGACGAGAAGGCCCCGGAGGCGCAGCCGAAGAAGAACCAGCCGATCCACCCGATGCGCTGGGTAGCCGCTGTCATCGGCGCGCTGCTGATCGCGCTGATCGGCTCGGTGGCGTTCAGCGAGCAGTGGAGCGGCTCGCCGGACACAGTTTCCACGTACATGACGGAGCCTGCGCACTCCCCGAGCAAGTCCGGCCAGAAGCCGGAACCTTCGAAGCGGTCGACGGAACAGACCACCGAGGAGACCACGCCGCCTTCTTCGGAGCCCGCGTCTGAGCCGGCCTCGGCGCCAGCCCCGGCGCAACAGGAACCGGCGTACCAGGTGCCAGCACAACCGGCCCCGGTGTGGCAGGCCCCAGCGCCTGCGCCCGTGCCCGCCCCTGCGCCTGCACCAGCGCCTGTGCAGCAGCCCGCTCCCGCGCAGGAACAGCCCGCGCCGGCCCCTGCACCAGCGCCTGCCCCCGACTACCAGTACAATTTCGGCGGCCTGCAGATCCAGTCGGACACGCCGCTCGGCGGGCCATTACACCGCGTGCAGTGGCCATAGCTACTATCAGAGTGATGACAACACCTGACCACGAGCTCTTTCCGTTCGTCGCGGTAAGCGCCCTTTCGACAAGCATCCACCCCTCCACGGGGCGTTTGCTCACCCTCGATGCGGTCACGTTCGACGAAAACGGCGAGGTCGGCGAGGACTTCCACGCCGTATTCAACCCGGTCAAAGACGCCGGCCCACGCCACCTGCACAACCTGGAGAAGAGCGACTTCGCCCAGGCGCCACGGTTCGCGCGGCACCTCAAGACACTCAACAAGCTTATCGACGGCCGCACCCTCATCGTGCTCGACAGCCCCACGGAGTGGGGGTACCTCGTCTCCGAGTCGCGCCGCGCCATGAACGCCGCCGCCCGCGCCAACCGCCAACGCGCCCGCAAGCACAACCGGCGCCGCCAGCGCGTCGGCCACATCCCGCGCCCCGAAGCAATCGTGGACATCCTCGGCAGCGCACGCCGCCAGGGCCACATCCTCATCGACGAGCGACTCAACGCCGTGGCCAACCAAGTCGGCGTGCTCTCCGAACCGGCCACCGCCACCGTCGAGCGCGCCAGCGTCCCCGAGGAGGAACTCTCCCGGGCGGCCACACTGAAGCTCGTCGCGGTGTACCTGCAGCTGCGCGAAAACGGCACGCTGACCAGCATCGAACCGGAGGACCTCAAGGCGGACCGCTTCGGCCTGCAGCGCTCCGCACTGCGGGTGGACGCGCATAAGCGCGAAGGGGACGTCGATAATCCGGGCGTCTACACGGGTGCGGGCCTCAAGCCAGGCATGGAGATCTCCATCTCCGACGACGTCGCCGTCGACCCCGACGAGCTCATCCAGGCCGCGCTCGACGCCGGGCTGAACTACCAAGAAAAGCTCACACGCACCGCCTCCCTCGTCGTCTCCGACGCCCCATCCCGCGGCGCCGAACTGCGAGGCAAAGCGATGCACGCGCACCGCAAAGACATCCCGGTGCTCAGCGCGCAAGAGTTTCTCCAGGCCGTAGCGCGCGACTAACGTAGAGGCATGCTCTCACAACTGCGTACCTCTGTTGCGCTGGCCGCCGCGCAGGCCGCCACGTTCGCGTCGCGCGCCACCGGCCGCGGCGCCGGCGGCATGATCGGCGGGCTCGTTGCCAACGCGATCGACCCGAACATCATGGCAGGCCTGTCCAAGGGGCGCCCGTCCGTGCTGGTGACGGGCACGAACGGCAAGTCCACCACCACAAAGATGCTGGTAGCGGCGCTGCGCTCCACCAGGACCGTCGCCACCAACGACGGCGGCGACAACATGGACGCCGGCATCATCTCCGCGCTCATGGCGGGCAAGGACGCCTCCACGATCGCCCTCGAGGTCGACGAGCTGCACGTCCCCCACGTCGCCGACCGGCTGCAGCCGAAGGCGTTCGTGCTGCTCAACCTGTCGCGCGACCAGCTGGACCGCGTCGGCGAGATCAACAAGATCGAGCGCGCCCTCCGCGGCGCCGTCAACGCACACCCGGAGGCCACCGTCATCGCTAACTGCGACGACGTGCTGATGACCTCCGTCGCCTGGGACCACCCCAACGTCATCTGGGTTTCCGCGGGCGTCGGCTGGCTCGGCGACTCCGTCACCAACCCCCGCAGCGGCGGCCACGTCGTACGCACCGAGGACGACTGGTACGCCGTCGAACCCCTCCCCGACGGCTCCGAGTTTCGACGCCCCACCCCCACCTACGCCGTCACCGACGACGGCCTGCGCTGCCCGGATGGGGGCGTCGTCACGCTTGACCTGGCGCTGCCGGGGCGGGCCAACCGCGGCAACGCCGCACAGGCCGTAGCCTGCGCCGTCGACGTCTTCGGTGTACCACTCGCCTCCGCGCTCGCCGCCGTCGCCGACGTCCAAGACGTCGCAGGACGCTACTCCACCATCCACTTCGGCGACCACGAAGTCCGCCTCCTGCTGGCCAAGAATCCGGCAGGCTGGCAAGAGGCCCTCTCCATGGTGGACCGCACCGCCGACGGCCTCGTCATCGCCGTCAACGGCCAAGTCGCCGACGGCGAAGACCTCTCCTGGCTCTGGGACGTCAAGTTCGAAGACTTCCACGGCATCGCCGTCAAAGCCGCTGGCGAACGCGGCACCGACCTCGCCGTGCGCCTGCTCTACGCCGACATCGAACACGAACTGATCCACAACTGCGTCGACGCCATCCGCGCCTGCCCACCCGGCCGCGTCGAAGTGCTGGCCAACTACACCGCCTTCCGCGACCTCAAAAAGGACCTACACAAGGAGCTGGACCGTGACTAACACTTTGACCATCGGCCTGCTGCTGCCCGACGTACTCGGCACCTACGGCGACGACGGCAACGCCCTCGTCCTGCGCCAACGAGCCCGCATGCGCGGCATCGACGCCCACATCCGGCCCATCCCCCTCACCGAGGACATCCCCTCCGACTGCGACATCTACACCCTCGGCGGCGGCGAAGACTCCGCCCAAATCATCGCGGCCTCCCGCCTCAACGCGTCCCCCGGCCTGCAGCGCGCCATCGACGCCGGCCGCCCCGTCTTCGCCGTCTGCGCCGGCATGCAGGTCCTCGGCCACAGCTTCACCGCCCACGGCAAGGAAGTCGCCGGCATCGGCGTCCTCGACGTCCACACCTCCCCCATGCCGGAGCGCGCCATCGGGGAAGTCCAATCCCACCCACTTCTCGACGGCCTCTCCGCCCCCCTCACCGGATTCGAAAACCACATGGGCGGCACCACCCTCGGCCCCGACGCCTCCCCACTCGGCCAGGTGAAACGCGGCGTGGGTAACAACGTGGGTGCTGGTTCTCGGGCTGGCGTTGAGGGCGTTGTGCAGGGCAGTGTCATCGCCACCTACATGCACGGCCCCGCCCTGGCCCGCAACCCCGAACTTGCCGACCTCCTCCTCGCCCGCGCCCTCGGCATCGACGCCCAGGAACTCACCCCACTCGCGTTGCCCGAGGTGGACCAGCTGCGCAAGGAGCGCCTCAGGTAGGTTGCCGCTAGCGCTCTAGGAGCCAGTGCCAAAGGACGCATTTCCTTCCGAGGAACTCGGGAAAAGCCCAGGTCGCGAAAAAGGTGTTGCGTCTTTTGGCACTCGGCTCGGTTGGGGTGACACCAAATTCCCGCATTGGATTTTCGCGACCTGGGGAAACGCTTCAGGGCCTACTCGAAAAGCGCGAATTTGGTGTCAAGCTCGTTGGTCACAACACCAAATTCCTAGTTTTTCCCTAGGTGGCAGGCTGGTTGTGGGCCAGAACCTGAAGGAGGTCCGCACCCATGTCCCCGCACGATATTCCCCCGCT